>NZ_JAKRMR010000007.1:0-123784 GCF_022346205.1 Corynebacterium sp. ACRPZ
TCAGGTTGCCGTCGCCATCAACAGGCACCTCACGACGCTCACCAGTGGTGGAGTCAACCAACTCAACCTTGTCAACAATCTCCGGATCAACCGAGCCAGACACCGAACCCGTATCACGCGTCGGATTGAGATTCTCCAGCTTGGTGTCGCGGTCCTTCTCCACCGTCACCTGCTGCTCAGCAGGCGCGGTGTAACCATCCTTCGGAGTGACGACAACCGTGTAGTCGCCCGTGGGAACCTCATCCAAATTCAGGTTGCCGTCGCCATCAACAGGCACCTCACGACGCTCACCAGTGGTGGAGTCAACCAACTCAACCTTGTCAACAATCTCCGGATCAACCGAGCCAGACACCGAACCCGTATCACGCGTGACCGTCACGTTGGCGATAGCTTCACCATCTTCAGGCACGTTAACCGAGGTGTTGCCTTCAACCGTGTAGCCGTCTGGGGCATTGACTTTCACCGTGTATTCGCCGATCGGGGCAGCGTCCAACGTAAACGAATTATTCCGCGAGCCAAAGGCGTATGTCACCCCGTCGTGAACCGCATTAATCTCAACCGGGGTATCCGTGCTGAGGTTCACCGTCAATTTGCCGCGCTTAGAAGAAATCTCGAAGTTCTTCGTCTCCGTGCCGTTATGTGTGACGGTTGCCGACTGACCACCGCTTACTGAGTACCCTTCAGGAACGGTTGTTGCGACTACTTCCACGACATAATTGCCGGTCGGCAGGTCCGAAATCGAGTAGGTGCCATCGACGACATCGACCACCTCGGAAACGCCTCGGGTCGCGTCATCGTTGCCGGTCGCTCGAACTTGGAGATTCGCCCCACTAGGAACATTTGACACCGAACCGTTAATGGCGCCGGTCTCGCGCTGCGGCGTGAGATCACCAAGCCGGGTGTCCTCACCAGCCTTCACCGTCACCGTACGATCCGCAGGCTTCACATACCCATCAGCCGGATCAATCACCAAGGTGTAATCCCCCTCCGGCAACTCACCAAATTTCACCACACCAGTGGTGGCATCGATCGACGCTGTGTAGCGCTTACCCTGCGCATCAACCAGTTCAACCTTGCCAACAGCCTCCGGATCAACCGAGCCAGACACCGAGCCCTTGGAGTAGGAGATAACTCCCGCATGACCAGCCGCATTATCAAGATCAGTCCAGTCAGGGTTCCCGTCACCATCGACTTTGACGGTTCCGTCTGCATTGAGCCTCACCGCGGAAATCAGGTTCGGATCCGCAGCAAACCGCACCGAGCCTTTAGACTTCATGTCTTCGATTGGCTCATCCAGCTTAAAAACGAAGCCGCGACCGTCGGCATCAGGCACACCGATTCCGGAAATGGATTGTTCGTATGTGCGGGATTTGCCTTCCCGGTCCGTATACCCGTAGCGATAAACGGCCTCAACAGGGAATGACTCGGTTACGGTGAACTTCTTGTTTTTGTACTGCTGAGGATCCAACCTCACATGGAAGGTATCGATTTTACCCGGCACTTCCCCAAGGTCTGAGAATACAGAGTAAAATTCGTCACCCTTGTCGTAATTTACTGAAGCTGTCACTGCCATTCCTGTGGCAGCATTAGCCGTTTGCACCCCGGCAAGCCCGGATCCTGCACCCCCAACAACACTCGGCACAGTCAAACCACTCAGCGCCAACGACACCGCGGTCATGCCGGCCATTGCGGTGCGCTTGCCGGAGAAGCCGCGGCGTGCGGTAGAGGATGCGTTGTAGCGCGCAGGGTTCGAAGGTCCCTGGGCAGCAGCGTCCGAGTTGAACTCGAACGGGGAGGAAGCGTTCTTCAAGATGGCTCCAATGGTTGGTTTTGTAAATGGGAGAAATTCGAGGAAGAAGTACATAGAACACACTTCTCCCGCGGAACTGCCGTAAAACCTACCAATTTGGACAGCTGCTTTCAAGCAAGTGGCAACCCTGAAAGGGCAGTTAATCAGGCCTTTTTCAGATTCAAACGGTTTTCTAAAGTTCCTAATAATGAACGCTTAGGCGCTACCGAAACCTGAGAGAAATGAAAACGCCCCGAGCGGGATGCTCGGGGCGTTCAAACAGACGGTGCGCCCGGAGGGATTCGAACCCCCAACCTTCTGATCCGTAGTCAGATGCTCTATCCGTTGAGCTACGGGCGCGTATTCAGTTCGTTGCCGTGTGGACAACGAAGAAGAACATTACACCCAGGTGAACTCACCACCAAAACAGCAGGTCAATCCGGCAAACAACATCCCACCTACAAGCCGAGTACCGCCTTGGCAATGGCGAAGTAGATCACCAGACCGGTCGCGTCGCAGAAGGTGGAGATGAACGGGTTGGAAAACACCGCCGGGTCCGCGCCGACGGTCTTCGCCACGATCGGCATGAGCCCGCCAACGGTCGCGGACATGGCGCAGACACAAAATAATGTGCTTCCTATCACTATTCCGATGTCTTGGCCGAAAACGGCCCACGCGATGGCCAATCCGAGCACGCCCAGCACTGCTCCGAGGGTGGCGCCGACGCGCAGTTCGCGCCACATGACTTTCAGAATGTCGCCTTTGGTGACGTCGTGAAGCGCGAGTGCCCTTGTCACCGTCGTGGCCGCCTGGTTGCCAGTGTTGCCGCCGGTGCCGGTGAGCAGCGGGATAAACAGAGACAGCACGGTCACCTGCGCGAGCGTGCCCTCAAACACGCCGAGGACCTGCACCGTCAGGATCGCGGAGAGTGCCAGCACCAGCAGCCACACAATGCGCGAGCGCACCAGCTTGAGAACCGGGGTGGAAAGGTACGGCTGCTTCAGCGACTCGGAACCGCCCTGGCGCGCAGTGTCCTCGCTGTCGGCGTGCTCCACAATGTCTTGGGCCTCGTCGAAGGTGAAGATGCCCATGAGACGGTTGCCGTCGTCGACCACCGGAAACGCGAGCTGGCCGGATGAAAGCAGGCGGCGGGCGGCGTCCTCGGCGTCGTCGCTGACCTGCACCGCCGGGCGCTCCCGCATCACATCGCCGACTCGGGCGTCCGGCGCCGCCTTGAACAGGTCGCGAAGCCACACCACGCCGCACAGCGTGCGCTCCGGATCCACCACGGCGATGGTGTAGACGGTCTCAAAGTCATCCGCCTGAGCCCTGAGCTTGTCGACGACGTCCCGCACCCCCTCACCCGGACCAACCGCCGCCACATTGGGGCTCATCGCACGGCCGACCGAGCCCTTCTCGTAGCCGAGAATGAGGTTGGTGTCCGCCCGCGCGTCCTCGTCCAGATCCCCCAGGAACCGCTCCGCGATCTCCGCGGGCATGTTGTCCAGCATGCGCACGCGGTCCTCGGCGCCCAGCGCGCTGAACAGGCCGGCGACATCTTCGCGCCCGAGCGCCTCCACGATCTCCGCCTGGTGGGCGGGATCAAGCGCGTCGAAGGCCGCCGCGGCACGCTCTGGCGGCAGCAGGCGGATGAGCACAGCGCCGCGTTTCGACGGCTGCCGCTCCACCACGTGCACCACATCGTGCAACGGGATTTCTGCCAGCTCCTCGTGGAGGCCGTCCAGGTCGCCGGAGTCCAGCCGGTGCCGGTTGAGCTGCTTTTCCAGGTGCGCGATCGCCGCCGCGTTGGCCGTAGTCACACGGTGAGGGTACCCACACGGACAGTTTTTGTCTCAGACGCGTTGCTTCTTGCCAGATGTATGCAAAAATCTACGCGTGATCTGCGAAACGCGTCACATGACGCTGATAATCCGCTGAACCCCTAAAGGAGCCACCATGGCAAAGTCCGTTCGTTCCCGCCGTACCGTCATCGCGGCGGGCGCCCTGTCCCTTGCCCTCGTGGCACCGCTTGTCTCCCCTGTCCAAGCCCAGGAGACAACCACGCCGACGAGTGATGCTGAACCGGCGCCGGCGGAGCAGCCGTCGACAAGCGAAGGCACCTCTGCCGCCACCTTCGAGCAGCGCTTTGACACCGCAAACTTCTGGAACGCCGATGAAGCTGTAGTCGAAGGGCTGCAGCTACAGCCCGGCGACACCGTCGCACCGCGCGCGAACACCATCTTCAACTGGGGCTTCAACAACAACGACGGCACGCTGACCCTAATCCGTCCGAAGTCCACCGCCGCCTTCAGCGCAGGTAAGAAGGACATCCCGGTGCGCGTGACCACCGCCGCTGGCGAGACCTTTGACACGACGCTGCGCGTCAACATCATCGACGAGCGCCCGGGCGCCGAATGGGAAAGCCAGCTGACCTCCCGCTACCCGATGGACTTTGAGAAGTCCACGTCAGCGCAGTCCGTCGAGGGAATCACACTGCCGGAGGGCGTCAGCGTGTCCAAGAACGGAGCCGCGCTGCCGACTGGCTGGTCCGTCTCCAACGACGGCACCACCGTCCGCGTCACCCCACCAACCACGTTCAAGGAGGGCGACTTCGACCTTCCAATTGAGGTGAACGACGGAACTGACAAGTTCGAGGCCACTCTAAAGATTGCGGCCAAGAACCCGTCAAAGACACCCGCAGAAACGGCTGGCACCGTCGCTAGCATCCTCGGGCCAATCCTGGGCAGCCTGATCGGTGCCGGCACCGGTGGCGCTCTGCTCGGCGGCCTGGGCGACATCATCGGTGGCCTCACTGGCGGTAACGAGGGCGGAACCGGCGGTAACGGGGGTGGAACCACCGGTGGCGAGGGTGGAACCAGCGGCGGCGGTGCTGGACGCTTGATCAACGTTGTGATCACCAACAACGCGAACCCGTCCAACATCGGCAACAACAACGGCAGCCCGAACGTGGTCATCACCGACAACGTCAACCCGCGGGACAACCTGTCCAACAACGGCAACCCGTCCGTGGTGATCACAAACAACGCCAACCCGACGGTTGAGATCAAGGACAACCTGTCCAACAACGCCAACCCGGTGATCACTGGCAATGCCAACCCGTCCGTAGTCATCACGGGCAACGTGAACGACAACCTGCGCGAGAACGGTTCCAACAACTCCGTTGTGGTGACTGACAACGCGAACCCTGTTGTCACGGGTAACGCCAATCCGGTCATCACGGGCAACGCGAACCCGGTCATTACCGGCAACGCGAACCCTGTCGTCACCGGTAACGCGAACGACAACGGGTCCAACAACTCCGCCGTCGTCACCAACAACGCCAACCCTGTCGTCACCGGTAACGCGAACGACAACGGGTCCAACAACTCCGCCGTGGTCACCAACAATGCGAACCCTGTCGTCACCGGTAACGCGAACGACAACGGCTCGAACAACAGCGCCGTCGTCACCGGCAATGCGAACGACAACGGTTCCAACAACTCCGCCGTGGTCACCAACAATGCGAACCCGACGGTTGTCGTCACGGGCAACGCGAACGACAACGGCTCGAACAACTCTGCTGTGGTGACCAACAACGCCAACCCGACGGTTGTCGTCACGGGCAACGCCAACGACAACGGCTCCAACAACAGCGCCGTGGTCACCAACAATGCCAACCCGACGGTAGTCATCACCGACAACGCCAACGACAACCTTCGCGACGCCGGCTCGAACAACTCCGCCGTAGTGACCAACAACGCCAACCCGGAAGTGCTCGTCACTGGCAACGCCAACGGCGGCTTGGTGGGCTTCGGCTCCTCCCGCAAGCGCCAGGACGAAAACGGCGATCACCTCATCGACGCGAACGTCGGCGTTGACGGCGGTTCCTCCGACCCGCGCTGCATCGCGTCCCTGGTGGGCCTGGGTCTCCCGCTGGTCGCGCTGATCCCGCTCGCGCTGGCTGGCCAGGTTAACGTCCCAGGCCTCAACGACGCTGCCAAGCGGGCTGAGCGCGCATTCAACGACGCTGCCCGTCAGTTCAACGTCGAGCCCGCTCAGCTCACCGCCGCTGGTGGCGCGGCCGTTGGCGTCGTCGCTGCCCTACTTGTCACCGCAGCCGTCCGCACGTGCATCCCGCGCGTCAACGGCGTCGATGTCACTGTCGGCGGCAGCAGCAGCGGCAACAACAAGCCGGCCGAGACCGTCGCCGCCCCGGTGGTGGAGACCCGCCAGAGCTAACGCGACCGAACCCTAGCCCCGCCCACCGGCGGGGCTTTTCGCTACGTACCCCGACACTTCGCGGCCGAATCTGTCAGAACGCCCCCATCGCCCCAGGTCACTACAAATGCCCGCCGTGATCTGTCAGGAACCACCGCGAACTAGCAGACCCACCAACCCCACCCAAACCCCACAAACGCCGAAAACCCCCGCCAAGCAGGGGTTTCCGCACGAAAAACAAGAGTGCGCCCGGAGGGATTCGAACCCCCAACCTTCTGATCCGTAGTCAGATGCTCTATCCGTTGAGCTACGGGCGCGGTGGCGGAGATGACAGGATTTGAACCTGCGGCCCCCGTCAAGGGGGCAACTCCTTAGCAGGGAGCCCCATTCGGCCACTCTGGCACATCTCCAGACCTTGCTCCACATTACTCTGTCGGCCCCGCGCGTCCAAATACACCCCGAAACGCCCTGGGCGAAATCCGTATACTCGGTCGCATGAAAATCCACACTTGGCTCACCTCCGGCCTCGCCGCCCGCGATACTTCAAATGACCCGTCTGATTACTTAGTTTGGTTCCCGGCCAACCTGGATTCGCTCACTGCTGGCCCGTTGGTGGGTGAGAGCGCGTCCGTGCCGTTCTATTTCACCCCGAAGACCTCCGCGCTAGCTAAGTCGGCGGACGGCATCGTCCTCCTCGGCGTCCCCCTCGGCGATCTCGAGGGTTCGTGGCGCGCGGACAATCTGGGCAGCTCCGTCGAGTCCGTCTCGGAGGTCGCCGGCCTGCTCGGCGACAACTTCGCGTACCGCAACGACGGTTCCGCGGTGGTGCAGCTGCGCGGCGAGTTCCCGATTGAGAAGGTGCAGGTCGTCGCCGGCCAGAATCGCCCGGATACGAAGCGAGCAAAGGATTTGCTTATCGACGTCCCTTCGGACTTCCCGGGCACCCGCCAATTCCACACCATGCCAGAGCTTTTCCCGGACGAGATCGTCTAACCGACGTCAGCAACAGAAAAACCGGCCAGGCGGGTAGCCTGGCCGGTTTTCGCTGTTACTTAGCGGTTATGCCGCGTCCTTGCTGGAGGACTGGCGGCCTTCCGCACCGGACTCCTTGGCGGAGGAGCCACCGATGGAGGTGAAAGCCTCACCCTTCTCGTTGGAGCACCAGTCGTAGAGCACGCCGCCCGCGGCGATCAGTCCGATGATGCCAGCGGCGACGGTGCCGAAGCGCTGGACGTTCGGGTCCTGGCCGAGCTCCGCGATACGACGGTTCGCCGCATCGATCTGGCCGCGCAGCTCAGCGAACTGGTCGTTGTCGCGACCACCACGGCCGCCCTGGCCCCAGTCCGGGGTGTTGCGGCGCATGGCCTCCTGGAACTGCGCGTTGATCTGGTTGACCTGCTCGTTGATCGCGCCCATGTACGGACGGGCAATCTCACCGCCGAAGGCACCCAGCAGCGCCACCGGCACCAAGTACAGCAGCGGCGAGCGCACCGCGTTGGCCACGCAGCGGTCGAGGGTCTCAGTCGACGAGCCCTTCTCCGGCTGTGGTGTCGGCTCATCAATCGGCGGGGTCGGCTCGCCCGGCTTCGGCTTCTGCACGCCAAGGTCGAGGTCCAGGTATTCCTTGCCCTCTTCCACAGTGACCTTCTGGGTCACGCGCTTCGGGTCGGTCGGCTTCCAGTCGCGCGGGCGGTACTCAATCTCGTAGTCGCCCGGCTCGACGTTGACCTTCCAGTTGCCCTCCTCGTCGGTGACAGTGCGGGTGACCTCGTTGCCGTCGGCATCGCGGACGATCACGGTCACGTCAGGCACGCCCTCAGTCTCGTTCGGGTCTTGCTTGCCGTTGCCGTTGAGGTCGATCCACACGCGGTCACCGATGGTGCCCGGCTTGATTGGCTCACAGTCACAATCCGGATCGACCTTCTTCAAACCGAGATCGTAGGAGTCGTTGTACTCGTTCGGCTTCACCGTCACCTTGGAGACCAGACCAGACTCATCAGAGCCCGGAACCTTACCGGTGACCTCCCAGCCTTCCGGCTTCACAAAGCGAATGTCGTACTCAGCGTCCGGGTTCAGACCCTCAATCTTCCAATCACCGTTCTCATCGGTGACTGCGGAACGGGTCGGCTCACCCTCACGGGACACCAACACCACGACGTTTTCAAGGCCCTTCTCGTTCTCGCCCTGCTTACCGTCACCGTCCTCGTCGTTCCACACACGGTCACCAACAGAACCAGACGGCAGAACACCGAGGTCAACGTCGTCACGCTTCTCACCCGGTTTGATCGTCACAGTGCGCTTGACCTGATCCGGCTGCGACGGGGTGTGACCACCCGGAACGTACTCAACAACGTAGTCACCCGGCTCGACGTCAACCTTCCAGTTGCCGTCCTCATCAGTCACCGTACGAGTGACCTCGTTGCCCTCCGGATCCTTCACAATCACAGTCACGTTCGGAACACCCGTCTTCTCATTCGGGTCTTCCTTGCCGTCACCGTTCTTATCAATCCAGACACGGTCGCCGATCGTGCCCGGCTCCATCGGCTCGCACTCGCGACACGTATCAATCTTCTTCAGACCAAGATCGTAAGTGTCGTTGTACTCACCCGGCTTCACCGTCACCTTCGAAGCCAGACCGGACTCATCCGAACCCGGAACCTTACCGGTGACCTCCCAGCCCTCAGGCTTCACAAACCGGATGTCGTACTCCACATTCGGGTTCAGACCCTCAATCTTCCAATCACCGTTTGCATCGGTGACTGCAGAACGCGTCGGCTCACCCTCACGGGACACCAGCACAACAACGTTTTCAAGGCCCTTCTCGTTCTCGCCCTGCTTACCGTCGCCGTCCTCATCAACCCAAACACGATCACCAACAGAACCAGACGGCAGGATGCCCAGGTCGATGTCATCGCGCTTCTCGCCAGGCTTGATCGTCACCGTGCGCTCGACCTGATCCGGCTGCGACGGAGTGTGACCGCCCGGAACGTACTCAACAACGTAGTCGCCCGGCTCGACGTCAACCTTCCAGTTACCGTCCTCATCAGTCACAGTACGAGTGACCTCGTTGCCCTCCGGATCCTTCACAATCACAGTCACATCCGGGACACCCGTCTTCTCATCCGGGTCCTCCTTACCGTCACCGTTGGTGTCCTCCCAGACCTTGTCTCCGATGGAGCTGCGCTTCGGCGCTTCCGCAGTCGTGGTGGTGTGAATTGTGGTTGGCACCGGCTCCGGGACCTTCTCGGTCTTAGTCGTAGTGGTTGGCACCGGCTCCATGACCGTGATGGTCTCGGTCTTCGTTTCAGTTACCGGTTTCGCAGTTTCCGTCTTGGTAACCGTTTCCGGCTCACAGTCGCACGGAGTCGATACGGTGGTCGTTTCCGTGGTCGTGGTCGGGACCTGCTGCGTGGTCGTGGTCGGGACCTGCTGCGTGGTCGTGGTCGGGACCTGCTGCGTGGTCGTGGTCGGGACCTGCTGCGTAGTTGTGGTGGGGACCTGCTGCGTGGTCGTGGTCGGGACCTGCTGCGTAGTTGTGGTCGGGACCTGCTGCGTGGTCGTGGTCGGGACCTGCTGCGTAGTTGTGGTGGGGACCTGCTGCGTGGTCGTGGTCGGGACCTGCTGCGTAGTTGTGGTGGGGACCTGCTGCGTGGTCGTGGTCGGGACCACCTTCGTCTTAGTCGGAGTCGTTGTCGCAGTTACCGTCTCTGTTTGCGTCGTAACTGCAGTACTAGACGGGGTTGTTGTCACCGTCGTTGTAACCGGATCCGGATACTCAGTCGTTGTCGTGACTTTAGTAACCGTAGTCGTCGGCACTTCAGGACCATTCAGGTCGAGCTCATCTACAGCGTAATCTTCAGCAATTCGGTCGGTGCTCCCGCTAGAAAGGAAAACGCTGTGCTGAAAGTTGTCCCAGCGATCGTATGTCGGTCGAGCCGGATCGCAGGCACGGTCAGTCACTTTCTGTGTGACCGAGACAGTTGTCCCATCAGGGATCCAAGACGTACCGGCGTAGTAAACAGGTTGCTCGCTGACGAAGGATGGGTTCTTGGTAGTTGAATCGAAAGGCCAGTTGAGCGTCATCTGCCAATTCACCGAAGGAAATTGTTCAGCAGGCGGATCTTGCAGAACGTTTCCGACGTGATCCAGAGGCTCTGCGCCCGAAAGAATCTGCTCGGTTATGTCTCTGCCACTCGCATCCCGGAAAGTCAGGTCCAGCTCACCAAGCTGAATGCTTTCTAGGTTCGACCCGAACCGAATTTCCCCAAGCCATTCCCCATAGCCTCCGCCATGAAAGGTGTGGGACTGAGTCGCCATCGCAGAACACGTACCGTCGATATGTTTCAGGTCATAATCGTCGTTGACCTGCCACCCCTTTTCTGGGTAAATACGCCCGTATACCAGTTCCTCAGCTTTTAATTTCTGAGCCCCCTCCTCAGGTGTGACCGGCAGAGTTACTGAAAATTTGCTGCCAGCGCCTGCGGTCGGCTGATCACCGTTTTTGAACTCGACGCGAAAATCGCCGTCTCCGTAGTCCAGAACGTTTACTTCCCGTCGGACACCATCTTCCCACTGAAAGTCATCTGCGGTCGGCTTGCGTGAAAGGGAACCACCCGTTACACCCAAGACCACAGAAGCGTAAACAAAGTCAGATTCGCCATATTGCTGGCCGTCGGAACCAACAGGCTGCGGAGCGGTTAGTACCCCCTCAAATGTAGCCTCATATCCATCGCCTACTTTCGAAATGGAAGCATCGGAAGCCTGCACTGTCGGCTCCGGACCATCCGGATCACCTGCGGCATTCCGAGTGCCTTCCGGAAATTCCAGTGTTGTCGGCGTGTAAGCCCCCGCAACCGGCGGCACCGCAACCCCGCCGATGCCCAGCGCCACTGTGCTGACTACCGCGGCGACGCTGCGCCACCAGCGGTTATTCCTCGTGTTTGGTCGTTTATTCTCGCTCATCCATGCCCTCCACATCAGCGAGTAATGCTTTTTGAAACTAGCTTTCCCGCTTCACGCCAGCGCAGAAAACGGGAGTGACAGAGACTTTACACCCGACCAGAAGTCCTCCCCTAGACTCTTCCCATAAATTCATTTACTTTTGACAAAGCGAGGGAAACCTGAAGGCGTCGTTAAGCAAAGGCCCCCGAAAAGTAGTTGGCGGAGACGGCGGGATTTGAACCCGCGGAGGGATAAACCTCGCCGGTTTTCAAGACCGGTGCATTCGGCCGCTCTGCCACGTCTCCAAGTCGCTGAAAAGCGACGGGTTCACTTTACAGCATGTAAAAACGGGCCCCACCATTCGGCGGAGGCCCGTCTTCGTAGCAGCGATTAGAAGTGGATGCCGTACTTCGCAGCTGCAACGCGAGCCGCATCCGGGATGGAGATACCCGGGCGCTGCTGGGTGACGGTGAACACCTCAAGGATGGACCAGATGAAGGCTGCGGAGGACATGAGGCTGAGGATGGTGTAGATCATGAGGATTCCTTTACATTAGGAAACGAGCGGAACACCCGTAGCTTAACCCGCATGTCAGCTGTGCGCAGTCTGTTTGCGTAATTAATTCATCACTGTAAATGACACCCTCCGACTGGCTACCCTGGGTCGCATGAAAGCAATCAATGAAGAGCTCATGCTTTACGACGCCCAAAGGCCCACCCCGCAAGACGGCGAAGTCCTAGTCAAGGTCGTTGCCGCCGGCGTGAACCGCGGCGACCTGATGCAAGCTGCCGGGAAGTACCCGCCGCCGAAGGGCGAGTCCGAGATTATGGGTCTGGAATGCGCGGGAATCATTACAGACCCGGGCACGACTGGTCGAAAGGAAGGCGAGGAGGTCGGCTGCCTGCTCGCTGGCGGCGGGTACGCCGAATACGTCACTGTCCCGGAAGGTCAGCTCACACCCATCCCAAAGGGCCTGACTGTCGAGGAGACCGCCGGCGTGGTCGAGGTGGCGTGCACGGTGTGGTCGAACCTGGGCATGATCGCCGGCATCAAGGAGGGCGACCGCGTGCTCATCCACGGCGGCGCGGGCGGCATTGGCTCCTTTGCCATCCAGATGTGCAAGGCGCTCGGCTGCGAGGTGGCCGTCACCGCCGGCAGCCGAGAAAAGCTCGAGTATTGCCGCGAGCTCGGCGCCGACATCCTGATCAACTACAAGGAGCAGGACTTCGCCGAGGAGCTGCCCGGCTGGGCCGACGCCATCCTCGACGTGGTTGGCGGGCCGTACCTGGAGCAGAACATCAAGACGCTGAACACGGACGGGCACCTCATCGTCATCGCGGTGCAGGGCGGGCCGAAGGGCACACTGTCGCTGGGGCGGATGATGCCGCGTCGCCTGTCCGTCACCGCCACCACCCTCCGCGCACGGCCGCGCCCGATGAAGGCGGCCATTGTCGCCTCCACGGTGGAAAACGTGTGGCCGCTCATCGAAGCCGGGAAGATCACCCCGAACATCTCCCAACGCTTCCCGCTTGAGGACGCCAAGCTGGCCCACGAGCACCTAGATTCCGGCGACAACACCGGGAAGATCCTGCTGGTGGTTTAAGCCAGAGACGCCACCGTCCGCACCAGCTGCTCAATGTCGTTCTGGGTGTTGAACGGCGACATGGCGATGGTCACTGCGCCGCCCATGTCGGCGACGCCCATGTCGTCGAGAAGCGGGGTGGCGCACGTTTGTGTGGCCACGATGCCGTTGGCAAGCAGCCGCTGCAGCACAGTTTTGCTGGGCACGCCCGTCACGCCGAACGCCAGGCGCGGGATGCGCTCCACGCGCGCGTCCGCGGCCGCCTCGCCGCTCACACCAACGATGTGCACGGCGGGCAGGGTGCCCAGGAACGTGTGCAGGTCATCCCGCAGGCCGTTGAGGTAAGCGCTGGTTGCGTCCAGGGAGTACTTCAGGCGGTTGCGGCGGGTCGCACGGCCAGAGAAACCCTCCACCAGCGAGGCGTAATGGTCCACCACCGCCGGCACTGCGCCCGCCAAGCCCTGAGAAACCTCTAGGTCCAGCGCGTCCATGTCCAGGCGCTTGAACATGGCGGTGTCGCGGAAGATCAGCGCGGCGATATCCGGCCCACCCAGCTGAGCGATGTCCACCGCGGCCACGTCCGCGCCCCAAGCCTCGAGGTCAACGGGCCGGTAAGGGGCGTACGCGGTGGCGTCCACAAGCACCCACGCCCTCGACTTCGCCCGCACCGCCTCCACAATGTCGGCGACGCGCACCACGTTGCCCAGCTCCGCGTGCGCCGCCGGCACGGACACCAGGCGGGTGGAGCCGTCCGCGATCTCGCTGTACTGCCACGCCGGCAGATCACCGGTGGCCAGGTCCGCCTGCGCCCACGCCTCATCCAGCCCGGCGCGCCGCAACCGCTTGGTCAAATGCGGGCGGTCCAGCGGGTTCAGCACGATAGAGGAGTTGCGGCGCAGCATCGGCTTCATCGCGTTGACCAGCGCCGAGTACAGCGCAGGCACGCTCGGGCCCAGCACCACCTGGTCCGCCGCCACACCGGTCAGGTCCGCGATGGCCACCCGCGCCATCTCCGGGTACTGCACGCCCTCCGGCTGGCCCAGGGCCTCCTTCGAGTGCGATCCCAGCACCGGCTCCGGCGGCGGCACCAGCGCCGCGCTGCGGAAGCTTCGCGAGACCGCCGTCGCCACCTTTTCCGGCACCTGCGGCTGCGTGTGGGCGTTCAGGTACGTCCAGCCGCTACCGAGCGATGTGTAGAGTCCACGCACTCCCCACACGTCATACGCCACGGCCGACCTCCCTTCAGGCAAGAATGCCCCAATTATGCACGCCCGTCCGACACGGCGCACACCGCCAGCTCGGGTGCGCAAATGCAGTGCACTAGGGTGATCTGCGTGCACAACGAAGATCAGCTGCGCCAAGACGTCGCCCGCATGACCAGCCCTCCGGGCGAAGACACGCCGCCGTCGAAGTCCAAGACCTTCCGGCGCGCGTTCGACGACCTCATCCGCGGTTGGGGCCAGCACGAACTCTGGCTGCAACTGGGGTGGCAAGACATCAAGCAGCGGTACAAGAGGTCCACCCTCGGCCCGCTCTGGATCACCATCGCCACCGGCGTGATGTCGCTGGCGCTGGGCCTTCTGTACTCCATGCTGTTCCAGATCGACGTCGCGGAGTTCCTCCCCCACGTCACCGTCGGCTTCATCGTCTGGGGCTTCATCTCCGGCTGCATCAAGGACGGCGCGAACGTCTTCATCGAAAACGAAGGCCTGATCAAACAGCTCCCGTCCGCCCTGTCGGTGCACGTCTACCGCCTGGTGTGGCGCCAACTGTTGTTTTTGGCGCACAACATGGTGATCTGGCTGCTACTGGTGCTGATCTTCCGCATCCCACTGACCCTGCACACGCTGCTGTTCATCCCCGGGCTGGCGCTGCTTGTGGTCAACGGCGTGTGGGTGGCCATGTTCTTCGGCATGGTGGCCACCCGCTTCCGCGACGTCGCCCCGCTTCTCGAGGCCCTGGTGCAGCTCCTCTTCTACGTCACCCCGATCGTCTGGACCACCCGCACCCTCAAGGACCAAGGCGGCGAGGTCGCGCAGCGCGCCATGCTCGCCGAGGTCAACCCCCTCTACCACTACCTCGAGATCGTGCGCGCCCCGCTTATCGACGAACCGTTGGCCGCCTACCACTGGGGCATCGTCCTCGCCTGCACCGTTGCCGGCGTCCTAATCACCCTGCTGGCCATGAAGCGCTGGCGCTTCCGCGTACCGTACTGGGTTTAGGAGGTTAGGAGTTTCACATGGTTTCCATTGACACCTACAACGCCTGCGTCGACTTCCCCATCTTCGACGCCAAGTCCCGCTCCCTGAAGAAGGCCATGATGTCCTCCGCGGGCGGCAAGATCGGCCAGAACGCCTCCAACACCGTGGTCGTGGAGGCGCTGCGCGACATCAACCTGCATTTGAGGGAAGGCGACCGCGTCGGCCTGGTCGGCCACAACGGCGCCGGCAAGTCCACCCTTCTGCGCCTGCTGTCCGGTATCTACGAGCCCACCCGCGGCGTCGCCGACGTGCGCGGCCGCGTCGCACCCGTCTTCGACCTGGGCGTGGGCATGGACCCGGAGATCTCCGGCTACGAAAACATCATCATCCGCGGGTTGTTCCTGGGCCAGACGCGCAAGCAGATGAAGGCGAAGATGGACGAAATCGCGGAGTTTTCCGAGCTCGGCGACTACCTCAACATGCCCCTTCGCACCTACTCCACCGGCATGCGCGTCCGCCTGGCGCTGGGCGTGGTCACCTCCATCGAACCTGAGATCTTGCTGTTGGACGAGGGCATCGGCGCCGTCGACGCCGCCTTCATGGCCAAAGCCCGCGTCCGGCTCGCCGAGATGGTGAAAAAGTCCGGCATCCTGGTCTTCGCCTCCCACTCCAACGACTTCTTGGCCCAGCTGTGCAACACCGCCCTGTGGGTGGACAAGGGCGAGATCCGCGAGGCCGGCCTGGTCGCCGACGTCGTGGGCGCGTACGAGGGCCCCGAGACCGGCGAGTACGTCGCGGAGCTGGTGGAGCGCTTCCACGGGGACGGGGATGACACTTCGCGGCCGAATCTGTCAGACGGCCGCTAAACCCCCAGGTCGCCGCAAACCGCCGGCGTAATCTGTCAGGACTGAATCGCGCAGATCAGCGCCTCGAGCTTCTCCAATAACTTGTGCAACGACGCCGAGGTGAAGCGCAGCACCCGCCACCCGCAAATGGTGAGATCGGTGTTGATCTCGGCGTCTTTGTGCCACTGCTTCGCCTCGCCGTGGTGGGCTCCGTCGTACATGATGCCGATCCCGAGTTCTGGGATGGCCAGGTCAAACGTGGTCACGATCTTACCGCCGTCCCGGACAACGACCTGTTCCTCCAGCCGCAATCCAAACTTGTCGCACACCATCTGGGTCAGCAGGCGCATCTCGGTCTCTTTCGGCGAGTCCGCTAGCTTGCTCGACTTCGCCAGCGCTCGAGTGAGCCACCGCTGGCACACGGTCCCTGAGCTCGCTTGCATGATGTCCGCTGGGTCGAGGTCCAGGTGGTGCCGCACGCAGTCGACGAGCGTGATCGCTTCCACCAGGTCCAGGCTGTGGCCTGCGAAGGTGCGGTCATTGCCTTGCGACGACCTCCGGATCTCCCTCAACACCTGCGCCGTCGCCGCCGCCGGGCTGGCCACCTTCAGCGCGTAGCCACAATGGCTAACCTGCCAAACGTGCTCGGGCTTGCACCCCCGGCGCACGATCGACGGCTTGTAGATGTTGCCGTGTGAGTTGCGTTCCGCGGATGGGTCCATGAGCACAGTGTCCTTGCCCTCCACCCGGTACCTGAGCCCATACAGGGCGAGCGCGCCATGGGCGAGGACCACGGTTGAAGGGTTCTCTATGCCGAAGGCGACGGCGCGGTACGCGGCGGGGACTTGGTAGATCACTCCCCGCGGGTGGTTTCGCGAGTCCGCCCTGGCTAACTCGTAGGGTCTCTGCTCCCGCGCGAGCATGTGGAATCGCGCGCTCACCTGCATCGTTTGCATCCCCTGGGGCAGGTTGCCGGCGGGGAGCAGACTGTTCTCTGGACCGACATTCATCCCGTTGTAAAGATTCGCCATGCCTACTTAGACGTGAAGAATGCGCGTTTGGATCCCTCGGGCACAATAAAAGGCATGACTGCGTTGAATCCGAACGGCACGACCGCCGCCGTGATTGTCACCCACCGCCGCGTTGACCTGCTGAAACACTCGTTGGAGCAGGTGGTCAACCAGACGCATCCGGTGGATTGGGTGATTGTGGTGGACAACGGGGCGCAACCAGAGGTGCGGGAGGTTCTCGACGACCTCGCGGCCGACCGCGCCGTCTACCTGCCCTCCCACACCAACCTGGGCGGCGCGGGCGGGTTCGCCTACGGATTCCTGCACGCCCTGGCCCTCGGCGCGGACGCGATCTGGTGCGCGGACGACGACGGGCGGCCGAAAGACGAGCACGTCCTCGAAGAGCTGTACCGGGTCGCCCAAAAGCACCAGCTGGCGGAGGTTTCCCCGGTGGTGGCCAACATCGACGACCCGGAAAAGCTGGCGTTCCCGCTACGCCAAGGCACCACCTGGCACCGCCGCGTGGACCAATTAAAGGGCGACTTCCTGCCCCAGTACGCGAGCCTGTTCAACGGCGCGCTGATCTCGGCAAAGGCGATGGAGCGCATCGGCGTGCCGGATTACCGTCTGTTTATCCGGGGCGATGAGGTGGAGTACCACCGTCGCCTGGCACAATCCGGCCTCCCCTACGGCACGGCGCTGACCACGTTCTATCTGCACCCGGACGGCTCGGGCGAGTTCCACCCGATCATGGGCGGCCGCGCGCACGCGCAGTTCCCCGACAACCCCACCAAGCGGTATTTCACGTACCGCAACCGCGGCTACATCATTAACCAGCGCGGCATGAAGAAGATGCAGCTGCAGGAGGTGGTCCGCTTCGGCTGGTTCTTCCTGCTGGAGAAGAAGGACCCGAAGGGCTTCTACCAGTGGCTGAAGCTGCTGCGCCGCGGCGCCAAAGAGGACTTTAGGCGGCCATAGTTTTCTTGGCTTCGCGGAAGATCAAGTGCCGCTGCAGCTCAAAGTTGACCACGGTGGCCACGCCCTGGGCGATGACAAAGGACACGACGTTCTTCCACGGGTTGACCAGGCCCAGCGACGTCAGCGGCGAGTCCGTCACACGCCACAGCACCATCTGCACCGCAAAGGTCACCGCGTAGAGCACGAACACCGCGCTGGCCTTCTTCGCGTTGATCTTGGATTGGAAGGAGAACTTGGAGTTGAGCACGTACGCGGCGAGGGTGCCGAAGACCCAGCCCACGGCCTTGGCAAAGTCGCGCTGCCACCCCAACGGCACGTCCAGGGTGTAGGTGATGCCGAAGTCGAGGACGGCGCAGCCGACGCCGACCAAGAGGAAGGGCACGAGCTGCTGTTTCAGGGTAGAACTTGAAGCCACGGGCGAATACCCTACCCGCGCATGAGCTGGCGGTAGATATCCAGCATCTCCGCTGGGGTCCTTTCGCCGCCAATTTCATCCAGCGAAGCGAGCGATTCGGCGCACAGCGCCCGGATCTCCCCGATACCCAGATCCTCATGCCCCAGCGAGGCGAAGATGCTCTCGGCGATGTGCGCGGTCTCCCCGCCCGCGCAGCAGGTCAGTGCGAACACCAGGGACCAGAAGGCGTCGCGGGCTAAGGCGTCGCCTTCCACCGGCAGCGCCGCAATCCGCTTCCCCGTCCCCACATCCAGCGCATGCATCAACGGGGCGAAGTCGTGCCCGCGGGCACGCGCCATGAACTCGCGCACCTCGGCGCGCAGCCCCGGCACCTCGACCTCTCCCATCAACCGGGCGTTGACTGTACGGATGTCGAAGGGCGCCGCGCCGAACGCCCCCGAGCCTGCCACGCACACGGACGGCGGCGTGGACTCGTCGCGCGGGTACACGTTGGCCAACTGCATTTCAAAGGACCACAAGCCGTGGGAAAAGTGGGTGGAATCACCGGGGGACTTTAGGACGTCGCAAAGCAAACGCCCCTGTGGCGCATCCGCACCCACACCCTCGACGCCGAAGACCTCCCCCACGATCTCGCAGCAATCCGCGATGGTCGCGTCCTCGTCGATGCCCACCCACCGGTACACAACGTCATCGGAGACCAGCCCAACGCGCACAAGCAGCGTCGCACCAGCCCGGCGCTCGGTGAGGCGGATCACCGGCGCGAGGTGGTCTGAGCGGTAGAGGGTGCTGGACATGGCGCCCAATATAGGCTTTCTTTCCATGAGGAAGCATTACAAAGGCGACGACCCGCACGCGATCCACGAGGCAGCACAGCGTATCGACGCTCCGTTGTCCGACTTCATGGTCCGCCTCATGGCGGAAGAACTGCCCTTCGTGGACTCCAAGGGACGCACCCGCATCTACGAGATCCTGCGCGAGCACAAGGCCGCCGGCAAACCTGTGATTTCCAGCCAAGAAGAGCTCCCCGCGGAGATTCGTAGCATCATGGATCTGTAGTCCGGCGGTAGTGTTGTGGGCATGGAACTGACAACCCAATCCCTCTACGGCTGGGGCCGTACCGCCCCCTCTACCGCACAGGTGTTGTCCACCGCCGACGTTGACACGATCGCCCAGGCGGTCAAGCAGGTGGCCGACGAAAACTCCGAGCTTCCGGAGCATAAGCGCCGCGGTGTCATCGCCCGCGGCATGGGCCGCTCCTACGGCGACCCCGCCCAAAACGGCGGCGGCCTCGTCGTGGACATGACGCCGCTGAACCGCATCCACTCCATCGACCCGGACTCCGGCATCGTCGACGTGGACGGCGGCGTGACCCTGGACCAGCTGATGAAGGCCGCGCTGCCCTACGGCCTGTGGGTCCCGGTGCTGCCCGGCACCCGCCAGGTCACCATCGGCGGCGCCATCGGCCCGGACATCCACGGCAAGAACCACCACTCCGCAGGCTCTTTCGGCAACCACGTGCTCTCCATGGAGCTGTTAGTCGCGGACGGGCGCGTGCTGCACCTCGAGCCGACGGGCGAGACAGCCGAGCTGTTCTGGGCCACCGTCGGCGGCATGGGCCTGACCGGCATCATCCTGCGCGCCCGCATCCAGATGACGTTCACCGAAACCGCCTACTTCATCGCGGACACCGACCGCACCGACACCCTGGATGAAACGATCGCGGCCCACTCCGACGGCTCCGAGGTGAACTACACCTACTCCTCGGCCTGGTTCGACGCCATCTCCGCGCCGCCGAAGACCGGCCGCTCCACCATCTCCCGTGGCTCCTTGGCCACCCTGGACCAGCTCAAGGAGTTCGCCCCGAAGCTGGCGAAGGACCCGCTGAAGTTCAAGGCCCCGCAGCTGATGACGGTGCCGGACATCTTCCCGTCCTGGACCATGAACAAGCTGTCGCTGATGGCCATCGGCGAGGCGTACTACCTGATGGGCAAGCCCGCCCGTAACCAGGTGCTGAACCTCACGCAGTTCTACCAGCCGCTGGATCTGATCGGCGAGTGGAACCGCGGCTACGGATCGAAGGGATTCCTGCAGTACCAGTTCGTCGTGCCCACCGACGCCGTGGAGCCGTTCAAGGACATCATCTACGACATCCAGGCGTCCGGCCACTACACCGCCCTGAACGTGTTCAAGCTGTTCGGCGAGGGCAACCAGGCGCCGCTGTCCTACCCGATGAAGGGCTGGAACGTGTGCGTGGACTTTCCAATCCGCCCGGGTCTCAACGAATTCCTGGACCGCCTGGACGACCAGGTCATGCAGTTCGGCGGCCGCCTCTACCTGGCTAAGGAGTCCCGCACCTCCGCCGAGAAGTTCCACAAGATGTACCCGGAACTGCCCGGCTGGCTGAAGACCCGCCGCGAAATCGACCCGACCGGCGTGTTCGCGTCCGACATGTCCCGCCGACTCGAGCTGAACTAAGGAGAACCGACCATGTTGAATGCAGTAGGCCAAGCCCAGCACATCCTGCTCCTCGGCGGCACCAGCGAGATCGGCCTGGCCATCGTCGCCGAGCTCGCCTCCCGCGGCGGCAACCCCACCGTCACCCTGTGTGCGCGCAAGGACTCCCCGCGTATCGACGGGGCTATCGCCGAAGTCCAGCGCGCCGGCGCGGGCCACGTGCGCCTCGTGGACTTCGACGCGCTCGATTTCGCCTCCCACCCGGCCGTCATCGACGCCGCGTTTGAAGACGGCGACGTCGATGTCGCCGTGGTCGCCTTCGGCACCCTCGGCGACCAGGAGCAACTCTGGCAGGACCAGGCGGCGGCAGTCGCGTCCGCGCAGACCAACTTCACCGCCCCGATGTCCGTCGGCGTCCTGCTGGGCCAGCACATGAAGCGCCAGGGCCACGGCACGATCATCGCCCTGTCCTCCGTGGCGGGCCAGCGCGTGCGCCGCTCCAACTTCGTCTACGGCGCCTCCAAGGCCGGCATCGACGGGTTCTACCTGCAGCTCGGCGAGGCCCTCAAAGACGACGGCGTGACCGTCACCGTGGTCCGCCCCGGCCAGGTGCGCACCAAGATGACCGACGGCTTGGATGAAGCCCCGCTCACCGTGAACAAGGAAGACGTCGCCGAGGCCGCCGTCGAAGCCGCTCTGGCCGGCAAGTCCTCCGTGTTCGTGCACAAGCTCTTCGGCCCCATCTCGCTGGTGCTGAAGGCCATCCCGGCGCCGATCATGAGCAAGCTGAACTTCTAGTACTGCCCGCATAATTCAGCCGCGATCCGTCCTCGCTGACGGATCGCGGCTGAATTTGTCAGACGGACCCTATATCCCCAGGACGCTGACTTTTTCTGCCTGAAAGTGTCAGGACCACTTAGTCGTTCGCCCGGCCCATCCCGAGCAGCACCTTCTCGCGCAACCGGCCGGTCCCCAGCACCGCCAGGACGCAACCGACCAGCGCCACCACAACGAGCGCGCCGAACAGCGCCAGTTTGTCCAGCACATCGACGTGGACCACGACCATGATGGTGCCCATCAGGCTGCCCATGCCGAACCCGAGCAGCGCCACCACCAGCATGGGCACCCCAACCTCGCGCACGGCCACCTTGGTGTGGAAGGCTGCGGGCGCGCCGATGAAGTAGAACGACTTGGTCAGCTGCTTCTGCTCCACCACGCTCAGCGCTTGGGTGAGCAGCGTGGACGACACCATCAGCACCGTCGCGAAGACCACGGTGATAGCCACACCGGAGGGGATATCACCCGCGATCATCTTCAGGGCAGGGGCTTCGTCAATTTCAGGTACCGCTGAGAACCAGCCGCCAATGCCGCCGATAAACGCCACGAAGTAGAGCGCAGTCACGCGTTTCCAAGTGGTTTTAGCGCCGCGGCCCACCCGGCGCGTGGCCACGTAGTTGGCAGCCCCGGGCACCCGGTAACTCAGCCGCGCGAGCAGCTGGATCACACCGACCGCGATCAGTGCGTTGACGGTGAGAATGCCGCCGGCTACGACCAGCACCACCACGAATTCCAACGCGTCTGCCTCCGGTGCGATGGTCAGCGAACTCAGGTAGCGGTACAGCACCACCGCGCCAGCCACTGACAACACCAGCGTGATCACGCTTTGGCCCTTCGGCGGGATTTTCTTGGTCACGCCGAGTGGGGTAACCGCGACTCGTCGCAACGCGAGCCACACGGAGCACGCGGCCAGGATCAACACCACGATCCACGCGGCGGGGATGGCCCACCAGGTGAACATCTCCCAGGCGCCGACCCGCTTTTCCTGGAACGTCAGCAACGACCATGCCGGGCACGCGACCACGTACAGCACCGACCCCAACACCAACCCGACAAACGCCTGGCGTAGCGATTCCAGGATCATCATCCCGCGCACCTCGCCGGCCGTCGCGCCGATGAGACGAAGCACCGCTAGGTGTTCCTCGCGCCCGCCGAGATTCGCCCTGGCGGCCTGGGTGAGCAGACCCAACAGGCTCGGCACGAGCAGCACACTGGCGAACAACGCGAGAAATACATAGGGCAACGAGATTGGTTGGCCAAGGTTCTGCTCCATCGCCACGAGCGCCTCGTGCGGGTGCATGTTGCGCGCCACGAACATCCAGGTGCCGCCCATGAGGGTGCACAGCATCCAGGTCGCCACCGTCACCGCAACCAGCGACAGCGCACGAACCCAGCGCTCGCCGATCTGCCGCTGCGAGCGCCCTTCGCTTGTCTGCGACACCGCCGACCGCATCAACGTCACCGAACTCATAGCGCCACCTCCGAGTGGATCAGGCCGTCGCGGATTTCAACGCGGCGGCTGCACCAGTCGGCGATCTTCGGGTCGTGCGTGACCACCACGAGTGCCACTCCGAATTTCTGGCACACGGCCACGATTTGCTGCATAACTTCGTGGCCGGTGGCCTGGTCCAACGCCGCCGTCGGCTCGTCAGCGAAGACCACAGACGGCGGCCCGGCCAAGGCACGCGCGATGGCTACGCGCTGTCCCTGCCCGCCGGAGAGCTGCCCCGGGTACCGGTCCACATAGGCACCCAAGCCCAGGCGTGTGAGCATGTCAATGGCTTCGTCGTGTGCTTGCGGCCGCGGCACTCCGCGCATGATCTGCGGCAGGGCGACGTTTTCGGTGGCGGTCAGCTCCGGCAGCAACTGGCCGTCTTGGAAGATGAAGCCGAAGTGCTCCAGGCGCAGGCGCGAGCGTTCAGCGTCGCTCATTGCGGCCACATCGCGGCCGTCGAAAAGCACCTCGCCCTGGTCGGGCACAAGCACGCCGGACATGCAGTGCAGCAGCGTCGATTTGCCGGAACCCGAGGGTCCCATGATGGCCACGGATTCGCCGTCGCTCACCGTCAGGCTGATGCCTTCGAGGACCCGCTGCTGGGGGAATGACTTTGTGATGTCTCTGAGTTCAAGCATGGTTTCTATTTCACAGGTGGTCGCGGCTAAGCACTATGGTCCTGACTCCCGAATATGGGTAGTGCTAGCTCTACCCCGCTACGCTTTCGGACATGCGGCGAAGAATAAACCACGAGCAGCGGGCAGCGGCAAAAATTCACCAGCTCACCGCATCGCGGCGCAAGATTGCGGAGGCGTACGAGGTGGAGCGCCTGCGCATCGAGCGCGACCTGCACGACGGCGCGCAGCAGCATTTCGTGGCCGCGGCGATGAAACTGGGCGAGGCCAGGCTCGACGTCGATTCGCCGCTTCTCGACGACGCCGCGCGCGACCTCCACAACGGCCTCGACGCACTCAGGAGAACCGTGCGCGGCATCCACCCTCGCGAGCTATCGGACCACGGACTCATCGCCGCGATCGAGACGGCCGCCGCGCAGTACGGCCCGCACGTCACGGTCCGCGCGCCGCACGCGCTGCCGCGTATCGACGACTCCGTCACCGCCGCCGCCTACTTCTTCACCGCCGAAGCACTCACCAACGCCGCGAAGCATGCACCACAGCAACCGGTCAGCGTGCTGGTGACCTGCGACCACACCCTGAACATCTCGGTCACCGACCAGGGCGGCGGCAACGCTCGCATCACCCCCGGCGGCGGGCTCGACGGGATGCAGGAGCGCATCGCGGCGTTCGGCGGCGAGCTGGAACTGCACTCGCCTGACGGTGGGCCGACCACCGTCGCCGCGCGTATTCCTTTGCTGTTGTTCCGGGGAGAAAGTGGGATTGTGCCATGAGGATTGCCATCGCGGACGACTCCGCACTGCTGCGGGAAGGTGTTGCCGGCCTGCTCACCCGGCGCGGCCACGAGGTTGTGGCGCAGGTGGGCAGCGCGGATCAGGTGCAGGGGGTCGTCGATACGCATGCGCCCGACCTGGTGATCACGGACGTGCGGATGCCGCCGAACATGCGTGACGACGGCCTCCAAGCCGCGCTGGCGCTACGCAAGCAGGGTCCGGTCAACGTGCTGGTGCTCTCGCAGTACGTCGCGCCCGCCTACGCGCGGGAGTTGTTCTCCGGCGGCGACGGCGGCACCGGCTACCTGCTCAAGGACCGCGTCGCCGAAGTGAAAGACTTCATCCAGGCGTGCGAAACCGTGGCGTCCGGCGGTGTGGTTATCGACCCGGACGTCGCCAGCGCACTCATGGCCGCGAGCTCGCGTTGGCTGACCACGCTCACCCCGCGCGAGATGGAGGTACTCGAACACATGGCGGAGGGCCTGTCCAACGCGCAGATCGCCGAGAAGCTCTACCTTTCTGGCGCAGCGGTGGCGAAGCACGTTTCCAGTATCTTCTCCAAGCTGGGTCTCACCCCGGACGAGGACAACCGTCGAGTACGGGCAATCCTGATGTACCTGGCAGAACGTGGAGTTGGGTAGCGTATGCGAAACTGTTACGCATGACTACCGCTTACCACCCTGACGAGCTGTCGGTCGGGCAAACCGCCGCCCGGGCTGTCGCGGCCGGGCTCACTGGCGGCGTGCTCGCGCTTGCTGCCTGGTTCGTGCTGCACCAGATCTCGCTGCCGGCGTTTAATACGTCGATGGTGACCAGGTCGTTGGCCACCGCCGCCTCCTTCGTGTGCATCGGCATTGGCGTCGTTTTGGCCGTGCTGTGGACCAAGGGCAAGAAACCCTGGATCTCCTCCGCCGTGATGTCGCTGGTGCCGGCGGGGCTGGTGGTGTCCTCCATCGGCATCCCGCTGGGCGCGACCCGGCTGTACCTGGACGGCATCCAGGTGGACCAGGGCTTCCGCACCCAGTTCCTGTCGCGCATGACGGAAAACTTGAGTCACGCGGACATGGCCTACAAGGACCTGCCCACCTTCTACCCCATGGGCTGGTTCT
The DNA here is from genome assembly GCF_022346205.1 of Corynebacterium sp. ACRPZ. NCBI lineage: Bacteria > Bacillati > Actinomycetota > Actinomycetes > Mycobacteriales > Corynebacteriaceae > Corynebacterium > Corynebacterium sp. ACRPZ. The sequence continues at coordinate 25,283 of NZ_JAKRMR010000007.1, forward strand.
GGCTGGGCGGGCGCACCGCCAACGTGCTGGGCATGGAAGGCTGGGAGGTGTACCAGCCGTTCGCGATCGCGACGCTGGCGGCAGCCGCGGCGATGCTCACGCCGGTGTGGCGCAGGCTCACCGGCTCGCTGCCCACCGCCCTCGCCATCGCCACCGTGACCACGGCAGTCGTGCTCACGGAGGTGCCGGAGGAGCCGTACGCGGCGGTGGTGGCCATGTTCGTGCCGGCGGCGGCCGTGTTGTCGTACCGGGCGGTCAATGGCTCGTGGGCGTCCACCATTGCGCTGGCCGTCTACCTGGGCATTTCCGCCAGCTTCTACACGCTGTTCACCGCGATTGCGGCGCTGACCATGGTGGTGCTGGCCATCATCCACGCCTTTACCAAGCACTCGGTCAAGCCGCTGGTGCACCTGCTGGTCACGGGCCTGGGCTCGCTGGCTATCGCCGCGATCTCCTGGGGTCCGTACGTCTGGCGCGTGCTCACCGGCGACGAGCAGCTGGAGTCCACCGCGAACCACTTCCTGCCCATCGAGGGCACGTACTTCCCGCTGCCGTTTTTGTCGTTCTCGCTGGTCGGGCTTTTGTCCATGATCGGGTTGATCTACCTGATCTACAGGTTTAAGGAGCCGGAGTTGGCGGCCCTTGGGGCGTCGATAGGCGTGTGCTACCTGTGGGCGCTGGCCTCGATGGCGGTCACTCTGCTGGGCACCTCCCTGCTGGGCTTCCGCCTGGAGGTGCTGATTGTGGCGCTGTTTGCCACCCTCGGCGTGATTGCCATTTCTGAGTTCGGGCTGAACAAGTACACCACCGCCGTCGCCGCGGTCCTGGCAGTGGGCGCGCTGCAGATGGTGCAGAACATCCCGGTGGAAAACGAGGACTACATCGACCAGGCCTACGCCGACACCGACGGCAACGGCGAGCGCGCGGACCGCTTCCCGCCGGACGCGGGCCGCTACTACCAGGAGATGGCCGACTTCATCGAGGAGCACGGCCACATGAAGAACGACGCGGTGATCTACACCGACGAGATCAACTTCATGGCCTTCCACCCCTTCTACGCGTTTAACGCTTACACCAGCCACTACGCCAACCCGCTGGGTGAGTTCGAGCACCGCAACGACGAGCTGAAGCAGTGGGCGGAGATCTCCTACGACGACCCGGAGAAGTTCACCGAGGCGGTGGACAACTCGCAGTGGGAGCCGCCGGTGGCGTTCGTGTTCCGCGACAACGGCAAAGACGGGCTGAAGACGCACATCGCGCACGACATCTACCCGAGCCAGCCGAACGTGCGCTACGAGGGCCTGTTCTTCAACCCGGACGCATTTGAGCAGGACTGGGACGTCGAGCAGTTCGGCCCGTTTGCTGTGGCGGTGAGGAAGTAAGGTGTCCGCTGTGAAAAGAGTCCAGACCACCGCGACTGTCGCGGGTTTGATCGCATTTGTCCTGCTGTTGCTCGTGCCGTTTCTGCCGGTCAAGCAGACGGAATCTTCCGTGTCGTGGCCGCAGAATGGCTCGGTGGCGTCCGTCAACGCGCCGCTGATTTCGCTGGCGCCGCAGCAGCTCGATGTCACCGTGCCGCTTTCGGCTATCGACGAGCTCCGCGACGGCCAGTCGCTGCTGCTGGGCACCCTGCCCGAGGGCTCCCCGAAGGCCAGCGACCGCGGCTTCTTTGTCACCTCGCCCGACGGCGGCCTGGTGGTCAGCTCCCTCAATGAGGTGCTGCTGCAGCTCACCCCGGCGCAGGTGAACAAGCTGCCCGACGACGCGAAGCTCGAGGCCCACCTCTCGCACGACTCCACCACCGTGGAGGTCCCGGGAACCGAATACTCCGACGATGAGGATTACCGCCCACAGCTCACCGGCATCTACACCGAGCTCGAGGATGAGCAGCAGCTTATCGACGCAGGCCTGTCCGCCCACGTGGACATCAACTCCCGCTTCACCTCCCAGCCGACACTGATCAAGACGCTGGCGATGGTGCTCGGCCTGATCAGCGCCCTGATCTCCCTGGCCGCGCTGCGGAAGATGGACCGCCCCGCCCCGCGTCTGCGCCGCCAGGGGCTCAAGCCTCTCGACGGCCTGGTGGCCGCCGTCCTCGGCTTCTGGCACGTCTTCGGCGCGAACACCTCCGACGACGGCTACCTGCTCACCATGGCCCGCGTGGCCGCCAACACGGACTACATGGCCAACTACTACCGCTGGTACGGCGTGCCGGAGGCCCCGTTCGGCTCCCCGTTCTACGACCTGCTGGCGTTGCTGTCGCAGGTGAGCACGGCGTCGATGTGGATGCGCCTGCCGGCGCTGCTCGCGGGCCTGGGCACGTGGTGGCTGCTCTCCCGCGAGATCCTGCCGAAGCTCGGCCCCGCCATCGCTAACAGGCGGGTCGCCCACTGGACCGCCGCGCTGGTGTTCCTGGCGTTCTGGCTGCCGTACAACAACGGCACCCGCCCGGAGCCGATCATCGCGTTCGGCCTGATGGCCACGTGGGCGCTGTTCGAGCGCGCCATGGAAACCGACCGCCTGGTCCCCGCCGCGTGGGGCACCGTCGTGGCGGCGCTGACCCTGGCGTGCGGCCCGACCGGTTTGGCGGCAGTCGGCGTGTTCCTGATTTCTTTGCCCTGGGTGTTGGGGACCATTGGGCGTCGAGAGGCAAAGCTCGCTTCGATCGCGCCGTTCATGGGCGCCGGCATGGCTGTGATGGTGCCGGTGTTCAAGGACCAGACGCTGGCGACTGTGCTGGAGGCGACCGCGGTGCGCTCCGAGGTGGGCCCCGCGATGCACTGGTTCGAGGAGTGGAGCCGCTACTCCGTGCTGTTCGAGCAGACGGTGGACGGCTCGCTGGCGCGCCGCTTCCCCATGTTCGTGCTGCTGATGTGCATCGGCCTGACCCTGTGGTGGTTCGCCCGCGGCGGTGAAAGGACCAAGACCGCGCAGCGCATGATGCTGATCATCGGCTTGTCCACCTTCTTCCTCATGTTCACGCCGACGAAGTGGACGCACCACTTCGGCATCTACGCGGGCCTCGGCGCGGCGATCGCGGCGTACGGCTCGGTGGTGCTCTCGCGGATCGCGCTGCAGTCCAAGCGCAACCGCTCGTTTGCCACGGCCGCGGTGCTGTTCCTGCTGGCCCTGACGCTGGCGGGCTGGAACGGCTGGTGGTACGTGTCCTCCTACGCGGTGCCGTGGTGGGACCGCACCCCGCAGCTGAAGGCCGTGGAGTTCAACACCGTCGTCCTGGCCATCGCACTCGTGGTGTTTGTGGTGGGCGTGGTGCAGTCCATGCGCCCGCCGAAGCCTGTCGACGCCTCCCGCTGGGCCGGCGTCATGTCCGCCCCGATCGCCGTGGCGGCAGCGCTGATTGTGGCGCTGTCCTGCCTGACGTTTGTGAAGTCCTTCATCTCCCAGGCGCCGGACTACTCCGTGGGCATGGGCAACGTGCGCACCTTCGCGGGCGAGCGCTGCGCCCAGGGCGCGGACGTGCTGCTGGAGGAGGACACCAACGACGCATTCCTTTCGCCTATCGACGGCGTCCCGCTCGGCCGCTCCCTAGATTCGGGCGACAACTACGGCTTCCACCCCGACGGAGTGCCCGCCTTCATCGCCAGCGAAAACGCCGACACGTCGGACTCGAGCAACCAGCAGGTGCAGTCCGACGACACCGCCGACGTGGACCCGGGCTCCGACGAGGCGCAGTCCACCTCCCGCGTGAACACGCAGGGCAACCGCCCGCGCTCCATGCGCGGCGTGAACGGCTCGACGGTGCGCCTGCCGTTCGGCCTGGACTACACCCGTGTGCCGGTGCTGGGCACCTTCGAGGACGAGCCGACGCAGTCCGCCGAGCTGGAAACCTCCTGGTTCGACCTGCCTGAGGTTTCCGAGGAGCGTCCGCTGCTGGTGGCGTCCGTGGCCGGCCGCATCAAGCACCACGACATCAACGGCATCGAGCAGGAGGGCAGCGAGCTGGAGCTGCAGTACGGCCGCAAGACTTCTGGCGGCGTGCAGAAGCTCGGCGCGGTGGAGATGCTGGACCAGGGCCCGACCCCGCAGTGGCGCAACCTGCGCTACCCCATCGCTGACCTGCCCGAAGACGCAGACGTTGTGCGCCTGGTGGCCAAGGACACCTCCCTGGCGGAGAAGGACTGGGTGGCGGTGACCCCGCTGCGCAACCCGAAGCTGGTGGAGCTGAACACCATGTTCGACTCCGAAACCCCGGGGTTGTTGGACTGGACCGTGGCGTTCCAGTACCCCTGCCAGCGCCCCTTCTACCACCACGCGGGCGTGGACGAGATCCCGGAGTACCGCATCATGCCGGACGCCCCGGGCAAGGCGAAGCTGTCCGGCTTCATGGACTTCCTCGGCGGCGGCTCGCTCGCCCCGGTGGAGGCCGTGAACACCTCCTACGAGGTGCCGGGCTACCTCAAGGGCGACTGGCAGCGCGACTGGGGCTCCGTGGCCAAGTACCACCGCCGCACCAACTCCGCCGGCGAGGCGCCGGCGCTGGCGCAGGTGGACCTGGCCGAAACCACCAGGTGGGGCCTGTACACCCCCGGCCCGATGAAGGTGCGCGACCCGGAGGAATAGAAGGTACAATCCCCTCGCTATGAAACTGCCGAAAATCGCCGCCGCCGCTGCCCTGCTGTTGTCCCTGGTAGCCACCCCCGCCCAGGCCCAGGCACAGCAGAGCTGCGCCGCGCATTACCTGGTCGCGGTGCCGGGCGGCGCCAACACGGCAGAGGGCATCCCGGACTACGTGCCGCACGGCGGCAACGTGTTCATGACCGGCGTGCTCACCCGCCTGGGCACCGGCGGGGAGATCCACCCGCTGTGGGTGTCCTACCGGTCCACCCCGTTTGCCACCTCGGAGTACGAGAAGTCCAAGGCGGGCGGGCTCAAGCGAGCACGCGCCACCGTCAATAAGCTTGCGCGCGCCTGCCCGGACGCGAAGTTCAGCTTCACCGGCTACTCCCTCGGCGCGGACATCGCTGCCACCATCACCAGCGACATCGCCAACGGCCGCGGCCCGATCGAGCCGGAGCGCGTCTCCGGCGTGGCGCTGTTTGCCAACCCGCACCAGGGCGGCAACGGCGCGGTGCTCTCCGCCGGCACGTCCCCGCACTCGCGCGGCTCGCTGGGCTCGCTGCCGGGCGGCTACGGCGTGCTCGGCCCGCGCGTGCTGGAGATCTGCCGCGTCGACGACCTGGTGTGCTCCATGCAGGAATCCCACCGCGGCCTGGTCGCCCCCGCCATGCGCACCAACCTGGCGGCCGGCCGCGTGCCGCTCGCCGAGTTCAACGTGCTGTTCCGCGCGATGGGTTTGAAGTCGCTGGGCATTTTCTCCGACATCGGCTCCCACGGCGGCTACACCCTGGCGCAGCAGCGCGAGGCCTCCAACTGGATCATCGAGCAGTCCCAAGCCCCCATCCAAATTCCCGTTCCGGCGGTAGAGTTGGGGCATGAATGACCTCTTTGAGCTTGTAAACGGCACGTGGGCGAAGACCCACGACATCCCCGCTGACCGCGGTATCGACGGCGCGTTCTACATGCTGCGCGACAAATCCGAAGAAGATGTCCGGGCGATCTTGGAAGACGGCGCCGGTTTGGGCGGCGCCCTGTTTAGGTCCTTCATGGACAACCCCGGCGACATCAGCTCCCTCGACCCGGACCTGGCCAAGATCGAGGTCGCGGACGTCGACGAGTTCGTGCGCGGCCTGGGCGAGCTGGAGCGCGTCGGCGTCGGCGGGCCGGTGAGCTACTGGGTGGAGAAGGACTCGCAGGGCGAGAACTCCGTCGCCTACATCTTCCAATCCGGCCTGGGCCTTCCGGACGAGGCCTACTACCGCGACGAGGACCACGCGGAGACCCTCGCCGCCTACAAGACGCACGTGGCGAAGATGCTCGGCTTCCTCGAGCCGAAGTACCTGCAGGGCCTGACACCTGAGATCGCCGCCGAGCGCATCGTCAACCTGGAAACCCAGCTGGCCGCCAGCCACTGGGACGTGGTCAAGGCGCGCGACGCGGTGGCCACCTACAACCCCACCGACCTTGCAGAGATGCCGCCTTTGGTGCGCGCGCTTCTCGACGCCTCCGGTCTTACCGGCAAAGTCGTCAACATGATGCCGTCGTTCACTGAAGACCTGGACGGCATGCTGCGCCGAGAAACACTCGCGGACTGGCAGCTGTGGGCCGCGTGGAACATCCTGCGCTCCCGCGCCGGCGTGCTCTCGGAGGAGATCGGCAAGGCCAACTTCGAGTTTTATGGAAAGCATCTCTCCGGCGCCACCGAGCAGCGCGACCGCTGGAAGCGTGGGGTGGGGCTCGCGGAGAGCCTGGTTGGCGAGGATATTGGGCGGAGCTACGTCGAGAAGCATTTCCCGCCCTCATCCAAGGAGAAGATGCTGGAGCTGGTGGAGTACCTGATTGCCGCTTACCGCTCCCGCATCCAGCAGCTGGAGTGGATGAGCGAGCCGACGAAGGAGCGCGCGCTGGAGAAGCTCGCGCAGTTCAACGCCAAGATCGGCTACCCGGAGAAGTGGCGCAGCTACGACGGCCTAGAGTTCGGCGAGGACCTGGTGGAGAATGTCCGCCGCGGCGCCGCGTTCGAGCACGACTACCAGCTGTCCAAGATTGGCAAGGCCTCCGACCGGCAGGAATGGGTGTCTTCCCCGCAGACGGTGAACGCGTTTTACAACCCGGTGGTCAACGACATCACCTTCCCCGCCGCGATCCTGCAGCCGCCGTTCTTCGACCCGGACGCTGACGCCGCGGAGAACTTCGGCGCGATCGGCGCGGTGATCGGCCACGAGATCGGCCACGGCTTCGACGACCAGGGCTCGCGTTACGACGGGCTGGGCAACCTCAACTCCTGGTGGACCGACGAGGACCGCGCCAACTTTGAGGCCCTGACCGCCAAGCTGGTCGGCCAGTTCAACGGCCTGGTGCCGTCGGTGCTGGAGGGCACGAAGACGAAGGGCGTCAACGGCGAGTTCACCCTGGGCGAGAACATCGGCGACCTCGGCGGCCTGGGCATCGCCGTGGTGGCGTACAAGAAGTACCTGGATGACCACGGCATCGACGACCAAGAACCCCAGAAGTTCGGCGACCTTGAGGGCGAGTACACCGGCTTCCAACGCCTGTTTCTGGCGTGGGCGCGGGTGTGGCGTTCCAAGGCGCGCCCGGAGATGGCGGCACAGCTTTTGGCCATCGACCCGCACGCGCCGAACGAGTTCCGCTGCAACGTCATCGCCGCGAACATCGCCGAGTTCTACCAGGCGTTCGAGGTGGAAAAGGGCTCCACGATGTGGATCGACCCCGAGGACAGGGTGACGATTTGGTAGAGCACATCAACGAACAGGGCGACCCGGACTTCAACGTCGGCGGCATCAAACGCGACATGCCGCCGAAGCTGCAGCTGGAGCAGCTGGCGTCCTACATGCACGCCACCTACGAGGACGGGCCGAACTACCTGGCGCTGCTTCCGGACCGCATCACCCACGCCGCGATGCTCATGCTCGGCACCGCCGTCGACCACGCCCTGCCTGCCACAAAGTGGGCTGAAGGTGTGCAGGTAGAGCCTCACGCCCTCGGTGTGGTGTTCCGCCCGTCTGAGCCGAATGGCAGGTGGGCAGTCTCGCTTTGGGACGGCCCCGCAAACGCCAAGGAGATGCTCTGGCGCCCGGACGTCGCCGCCGCCGCGGAGCTGTCCGGCACCACGATCTTGGACGTGGACTCGGTGGCAGATGCTGCGAAGGCAGTTGAATTGGTCGGCGCCGAAGTGGTGTGGGCGCTTGGAGACGTAGCGTTGCCGCAGGCAGACCGCTACATCGTCACCTTCCCCACCACTCAGCCCTCAGTGGACGGGTTGATCCAGGTCAGGGCCAGCTCAAACCTCGAGGGCACCGAGTACCACGCCGACGGGTTCATCTCCACGCCGGCGGAGATCCGCCGCCGGGTCAAGGACGCCGCCGACGCCCTCTAGCCCAGCACGGAGTCGGCTTCGTCGACCTCGTCGAAGGTGGGGTCGTCAACCTCGGAGAGGAAGAACTGGGCGCCGTTGGCGTCGTGCACGCCGGCAGTCCCATTTTCAGGCCCGAACTCGACCCCGCCGCCGAGGTTTTCCACCTGTGTGCAGGCCGCGTCCACGTCGCGCACGCCGAAGTAGCTGAACCACTGGGCGTGCTCGCCGACGTACATGCCCAAAAACGGCGCGCCGTCCTCCACCGCGATGAAGTAGCCGTCTTCCTCGCGGATCTCCCAGTCGAAGAGTTCTCCGTAGAAGTCGATGGCGTCCATGCTCGGCGCGGAGTACTCGTACCACACCGGCACACCCGGCTCACCTGCGGCGAGGAAGCGCTCCTCCGGATCCTTCAGCCCGAACAGGCCGCCGGCCGGGTCCTGGCACAGGGTCACGGTCTCGTCCGAGCTGAGCACCTTGCCGCCCAGCTTCTCCACGTTCTCCGGGCTGCCGATGAACGACGTCACCCACATGTCCATCTGCGCCGGCACGATGCCGGCCACCGGCAGGCCCTCCTTGCGGGCAGTGCCGTCCACGATCTCCCAGCCCAGAAGCTGGGAGTAGAAGTGGGTGGACTTGAGCTGGTTCTGGGTGACCAGGTCCTGCCAGAACGGCATGCCTTCCCTGCCTTCGAATGCGGGCATTACAGGTTCCTCCACTTCTCGGGGTCGAAGTCGTCGTTGGCGGTGCGTTCGTCGAAGTAGTCGCCGTCGTCGCCGTCGACTACTACCGTGGCTGAATCTGCGCCAAGGCCGACGGTATCGCCGTCGATAAGCGAGTGCCCCCGCGAGGTGACCACCGCGTTGTTGACGGTGACCTCGCCGGAGCTGATGGCCTCCTTGGCGTGGCCGCCGGATTCGGCGAGGTTGGCCAGTTTGAGAAATTGTCCGAGTTTGATCGTGTCGCCGGAAATGGGCACGTCGATATGCATAGCGGTTAGTCTAAGGCATGCGAAGAATCTGGGCGTTTACCCTGCCCCTCCTGCTTGTTGGCTGTGTACAGGAAGTCGAGGTCGTTGAAGAAGAGTCCACCGTGACCATCCGCTCCATCGGCGACATCCTGGTCCACTCCGACGTGTACACCACCGCGCGCACGGACACCGGCTTCGACTTCTCGCGCATGTTCGAGCCGGTCAGCGAATACATGCAGGACGCGGACATCACCACCGCCAACATGGAGGTCCCGGTCGCCGGCGAGGAGTTCGGGCTGTCCGGGTATCCCCAATTCAACGCCCCGCCCGAGATCATCGATGCACTCGCCGGAGCAGGCGTGGACATCGTCAACAACGCCACGAACCACTCGATGGACAGGGGTGACGGGGGCGTGGTGGCGTCGACAGACAACATGCGCGAGCGCGGCATGCTGTATACCGGCAGTTACGCCTCTGAGCAGGACAAATCCGTCCCCCGCATCATCGAGGCCAACGGCATCACCGTCGGCTTCCTCGGCTTCACTTACGGCACCAACGGCCTGCCGGTTGAGCAGGAGCATTTTGCATCGCTTATCGACGACACCCTGGCCGCCCAAGTCGCCGCCCTCGATTCACAGGTCGACGTCGCGGTGGTGATGCTGCACATGGGCGACGAATATGCGCCCCTGCCCAATGAGTTCCAGGAGGAGACTGCCGCGACTGCTTTGGACGCCGGCGCTGACCTGGTGCTCGGCGGTCACCCGCACGTGGTGGAGCCGTTTGCCGGGCCCGTCTGGTACTCCCACGGCAACTTCCTGCACGGCCAGTGGGATGAGCCGACCAAGGTCGGCGGGATTGGCGAGTTCACGTTTAGCGGCGCCCGGTTCATGCCCACCTACACCGTCGGCCCGCCGATCAGGTACGAACACCACGTCATCCCGCTCGTGGAGGCCGCCGACTACCTGGATGTTCATAAATGGATGGCGGACCTGCGCGAACGCCTCAACGTCGAGGTCGTGGACTACCTCTAGCGTTCCGCCTGGTCCACCGGCATGATGCTCATCGTGTCGATGTTCACGTGCGCCGGCAGGCTTGCCACCCACCGCACCGCTTCGGCGATGTCGTCCGCGGTGAGGTTCTGTTTGCCCTCGTAGACCTTGCTCGCGCGCTCCTCGTCGCCTTTGAATCTGTTCAGTGAGAAGTCCGTCTTCACCCGGCCCGGGTCGATCTCGCACACGCGGATGTTGTTCTCTGCCTCCTCGCGCCGAAACGCCCTGGTCACGCCGCGGAGCCCGTGCTTTGCGGCGTTATAGCCGGAGCCGCCCTTGTACGCGTCCGTGCCAGCCACCGAACCAATGTTGACCACCAGGCCTTTCGACGCCTTGAGCTGCGGGTACAGCGCGCGGGTGACGCGCATCGTGCCCATCACGTTGGTCTGGAGCATCCACTCCCAGTCCGCGTCGTCCGCGTCGCGCAGAAAGTCCAGCTCCTTCGCGCCGCCGGCGTTGTTGACCAGCAGGTCCACGCGTTCAAGAGCTGCAAGCTTCTCGACGCTCTCCCGGTCGACCACGTCCAACTCCATCGCCACCCCACCGATTTCGTCCGCGATTTGCTGGCACTTCTCCAGGCGCCGCGCCGCCACCACGACCTTCCAGCCGTCCTTGGCCAGCGCCCTGCAGGTCGCTTCCCCGATGCCTGCCGATCCGCCAGTGACTACTGCTACCTTCTGCTCGCTCATGAGCCGAAGTGTAGGCCCTCCCACAGCATCCAGATGGCTAATGCGATGAAGATGCTGCCCGTGATGACGTCGATAAGCTTGCTGTACTTGGTGATCAGCTGCGACATTGCTTGGACTGCCAGCGCAAAGCCCACGAACCAGATGGTGCCGGTGACGACCATGACCGGTGCTGCGACCCACCCGAGGTGCGCGAACTGGGCGAAGATGGCGCCGAAGAAGAGGATCGCCTTCGGGTTGGACAGGTTGGTGAGCAGGCCCGTGAGCAGCGGCCTTGGCACCTGTTGCGTGGCGGGGATTTCCGGGTCGGAGGCGCGGATGGCGCCGATGCCCATCCACAGCAGGTAGGCGCCGCCCACGATCTGCAGCACTGACAGGACCTGCGGAAACGCCTGGATCAGCGCGCTTAACCCCGCCAGGGACGCCACAATCCAGATGGTGTTGCCGAGCATGATGCCTAGCGCGCACATCACGCCGGCTCTACGGTCCTTTGACCCCACGCGGATGATCTGCACGAGGTCCGGGCCGGGGCTCGCGATCGCCGCCAGCCACACGCCGAGTAGCGCAATCATGTCGCCTCCATTTGCCGCATGGTGATGTTCAGCCGGCCTTCGAGCAGGTCGGACGTGCCTCTTCTTGCGCCGAGCACGCCGTGTTTCGCCCTCCTGGCTGGACCGCCAAAGACTACCACGTCGCCGGACAGCAGCAGCGTATCGCGCCCTGCAATGCGGAAGATCGTGTCCTGGCCGAACGACAGGCTGACCACCGCGTTTTCGGACTCTTCCTCCGCGTCCACGTGCTGCCCCATGCCCTTGCCCGGCGGGTAGAAGTTCACCAGCGCTGTTTCGATTTTTGGGGTCGGGCCGACAAGCGGGTCTATTTCTCGCGCCCTGTCCATGACGTTGTCCGCGATGGTTTGGAAGTTCTCCGGGATCGGTGGCACCGGGTGGCCGTCGACCTCCCTGACCATGCGGTACGGGTTCGTCACCCAGAACCAGCCCAGCGAGAGCAGCCAGGCATCCATTTGGCCGTGGCCGACCTTTGGACGTCGCATAGCAACAGGCGTCCCTGCCGCCTTCCTGGCCAGCTCGCGCGCCTGATTGACCAGTTCCTCCTGCTCGGCCGGCGTGAAAAAGGCAGGCAAATGGACCGCACCAGGGATGATGCGGGCGGGCGGCCTCGGAATGACGAGCACGGGAATAATGTAGCGCATCCGGGCGACGCGTTCGAATGGGTGAGTGTTTTTTGTTTTCTTTTTCCTGGCACACCCCTTGACAGTCGTTCGTGTGTTCTATATTGTGGAGCGTACCACGACGAGAGGGGCGACAGTGAGAACCGCCACCACAGCACCGAAAAAATTCCGTAACCAGCGAGAACACGACCCGGATAGCGAATGCGCCCAGGCCATCCGGGACACGTATTGGACCATGTTTGGGCACTACTCGTACCCCGGTTTCGACGTCGATGATTTCGACGCCACGGTGACCCAACTGCAGCTCGCCACCGGCTGGAACAAGGGGTTTGTCAAGAACGCGATCCTCGGGCACGCCGCGCTGCAGGACCTCCCGCGCCTGCGCGAGCTACAGCAGGAAACGCGCGTAATGGATGTGGGGCACTTGACCGCGGTCTACACCGCGATCGAGGAGCTGGGTCCGGATGTGGACAAGGAAGCACTCTTGCATATCGACGCCATCCTGTTCGACACCTTCACCCCAACCCGCCACGACCAGGCAGTTCCCCAGCGCAAGACTGTCACGGACCGCATCCGTGCCGCGATCAAACGCATGGATAAGAGCCGTGCCTACGACAAGCGGAAGCGCGAAGATCGCGAACAGGACGACGCGGAGACGTTCGGCGTCCACGAGTACCGCGACCGGGCGATCGTGCAGCTGGACACCAACTCGCTGGACGGCCGGAGGATCCAGGCAAACGTCGCCGAAGTCGCGCGCGAGCTCGGCATCAGCACGGCCGACGCAGCAATCAAGCTGCTGTCCGGCGAGGCGATCGGCATCGAGGTGACTCCGGTGCTGAACGTCTACGCCCCGAAGAACCGCGCGATCAGCGGCCCAGTCTACCTCCCCGGCAGCGGTTGGACGACGCCGGAGGCCACCTCCGCGTTCGAAGACTGGTTGGCAAGAACGTTCCCCGTCACGCGCGATCTGGAGAAAGAGGGCGAGAAGGTGCTGCAGGGCTACGGCCCCGGCGAGGGCATGCGCCACGCCGTGTACGCCCGCAACCGCACCTGCATCTACCCGGAGTGCAACCGTCCCGCCGAGCAGTGCCAGCTGGACCACCGCATCCCCTACGAGGAGGGCGGCCGCACCGAGGTGGACAACCTGTTCCCCCTGTGCCAGCACCACCACAACATGAAGACCGACCGCCGGATTTTCTACATCCCCGACCCCTACTCCGGCGACATCATCTGGCTATTCGCCGACGGCACCTATGTCGTCACCGCCGAAGAAGGCCTGTTGCGCGACCAGATCACACCGTTTAACCCGCGGTGGCAGTCCAGCATGTCCGCCGTGCGCAAGAACCGGGCCAGAACCGCGGAGTTCTTCGCCAAAGGCCACAAAATCCTGGACACCTTCGACCAGGACTTGGACCTCGAACAGGCCACCGCCGCGATCGAGGACCTGGAGCAGGAATACGGCATGAAGTTCGGGTTCACCCCAGAGATGCCGTACGTGGAACCCTTGCCCGAAGAACCGGTTGACGCCCCATTCCCCGACCCGGAGGAGGACCACTAACGCAGGTAGAACTTGTCCACCACCTCGTACTTCGGGCCGCCACTTCGGCCCTTGCCCAGGTGCGACTCCAGCAGCAGCACTTCATCGGCCGCGAATTCGGGGCCGGTGTAGATGGCGAGGGCGTGGGCGTGGTCGTCGAGAAGCCATGGGTCCCTTGTGCGAGTGCCTGTCCGCGCGACGGTGAGGTGCGCGCGCTGGCGGCGACGCATGTCCGGGTCGAGCTGACAGTCCGCCATCAGGTCTTTCAGTGGTGCCTTGTCGCCGCCGACGCCGATCCACATGGTGCGCCGATCAAAACACCCGGCTCCTCGGAGGTGCAACCTCAGGGGCCGGGTGAAGGCGGTGGCTTGGGCCAGGTGGTCGGTGACCGCGGCGGCGTCGTTGGGCTGTGACCCGTAGAAGGCGACCGTGATGTGCCAGTTGTCGGGGTCGGCCCAGCGCACTTCTGTGCCCGAGAAGTCGCGGATGGGCCGCAGGGCGGTGATGAGGTGTTCGCGAACATCGGCCGGAGGGACGATCGCTGCGAAGAGGCGTCTCATGGCCCACACGCTACCCTTAATTGCCATGTTTGACCTCGCGAAAATCGGACGGGATTTGCCCGTGTCGCGCGTCATCGACCAGTTGCCGGACAAAGGCCCGCTGGTGGTGGAGGCGCCGCCTGGCACGGGCAAGACCACGCTGGTGCCGCCGGCGATCGCGAACAGGGTGGGAAAAACGCTGGTCACAGCTCCCCGGAGGGTGGCGGTGCGGTCGGCGGCGCAGCGGCTTTCGCAGCTCAGCGACAGCGCCAAGGTCGGCTACAGCATCCGCGGCGAGCACAAGGACGGCGAGCTGGTCGAATTTGTCACGCCGGGTGTGCTGCTGAACCGCTTGCTCAAGGACCCCGGCCTCGAGGGCGTCAACGCGGTGGTGATCGACGAGGTGCACGAGCGCCAGCTGGACACCGACCTGGTGTTGGCGATGTGCATGGAGGTCGCCCTGCTGCGCGATGACCTGTACCTCACCGCCATGTCTGCCACCCTCGACGCCAAGAAGTTCGCGGACCACATGGGCGCGCAGATCCTCTCCACGGAGGCGGTGACGCACCCGCTGGACATCCAGTACGCCCCGCACGCGGAAAGGATTCAGGGGACGAGGGAGTTTTATCGTCACGTCGCGGCGCAGACCACAAGCGAGCACCGGACGCTCGTGTTCGTGCCCGGGGTGCGCGAGGTGGATCTGGTGTGCGGGTTCCTGGATGACGCGAGACCGCTCCACGGCCGCCAGACCAGCAAGGAGCAGGACGAAGCCTTGAGGGGCGACAACCGGGTGGTGGTGGCGACGTCGGTGGCGGAGTCGTCGATAACTGTGCCGGGCGTGCGCAAGGTGGTGGACGCCGGGCTGTCCCGGGTGCCCAAGCGCGACAACCGCGGCATGACGGGCCTGGTCACGGTCTCAGAGGCGAAAACCAGCGCCGACCAGCGGGCGGGCCGCGCGGGCCGCGAGGGCCCCGGCGAGGTCGTGCGCGTCTTCACCCGCGACGAATACGCGAAAATGCAGCCAGACATCACCCCGGAAATCCTCACCGCGGACCTCACGGGCGCGCTGCTGACCATGAAGGCGTGGGGATCGCCGGACTTACCGCTTATAGACGAACCAAAGGACCTCACCGAAGCCGAAACCAACCTCGAACAGCTCGGGGCGACACGAAACGGCACAATCACGGACTTCGGCAAGAAGCTGGCGAGCCTGCCCCTGGACCCAAGACTCGGCGCGGCGCTTTTGGAGTGGGGAGCCCAAGCGGCGCCGACCGTGGCACGACTTGCGGGAGAGACGCACGCAAAAAAGCTGCGCAGGCTGGTGCCGGACAAGGGACCGGTAGACCCGGGCGAGGTGATCGCGAGTGCTTTCCCGCAGTGGATAGCCAAGAAGGTGGGCGAGGAATACCAGCTGGCGTCCGGCACAAGGGCGAAGTTCAACTCGAACGCCGAGTGGATCGCGGCCGCGGAGGTGCAAAGGACGAACAGTGGCGCGACTATTCGGGAGGCGGAGCCGATCGCGTTCCCGGAGCACCGCGTGGTGGAGGAAACAAGAGCCTACCTGGAGGACGGCAAGGTCAGGGGCCGGAAGGTGGCCAGGATCGGCGCGATCGAGCTCAGCTCCACGCCGGTGAAGCTCACGCCGGACGAGGCGGCGGAGGCGCTGACGGACGTGGATTTCGCCAGCTTCCCGCTGACCAAGGAGGAGCAGCACCTAAAAGAGCGGCTGGACTTCCTGCACGAGACTCTGGGTTGGCCGGATGTCAGCCAGGGCGATTATTCGCCGGAGGTGCGTGGGGTGGCCGAAGGTGCGTCGATAGGCAGTTGCGACATGAGGCAGGCGATGCTGCGCCAACTGGATTGGCAGCAGGTGGCGGAGCTGGATGCGGCGGCGCCGAAGGAGTACCAGTACGACAGTGGCAGGCCGGTGAAGCGCGTGAAGCTGCAGCACATGTTCGGCCAAAGGGGGCAGACGGTCTCGGGCGTGAAGGTGTTGTACCACCTGCTCTCCCCCGCCGGGCGCCCGCTCGCGGTGACGGACGACCTGGATAGCTTCTGGGAGGGGCCGTACCAGCAGGTGCGCAAAGAGATGCGGGGGCGCTACCCCAAGCACGCGTGGCCCGAGGACCCTACTGGCACTGGGAAATGATGGCGCCGGCGCCGGCGAGACCCGCGGCGGCGAGAATGGCGGCGATGCCCATGTCCACGTCCCTGGAGTTGAGGTCGCGGAGCTTCACGTCTAACTGGAACGGAATGCCGTCCACCTGCAGCTGCAGGTGGTTCTGGCGCGCCACGAACGGGATACTCATCTGGGACGCGAACCCGAGCGGCAGCAGCACCAGCAGCGGCAGGCCGACGCCGAGGGCGGTGGCGGAGCAGCGGTGGGAGACCTCCGGGGCGTACTGGACAAACGCGTCGATGACGGCACCTTCCTGGGACGCCTCATCCTCGGTCTCAGTTCCTACGGTGACGTGGACGGGGAAGACCTGGGTGGTCTCGTCCGAAAACGTCGCGGTCACCGGCCACTCGTACACACCGGGGGTGATGTTCTCCCCCGGTTCGAGGCGGATGGTGCCGTCTGGCGTGATCGTCGCCCAGCTCGGCATGGAGTTCGCTTCGTACCATGCTGCACCGAGTGGCAGCGGGGGTTCTACGGTGGCTGTAAGGCCCGGAACCACGTTGGTGGGGTCGTACCCATCTTCGGCATGAGCTGGGGAAACGGGCGCGCAGGCGAGCGCGAGCGCGCTCGTGAAGGCGATAAGTTTGTTGCGCATTTCTAAGGTTTCCTCAGTTGTAAATGTTTATACGGCTTTGAATATGGAATGATTGTAGTAGACAAGTCCTGATGTAGTCTTACTCGCCATGTCAAAGCGCACTGTTTCCGTGTGGACCTTGGTCTCACTCATTATCGGATCCACCATCGGGTCCGGCATTTTCGCGCTGCCCCAAAACATCGGTTCAGTAGCCAGCCCGGGCGCCATGCTCACCGGCTGGGCTATTGCGGGCGTGGGAATGCTTTCCATCGCCTTCGTCTTCCAAATCCTCGCGGTGAGGAAGCCGCACCTGGACTCCGGCGTCTACTCCTACGTGCGGGCGGGGTTGGGCGATTTCATCGGGTTTACCTCCGGCATGGGCTACTGGCTCGGCTCCGTGATGGCCCAGGTGGGTTACGCCACACTGTTCTTTAACACACTCGGTTACTACTTCCCGGCCTTCTCCAACCGCTGGGTGCTGGCCCTCTCAGTGAGTGCGTTGAGCTGGCTGATCTTCTACGGCCTCACACGCGGCTTGCGGCAGGCGGCAGTGATGAATGCGGTGACGACCGTGGCAAAGCTGCTGCCCATCCTCGCCTTCATTGTGCTGGTGGCGTTCCTCGGCTTCTCCTGGGACCGCTTCACCATGGATTTCTGGGGTTCGCACATCCCCTTCACGGACCAGCTCAAGGGCATCATGCTCTACACCGTCTGGGTGTTCATCGGCATCGAGGGCGCCTCGGTGTACTCGAAGCAGGCGCGCGTGCGTAGCGACGTGGGCAAGGCCACGATCATCGGCTTCCTCTCCGTTTTGGGCCTGCTGGTGGCGGTGTCCACCCTCTCCTACGGCGTGCTCAGCCAGGAGGAGCTGGCGGCGCTGCCGGACAACTCCATGGGCGCGGTGCTGGAGCAGGTTGTGGGTCCGTGGGGCGGCGTGCTGATCTCCGTCGGCCTGTGCCTGTCTGTTTTGGGCGCGTACGTCTCGTGGCAGATGCTGTGCGCCGAGCCGATCGTGCTGATGGCGCAGGACGGGCTGCTGCCGCACTCCATGGGCAGCCACAACGAAAACGGTTCCCCAGTGCGCGCGCAGCTTCTATCGACGCTGGCGATCCAGTTCTTCGTGGTGGTGTTCTTCCTCTCCTCCGCGTCCTACAACGCCATGGTGCAGCTGGCCACCATCATGTACCTGCTGCCCTACATCTTCTCCTCCATCTACCTGGTGCTGCTGGCAATCAGGGGCAAGGGCCTGACCCACCCGCACGCCGGCACGCGTTTCGACGACTCCGGGCCCAAAGTTTCCCGCCGCGACAACCGAAAGCACCTCTTCGTGAGCCTGATCGCCTCCGTGTACTCGCTGTGGCTGATCTACGCCGCGGACCCGGTGTACGTGCTGCTCGGCGCCCTTGCCGTGGTGCCGGGCCTGGTGCCCTACATCTGGACGCGCCGCAAGCACGGCGACAAGCTCTTCAACGCCTTCGAGTGGGTCGTGGTGACGGTGGTGCTGGTCGCGGCGGTGATTGCCATCTACGGCCTGGTCAACGGGTCGCTAACTTTGGAGTAACTCCCAGCCCAACTTCGCACATAGCGTGACGACGAGCCCAAGGAGTGCCACGCGCACCAGCGTCGACCCACCCTTGAGCACCGTCCGCGCACCCAACTGCGCACCCACGACGTTGGCGACTGCGAGCGCGAGCGCGAGCTTCCAGTTGATGAAGCCGCCGAGCCCGAACACGAACAGTGCGCCTAAATTCGTGGCGGTGTTGACCACCTTCGCCATCGCCGCCGAACGCACGAACCCCTGGGTGAACACGGCGGTGAACGCCATGATGAGGAACATGCCGGTGCCGGGGCCGAACACGCCGTCATAGCCGCCGATGACGGCGACAACAAGCGCGGCGAGGGCGAGGCGCTTGCCGGAAAACACCCCGGCGCCTTCCTGCCCAAACTTCGGGTTCAGCGCCACGAAGATGCCCACCCCGACGAGCAGGATGAGGATGATGGGGGTGGCCACGGAGTCGTCGATAAGCGAGACCGCCCTGGCGCCTAGCGCTGCCGCGACCCCCGCGATGAACGCGTAGACCCACGTGATGCGCGGCACCCCGACGCGGCGCACGAGGGTGGCGGCGGCGGACGCGGTGCCCGAAATCGCCGCGACCTTGTTCGTCGCCAGCACGGACGCCGCTGGCATCGCCGTGGCCGACATCAGCACCGGGATGAGCACGAGCCCGCCGCCGCCGATCACCGCGTCGATCCAGCCGGCGAACGCGGACGCGGCGAGGAGGAAAACGATCACGGGACTACTATGCCCCACATCAACCGTTGGCTTGTCGCTGCACCTCTCTCGGTGGCGCTCGGGCTGCTGTTTTCTTTTCTGGGGGTTCCGGCAGCGTGGATCCTGGCCGGGATTCTGGGGGCCGGGTCGGTGGCGCTGGTGACGGAGGAAGACCTGCCCGTCAATGAGCACCTGTTCACCTTCGCCCGCGGCACTGTCGGCGTGTTTGCGGCGCTGCCGCTGGTGGGGATGAACCCGCTGCCCTACCTGCTGCCGGGCGTGGTGGCGGGCGCGGTGGTGATCGGCATGGGGTTTGTTGGCGGCCTAATTCTGGCCAACCACGGCGTTTCACGGGAAACAGGCGTGCTGTCGCTGTTGCCCGGCGGGGCGTCGCTGATGCCGGCGATCGCGCGCGACGTGGGCGCGGACATCCGCTACGTCAGCCTCAGCCAGTACCTGAGGCTGCTCATCGTGTCCGTGTCGTTGCCGCTGGTGGCGTCGCAGTTTACTTCAGTGACCCGCACTGAGTTGGATCCCTACTGGTGGATGTGGCTGCTGGTCCCGGCGCTGATTGTCGCCGGGGTGTTCGCGGGCAAGCTGTTGAAGTTCCCCAACCCCTCAGTGTTTGGCCCGATGGCGTTGACGGTGCTGGTGGGCGTGCTGGTTGACGTGACCATCGTGCCGCCGCGGCTGCTGTCCATCGTGGGCTTTTTGGCTATCGGATGGATGTGCGGCGGCGGGCTGAACGTGCCCGCGCTGCGCCGGTTCTCCCGCCTGCTGCCCGCCACGCTGGCCTACATCGCCGGGCTGATGCTCGCGTGCGCCGGCATGGGGTGGCTCATGTCCAAGTGGCTGGGCTTGAGCTTCTACGAGGGCTACCTCGCCACCAGCCCCGGCGCGCTGGAGACCGTGCTGGTGCTGGCGACCAGCCCGGCCGTGGTGGCGCTGCAGGTGATCCGGCTGATCATGGTGATCCTGTTCGCCGGGTGGCTGCCCAGAATCCTCAAGCGCCTCTAGTGGTGCAGCACCTCGTTGGTGAGCATGTCCATAGGCATGGAGCCGAGCTTGAGCGCCTTGACGTGGAACTCGTGCTCGCTCATTCCCTGGGCGAGCGCCTGGCGGCGCAGGTCGACCCAGTCCTTGTAGCCCAGTGCGTACGACGGCGCCTGGCCCGGCCAGCCCATGTAGCGGTCCAGCTCGAAGGCGAGGTTCGCCTCCGGCATGGCGGTGTTGTCGCGCAGGAAGGCCTTTGCGTATTGGGCGTCCCAGGTGCCGGTGCCCTCCGGGGTGGTCTTGCCTAGGTGGACGCCAATGTCCACCATCACGCGGGCGAGGCGGAGACGTCGTGAGTCGAGCAGGCCCATGCGGTAGCCGGGGTCTTCGAAGAAGCCGTGGTCCTCCATGAGGTGCTCGGCGTAGAGCGCCCAGCCCTCGCCGTGGGCGGAGTTCCAGCACACAGACCGGCGCCACAGGTTCAGTTCGCTGCGGTTGAGCAGGGCGTAGCCGTGCTGCAGGTGGTGGCCCGGCACGCCTTCGTGGAAGACGGTGGACATCTCCTGCCAGGTGTGGAACGTCTCCTGGCCCTCCGGCACGGACCACCACATGGTGCCGGGGCGGATCATGTCGTCGCTGGGCGGGGTGTAGAAGATGCCGCCGGATCCGGCGCGGTCGATGTCGCACTCCACCGTGTGCAGGCCCTCCGGCACGTGGAAGGCGTCGGCGGCCTTGTCGTTGAGCTCGGACATCCACTCGATCAGCGCGTCCGTGCCGCGGAGGATGTAGCGCTCGTCCTGGTTCAGGTTGCGGTAGGCGCCCGCCACGGACACGTCGCCGTAGAGCTCGTGCGCGATGGCGCGCTGCTCCTCCACAGTCTTGGCCAGTTCCTCCTGTGCCCACTCGTAGCTGGCGTCCAAGTCCACCTCGCGGCCGTGGAAGAACTCGGCGAACAGCTGGTAGCGCTCGCGGCCCACGCCGTCGTTGTGGGAGGCCTGCGGCGACAGTTCGGTGGACAGCCAGTCCGCCATCTCCAAAAAGGCCTCCTTGGCGTGGCCCACCACGTGCGAATCGGGCGACAGGCCCAGGTGGTCCAGCTGGGATTCGGTGTCGCCCAACAGTTCGCACTGGTTGATCACCGCGTCGATCTGGCGGTGGGAGGCGACGTCGCCTGTCGACGCTGCTTCGCTCAGCGACTCGCGGTAGCCCGCCAACGCACTCGGAATGCGCGACATGCGCGATGCGATGTTGTCGAAGTCCTCCTCCGTCACCTTCGGCATCAGGGCGAAGGAATCGCGGATGGTCTGCACCGGCGAATCGATGTTGTTCAGCCGGCACAACAGCTCGCCGCGGTGGTGGAACTCCAGCTCCGCGCTCATGCGGTCGCGCAGGATCGCGGCGGTGAGGTTGTCCACGTCGTCGAAGTCGTCCTCGTCGTCGGAGGCGTCGGTGGAGTCGTTGAGCGCGTCCACGTCCGCGACAAGGTCGCGCATCCTGTCGGCCAGGCGCCCCCAGTAGTCCGGGGAAAAATCCTGCAGCTCCCCGTCGTGGCCGTCGATGCCGATCTGGGTGGCAAGGGTGGGGCTGATCTCGGCGAGGTCGTAGACGAAGTCCTCACAAGTGGCGTCCAATAAGGACGGCTCGCGCCAGCTTTCGTTGGTCATGCCGAGCGATTGTATCGGAGCTGGCCAAATGGACAATTACGTCAGGGTCCAGGTAAATATATTCATATGCCCTTCTCACGCCCGCGAACGCCCGCAGCTAAGTGTCTGCACCTTATCCGGCTGCACGAGACGACGTCGAGAAGCGATCTTGTGAAAGCAACCGGCCTGTCCCAGCCAACCGTCACACGCGCGATCTCCGCGCTGGTAGACGCAGGTTACGTCACCGAGCGCAACGACCTGACCCAGTCCAAGGGGCGCGGCCGCCCCACCATCCCACTGGAGCTGGCCGACACCCCCGGCGTGCACGCGGGCGTGTCGGTGGGCACGGAATCCACCTACGTGGCCCTGTTCGACTTGAAGGGCCGCACGCTGCTGTGCCGCGACATGGACATCACGGTGAAAAACGTCAGCGAGGACGACTTCATCCAGTCCATGATGGCGGAGCTGAACCAGATGACCACCAAGCTCGAGCGCCCCATCCGCACCGTGGGCGTGACCACCTCCGGCACGGTGCGCGAAGGCGGCAAGGTCTTCGCGCCGAACCTGGGCTGGGACGGCGTGGACATCGGCGACCAGCTGCGCGAGCAGTTCTCGGTGCCGGTGGAGGTTTCCTCCATCTCCAGCGCGATTGTCGGCTCGGAGATGCAGTCCACCGCCTCGCTGAACATCCCGTCGGTGATGGCGCTGTTCGCCGACGACTCGATTGCCTGCGCCATCTCCCACCCTGACGGCGTGGAGCCGATCGAGGTGGAGCAGGGCGAGCTGACCACCCGGGGCCTGATCGACGCCATCGGCGTGGAGGATATTCGCACGCTCAAAGACGCAGTGACCGACTCGCGCGAGGACACCCGCTACGCGCTGGACCGCCGCGCGCGGGGCCTGGGTTCGCTGGTGGCGGGGCTGTGCAGTAACTACTCCCCCGCGACGGTGGTGGTGGCGGGCAGCGCGTTCATCGACGATCCGCTGGCCTCCGCCCCGTTCGCCCGCACCGTGCGCTCGGAGGCGAACTGCAGCCCGGAGCTGCGCCTGATCCCCACCCACCGCGAGGTGGTGCGCGACATCGCCCGCGCCGTGGCCCTGGACCACGTGCTGCGCGAGCCTCTCCAGGTGGCGGGGTCGTAGATGAAGCGCGCCGCTTGGGCTTGTGTGCTGCTCCTGGCCGGTTGCGCCGCCCAGGAGGAGGCCGAGCCGTTGCACACCGAGGTGACCACCCAGCCCGCGCCCGACCCCTTCGAGGGTCTGGACGAGGCGGTGGCCGCGATTGAGAAGGAAACAGGCACTGAGGTGGGCGTCGCGCTTTTCGACGGCTCCGAGATGACGCAATCCGGCTCCCTCTACGCGCTGCCGGCCTGGTCCACCATCAAGATCCCCATCGCCCGCGCGGCGGTGGAGCACTGCGACTACGGCGCGGACTACGTCGAGGAGCTGACGCAGGCCTCCATCGAGTGGTCCGACAACGACTCCGCCCGCGCCCTGTGGGACTGCATGGGCAGCGACGAACAGGCCGGCGAAATGGCCCGCGAGGAGATTGCCAAGTCCGGCTCCCAGGTGAAGGTGGAAGGAGCCTTCGGCACCACGAGCTGGTCCTTCCCCGGGCAGGCGCGCTACGCCTACTACTTAAGCCAGCAGGACGAGGACGACCCGGTGATCATGGAGATGCACCACATCGCCGAAGACCAGTCCTACGGGCTGGGCACGCTGGAAACCGTGCCGTTCAAGGGCGGCTGGTCCGACGACGAGACCGACGGCTCCTGGCACACCCGCCAGTTCGGCTGGTTCGACGGCTACGGGGTGGCCATCGGCGCTCGCAGCGAGGACGGCAGCTACGACGACACCATGGACGCCTTAGACAAGGTCGCGGAGCTGCTGAAGCTGCGGCTCGACGAACTTGTACAGGGTCTGCAGCACTGACAGCACCGTCAGCACGGTGGCGATGATGCCGAGGATCTCCTTGGGCGAGGAGGACGAGCCTGCGCCGCCGAAGATGAGCTTCTTCGGGGTGGTGCTGGGCTTTTCCCTGCCGTTGGCCGGGCGGTGCAGGACGGTGTTCTGCGCGCCCGCAATGCCCTCGTTACCGGCGCCGATGCTGCAGGTGGAGGTCACGCTGGCCTCACCCTCAGCGGTGACCACGCTGGCGAACCCGTAGTAGCGCATGCGCGGGTCCAGCAGGTTGTGCAGGTGACCGTTGCTGTTGTTGAAGTGACCGTTCGCCCGGACGAGGTCGTTGACCTCGTCGTAGCCCCAGCCCTGCATCGCCTTGTCCATGCTGGCGGTGGAGTGCAGGTTCTCCCCCGGCGCGGCCTTGCCCTTGTACGTGGCGGTTTTGATGTCGCCGCAGTTGTTCGTGCAGGTGGAGTTGTACGGGCGCTCGTGGCGGAAGAACTTCGCCGCCTCGGCGCCGCGCTGCAGCGCGATGCGGGACAGGCCCGCGTCGTACTTGGCTGCGCCCACATAGGCGTCGCGGGTAGTCAGGCCGTGCTTGGCGGCGGCCTGGCGCAAGGTGGTGCCGTTGAACGGCACGTTGCGGTCCCACATGTCCGCGCGCAGCTTGCGCAGCTCGCGCATGGCGATCTCCTGGTCGGAGGTGAGGTTGAATTTCGCCTCCACGGCGATGACCTGGTCGGCGGGCTGGTTCAGCTCCACCCCGGTGACGGGTGCCGGGTCAGCGGCGGCGAACGGGGCGAGGGTCAGAGCTGTGGCGGCCGCGGTCGTCGCGGCGAGTAAACGGGTACGCATAACCTGAGCGTAGCGTGTACCAGAGCATAAAGCCGACTGGGACCAGGGTGAACAGCAGCTCCGGGACGTGGAACAAACTGAACGAGATGTTCACCGAGGCGAACGGCACCATAAACAGCGCGAGCACGATCGCGCCCCAGCGACTGTAGACGTAGGCCAGCATCGGCAGGACCCACACCCAGTGGTGGTACCAGGAAAACGGGCTGACCAGGCAGGCCGTCATGCCGATGAAGGAGGCGGCAAGCGGGGCGGGAGCTCGTCGAGAAGCTAAAAGCGCAAGGGCGGTGACCAGGGCGCAGAGGATAAGCCAGAGCCACAGCTCGTCGTGGCCGGCGCGGGCGAGGACCTGGCGGATGGACTGCGCGCCCGGGTTGTCGTCGGCGCCGATGCGGGTGGTGGTGAAAATGGCGTCGGTCCAAAAGCTTTTCGCGTCTGCGACCTCGGAAAAACCGGTGGCGACGGTGCACAGGAACGTGAACGCGGCGATAAACACCGCGCCCCAGCGGCGCTGCTGGATGAGCAGGAGGACGAAGAACGCCGGCGTGAGCTTGATGCCCGCGGCGAGCCCGACGCCGATGCCGGGGAGTTTGTGGCGCGGCAGGAAATCCAGGCACACCAGCCCCATGAGCAGCAGGTTGATCTGGCCGAAAAACAGGGTGCCCTGCACCGGCGAGAGGCACAGCACGAACACGGCGGTGAGCAGGAGGGCATCTTTGCTTGTGGACGCCCGCACCACGAGCAGGACAACCAACACGGATAATGCTTTCCACGCGATACCAAGCGCGGTGCTTTCCGTCAGCCACGAAAACACCACGCCCGCGAACGGCGGGTAGGTAAACGGCAGGCCGGGAAGCAGGTCGGTTGCGTAGAGCGGCTGGTGCCCGGTGACCTTCTCGCCGCCCAGGAGGTACACCTTGAGGTCGCTGGGGAACTCGGTGGTGAACGCGTTGGGCAGGCCCGAGTCGATGTAGCGCCAGATTGAAAACGCCAGCAGGACAAGAAGGCCGATCACAGGTCGAGCCCGTCCAGGATGTCGTCGAGCGCGTCGGCGATGTTGGTCCTCCACAGCGTGTCCACTTTCGCGTCGGCGCGGCCCGGCCCGCCATTGATCACGGCGGTGGGTTTGCCCTGCTTTTTCGCGTCGAGGATGAACTTGTAGCCGCTCATCACCGCCAACGAGGTGCCGATCGCGATCACGCCTGCGGATTCCTTTAGCCAAGCATCCGCAGCTAGTCTGCGCTTTTTCGGCACCCCCTCGCCGAAGTACACCACATGCGGCTTGAGCCTGTGGCTGCCACAGTTCGGGCAGGCGATCATGCAGAAGCGCTCGACGTCGGATTGCTTGAGCTCCACATCGCCGTCCGGGTTCAGCATGGAGCCCTCGACTTCCACGGAGTCGAAGTAGGTGGGGTTGGCGGCGGTAAGCAGGGCGTCGATAAGCGAACGCTCGTGCAGCGTTTTGCAGTCGAGGCAAACGACGTGCTCCATGTCCCCGTGCAGCGCGATGACGTTGTCGGAGCCGGCCTGAGTATGCAGCCCGTCGACGTTTTGGGTGATGATGCCGCGGATCAGCCCCGCCTTCTCCAGCTCAACGAGTGCGAAGTGCGCGCGGTTGGGGCGGGCGGCTCGCATGTAGCGCATACCCACGAACGCGCGGGCCCAGTAGCGGTGCACCTGCCTCGGCGAGTGCGCGAACTCCTGGAACGTCATCGGGCGGGACTTGGTCAGGCGCCCGTTTTTGCTGCGATAATCGGGAATTCCCGAATCGGTGGAGATGCCAGCGCCGGTGATGACCAAGGTTTTTGGGTTGCCTAGCTGGTCGAGGATCTTGGCTTTGGCGTTCGGGGTGGGCGCGGTGGTTTCGGTGACGACCCGCTCGATGGAGCGCACGGCGGAGCGGTGCGCCATGGCGATTGCGGGGTCGTCGAAGTGGGGTTCCATCGTCTGGGAAGTGTATCCCCTAGCGCCACAACAGACCGTGTTGTCTATATATACGGTTTGCGTTTTCAGGCCGAAGGAGTAGTTTATCCACGTCTTTACTACACAAGTGAACAATTCTGTCTAGAAGGAGCCGCTCATGCCTAAGTGGGCAACAAGCTTCGGCGCGCAGGTCATCTACGGCCTGATCATCGGCCTCATCCTCGGGTTTATCGCCGTGGACGTTCAACCCCTGGCCGACACCCTGGACTGGGTGGGATCCACCTACGTCAAACTGCTCAAACTGCTGATCCCGCCGCTGGTGTTCACCGCGGTGGTCACCTCCATCGCCAACCTGCGCCAGGTCACCAACGCCGCCCGATTGGCCGTGCAGACCCTGGTGTGGTTCGCCATCACCGCGTTCTTCTCGGTGGTCATTGGCATCCTCGTCGGCCTGGTGATCAAGCCCGGCGCGAACACCTCGGTGGATGCGGCGACGGCGGCGGAGCCTTCGTCGACAGGCTCGTGGATGGGCTTTTTGAACTCCGTGGTGCCCGCAAACATCCTCGGCCTGGGCGCGAAGGTGAGCGAGTCCGGCGCGTCCGTCAACTTCAACGTCCTGCAGATCCTGGTGATCTCGCTGCTGCTCGGCATCGCCGCGGTGCGCGTGGGCAAGGCCGCCGAGCCGTTCATCGAGTTCTCCGGCTCCCTGCTCAAGGTGGTCCAGGAGGTGCTGTGGTGGATCATCCGCCTCGCCCCGATCGGCACCGCCGCGCTGATCGGCAACGCGGTGGCGTCGTACGGCTGGGACGCGCTCGGCTCGCTGGGCAAGTTCGTGCTGGCCATCTACATCGGCCTCGCGCTGGTCATCTTCGCGCTCTACCCCATCATCCTGGCCGCGCACCGCATCCCGGTGCTGGAGTTCTTCCGCCGCGTGTGGCCGGTGACCACGCTGGGCTTCGCCACCCGCTCGTCCATGGGCGTGATGCCGGTGACCCAGCGCACCACCGAGGAGGCCATGGGCGTGCCCAGCGAGTACGCGTCCTTCGCCATCCCGCTCGGCGCCACCACCAAGATGGACGGCTGCGCCTCCATCTACCCCGCCATCGCCGCCCTGTTCGTGGCGCAGTTCTACGGCATCAACCTGTCCATCTCGGACTACGTGCTCATCGTCATCGTGTCCGTGCTGGGCTCCGCCGCCACCGCTGGCACCACCGGCGCGACCGTCATGCTCACCCTGACCCTGTCCACCCTGGGCCTGCCGCTCGCCGGCGTGGGCCTGCTGCTCGCGGTGGACCCGATCGTGGACATGGGCCGCACCGCCGTCAACGTCACCGGCCAGTCCGTGGTGGCCACGGTGGTGGCCAAGCGCGAGAAGATCCTCGACGAGTCCCGCTGGTAGGACTTACCTAAACGGCACCTCGCCGATCGCGCGGCGCAGCTTGCGCGTGCGCAGTCTTTCGGGGTGCCGCGCGAGCTTCTCCACGGCCCTCACGGCGCACATGACGTGGGCCTCCTTCGAATTGGAGTAGAACGCCTGGGCACCCGCGGGCAGTTTCGGCACCGCGTGCAGCGGCAGATCGGACACCGCCAGCAGGGTGCCGTAGGGCACGCGGTAGCGGTACCCGTTCGCGGCGATGGTGCAGGACTCCATGTCCACGGCCGCCGCCGTGGAGCCGCGCAGCCATTCCCACAGGTCGCGCGGGTCCTTCCACTCCCAGTTCCGGTCGCCGGTGGACAGCACGGTGCCGGTGCGCATGAGCGACGCGTCCGAGCCGTAGACCTTCGACACCGCCTTTTCCAGGGTGCGCTGGATCTCGGGCACGGCGGGGATGGGCAGTTCGCGGCGCAGGTAGTCATCCAAAACGTGGTCGTGGCGCTCGTAGGCGTTGCCCAAAATCAGGTCGCCGATGCGCATGCGGGCGTCCAGGCCGGCGCAGTGGCCGATCATGATCCACGCCTCCGGCCTTAATACCGCCAGCGAGTCGGTGATGGTCTTCGCGTTGGACGGCCCGACGCCGATGTTGATCATGGTGATGCCGTCGCCGTCCTCGGTGACCAGGTCGTAGCGCGGCATCTGGAACTTCGACTCCAGCTCCAGATCCTCCAGCGCCACCGTGTCGGACACGGTCTCCCCGCTCGGCAGCACCAGACGCGTGTAGCGCGAGTCAGGATCAGACAGCTCGCGCAGCCCGAACTTCACAAACTCGGTCACGTGCATGGCGTAGTTCGTGAACAGGATGAAGCGCTGCAGCGAGTCGGCCTCGATGCCGGTGTAGTGCTCCAGCCGTGCCAGCGCGAGGTCGAAGCGTTGCGGCCCGAAGTGGAACAGCGGTTTCTCGGCTCCGTTGAAGGCGTCCCAGTGGCCGTCGACAATCGCGTCGTGCACCTCATCCAGGGTGGGGCGGGGCAGGTTCGCGGTTTCGTCGATAGGCGGCATGCCCTTGATGTAGGCGGGCGGGATCGCCACATCGGAGTACCCGACCTCGACCTCGCACGGGTAGTTCGAGGTCAGCGCCTCAAGCTGCGCCGTGAGGTAGCCCTCCATGAGGTCCGGGCGCGAGATGACGGCGGAGTAGGTGCCGGCCTCGTCGACGTAGCCGAAGGGCTCGGAGCGGTCGATCGGCCGCCACTGCTCCACCTCCACCGTGAGTTTGGGGTAGCGCACCTCCCCGTACCGGTCGAACTCCCCCGAGCGCGCGATTTCGCACGACTGCTCGTAGAGGGCTTTTAGCTTTGCGACGACCTCCGGTACCTCACACATGCAGCCAGGCTACTCACGAATGAGCACACGGCGCACGGCTTCGGCGCGACGGCCGATTTCCTCCGCGGTGCAGCCTTCGCGGACGCACTGCTCAATGAGGCGTTGCATGCCAGCGACGTAGACGCGGGACATGTCGTCGATGAGCTCTGCGTCCGCGTCTCCCCACTCCTTCGAGCGCGGCAGCAGCTGCTCACGCATCGTGTCCCGCATGACCCGCTGCACCTCGTGGTCGAATACGGAGTGCACCGGGGAATCGATCAGGCGCACGGCGGCCTCGTTCTTGCCGTCGACGACGCTGGCCAGCTCGACGACGGATGCCTCGAAGTTTTTGTCGATCTTGAAACGGTCCGCGAAGTGCTCGTAGGCGTCCAGCACCCAGTCCATGGCGGCGGCGAGGATGAGCGCGTCGCGGTCGGCGAAGTGCTGGTAGAACACCTGGCGACTCACCCCAGCCTCTTTCACGATTTGCGACACGTTGAGGTCGGCCACTTCGTAGTCGTTGAGGAGGCGGAGCACTGCGTCGACAAGTGCCTTGCGGGTACGAAGGGCGCGCGGGTCCGTGCTGTCAGACCTGCGTCCCGGCAGATCGTGGTTCATCCTGGGTTCTCCAAAAACTTTGGACGTTAGGCTTTTGTGATATGAGCCTAACCGATGACACCCTCGCACTGCTGCAAAGCCTCATCCGGAATGGATGCGTCAACTATTTTTCGGCAGATTCTGGACAGGAGGTAACAAACGCCGACACGTTGGAGGCCTTCTTCGCAGGTACAGACGTATTAGTTGAGCGTTATGAGCCGCACCCTGGACGCGTGTCCATCAGCTTCACCGTGGAGGGCACCGACCCCTCCGCCGAACCCCTGACGCTCCTCGGCCACACCGACGTCGTGCCGGTGGACAAAGACAAGTGGACCACCGACCCATTCGGGGGCGAGCTTATCGACGGCCGCGTGTTCGGCCGCGGCGCCACCGACATGCTCTACATCACCGCGGCCATGGCGGCGTGTGTGCGCGACGTGGCCCGCGGGGAGAGGCCGCGCGGCACCCTGACCTTCGTGGGCTGCGCCGACGAGGAGGCCCGCGGCGGACTCGGCGCGAAGTGGCTGGCCGAACACGGGAAGTTCTCCTGGAAGAACTGCCTGTCCGAGGAGGGCGGCTCGCACATTCCCACTGTCGACGGCTCCGACGCGCTAGCAGTCGTCGTCGGCGAGAAGGGCGCCGGCCAGCGGCGTTTGACCGTCCACGGCGACGCCGGCCACGGCTCCGCGCCCTATGGCCGAGACCTGGCGGTGGCGAAGATCGCCGAGGTGGCCCGGCGCGTCGCCGCCATCGAACCCGAGGTGCGCGCCGACGAGATCTGGGAAGGCTACGTCCGCGCCTGGAAGTTCGACCCCGCAACCGAGGCGGCCCTGATGCGTGGAGAAGGCTACGAGGCGTTCGGCCAGCTGGAGAGCTACTCCCACGCCATGAGCCACCTGACCATCTCCCCGACCGTGCTGCGCGCAGGCAACGGCATCAACGTCCTGCCGTCCGAGGCGTGGCTGGAGCTGGACATCCGCCCCCTGCCCGGCCAGACGCAGGAGGAGATCGACTCGTTGTTGCGTTCTGCCTTGGGCGAGCTCGCCGACGAGGTGGAGATCACCCACCTCATCACGGAAAACGGGACGGTGTCGCCCACGTCCGGGCCACTTTACGACGCCATCTGCCAGACGTTCGACGAATTCTTCCCCGGCGTGCCAGTCGTGCCCACGATCGCGGCCGGTGGGTCGGACCTGCGCTTTGCCCGTCGTAAGGACGGCGTCGGATACGGGTTCGCCCTGCACGCCCGCGAGGAGACGCTGGGGTCCGTGCTGGGCCAGCTGCACAGCCACGACGAATCCGTCTCCGTGGAGGACGTGGACCTGACCGTACGGGCGTACCGCTCCCTGATCCGCCGCTTCGTGGGGGCTTAGGCGCGGCTGGGTTTTGGCTGTGTGATACTTGTGTGCATGAAGAAGACTCTCGTAGCTACCACCGCCGCCGTCGCGGTCGCCGCCGGGGCACTGACTGTGCCCACCGCTCACGCAGCGGAACCCACAACCACGACGACGGCGCCTGCCAAAGCGCAGTCCAAACCACAGGAAGATGATCCGTCTACCCTGAAAATCGTGGGTATAGTCGTCGGCTCCCTCGCCTTCGTTGCCGCAGCGGGCGGCGGAGCATGCTGGGCAATGCAGCAGGGCTTCATCCCGAACCCGGCACCGAATCTCATCCCGTGCCACCCGGTATCGAAGCCTGCACCGGCACCTGCTCCGCGTCCTGCCCCCGCACCGGCACCTGCTCCGCGTCCTGCCCCCGCACCCGCACCCGCACCTGCTCCGCGTCCTGCCCCGGCTCCAGCACCCGCACCGGCACCTGCTCCGCGTCCTGCCCCGGCCCCGGCACCTGCTCCCCGTCCTGCCCCGGCTGCCAAGACGTACCCCAACTGCCGCGCAGTGTGGAACGACTTGGGTGGCCCGATCCGCCGCGGCGACGCTGGCTACGGACCGCACTTAGACCGTGATGGCGACGGCGTCGGCTGCGAGAAGCGCCCGAAGTAGCCTCCAGCACTGGGGGTTCTCGGT
Organism: Corynebacterium sp. ACRPZ; assembly: GCF_022346205.1. Lineage (NCBI taxonomy): Bacteria > Bacillati > Actinomycetota > Actinomycetes > Mycobacteriales > Corynebacteriaceae > Corynebacterium > Corynebacterium sp. ACRPZ. The sequence goes on from NZ_JAKRMR010000007.1 coordinate 56,906, forward strand.
CTCCCCCGCACCGAATCGTGAAAACCGCTGAGCAGAGCTCCGGCATATAGCGCCCTGTTTTCCTAAGGAAAGCAGGGCGCTAAGGCATGACACAGGGACGTAACATCTACCACATTTGCCCCATCCGTGACATACTGGCCTGCATGAAGATCCGCACCCTTGCAATGACCGCCACCCTCGCCGGCACCGTCGCGCTTGCGCCGACCGCCGGCGCCGACGCCATCGACGACACGCTGGCCAAGCTGCCGTCCGGCCCGATCTCCTGCGACCAGGCCTCCCGCTACTGGACCAACGACGCCGACTACCAGCAGAAAGTCCGCCAGGCCCGCGCGGTCGCCGCGTTCGACCGTCGCGGCCCGCAGATCCTCGACGCACTTTCGCGTGTCGACGAAGCCGCGAACCGCTGCGGCCTCAAGGGCACGCAGGGCGGCGCGAAGCCGGCCCAGAACACCCAGCCGAAGAACACCCAGCAGCAGGCCCAGCCGAAGCAGAACACCCAGAACACCCAGCCGGCCCCGAAGCAGACCCAGAACCCGCAGAACCTGAACGTCCGCCCGCAGATCCCGGAGCGGATCAACCTCGCGCCGGCTGGTGCGCCCAGCTTCGACGTGCCGGTGGCGAATATCACCACGCTGCAGCTGCCGGACATCATCAAGATGATCCAGCAGGCGCTGGCGCAGATCCTGGCTTACTTCAACATCCAGCTGTAGAGCTCGTCCCCGCCAGCGTGGATGCGCACGCCGGGGGTGGGCGAAAGCCACAAATCTGTCTGGAGGGAGTGCTCGCCGTCGAAACAACGGAACGAGATGGTCTCGTTGGTCTTGTCCAGCACCTCAACCGTCGCGCGGGTGAGCCACGCGTTGCGGCGGCGCACCCCGATCAGCCGCTGGTACTCGGTGAACAGCCAACTACCTAGAGGCGACAGCTCCGCCGGCGATGCGGGCAGAGCGGGGCGCACGGCGTCGTCGGCGGACCAGCTTTCGCCGCGCACGCCGGTAAACCCCTGCTCGTCGCCGTAGTAGATCGACGGCATGCCCGGCACCGTCATCAGCACCGCCGCGGCCAGGACGGCTTTCTCCGGCCCCACCTTGGAGGCGATGCGGTCCACGTCGTGGTTGCCCACAAACGTGTTGGGCAAAACATCAGCAGGATGCCGCTCCAGCGCGTGGGCGAGCTCCCAGAAGTTCACGTCCACCAGCGAGGACCAGGTCGCCTTCCACAGCTCATACTGGGTCACGGCGTCCAGGGAGCCTGCCTTGCCTATCGACGAGTAGTCCCCGTGGATGACCTCCCCCAAAAACATCGCGTCTGGAAACTCCGAACGCACGCGGGCGAGCACGTCGGCCCAGAAGTCGGCGGGCACGGCGTATGCGACATCGAGGCGCCAGCCCGCGATGCCGCGTCGCAGCCAGTGCAGCATAATCTCCACCACCGCGTCGCGGACAGCCGGATCCGCGTGGTGCAGGGTGGCCAGCTCGCCGTGGCCCTCCCAGTCCGTGTCGCCGGCAAGCCCCTGCTCAACCCACGGGTGCGTGCGGGCGACGTGGTTGAAGACCCCGTCCAACATGATGTGGATGCCGCGGGCACGGCATTCGTCGATAAGCCAAGCGAAGTCCTCCTCATCGCCGAGGCGGGGGTCGATGCGGAAGTGGTCGAGGGTGTCGTAGCCGTGGGTGGCGGAGGCGAAGATGGGGCCGAGGAGCAGGCCGTTGCAGCCGAGTTCGACCAGGTAGTCCAGCCACGGCTCGAGGGCGCGGAGGCGGTGGGCCGAATCGTGCTTATCGCGGATCGGCGCGCCGAGGGCGGCCAGGGGGTAGACGTGCCACCAGATTGTGCGGTCCAGCATGCGCCCGAGCCTACCTTCTAGCTGCGAAAACGTTCCCTATCGGTCGAATTTTCCGCGTACTACGCTACGAATTTTCCGCACGGTTGATCAAAGGCTGCAGGCCCTTGGCGATGCGGTCCTTCCAGGTCTTGGCGATCTCGTCGTAACCGCGGTCGTGCGGGCGGATGCCGCGGTGGGTGAAGTTGACCTTGGTTTCGCCGTCGTCGTCCTCGGAGATGTCGAAGATCAGCGAGGTGTCGTCCCATTCGTGGTCGTTGTCGTCGGTGGGTTCGACGTTCCAGACCACGCGCTTGCCGTCGTCGGCTTCGCGCACGGAGAAGTCGCGGTCCTCGACGTGGAACTCGCCGCCCTTCTCGCTGGCGTTGCCTTCCGCTTTCTGGTCCCACCAGCTGTTGGGTTTGGTGATCGCGCGGTAGACCTCCTCGCGGGTGGCGGGCACGGAGAAGGAGGCGGTGAAGTCGCGGATGGCCTGAGCGGTGGTGCCGTCGGCGAAGGTCCAGTCGGACAGGGTGTGGTCCGGGTCGTAGATGGCCACCTCTACGCCGTCGTCCTTGTACTTCATCAGCCCGTCCTTGATCAGGTCGCGGCCGGCTTTGTTGAAGCCGGTCACGCCGGAGACGTCGAAGATCAGCTTGTCGCCGTGCAGCCGGCGCTGCGCCAGCCCGCGCAGGATCTTCTCGGCGGCGGTGAAGTTGATCATGCCCTGCAGCTCCACCACGTCCGCGCCCTCGCGCCGCTGCACGGACTTGATGCCCGGCGCGATGTAGAAGTTGGAGGACAGCAGGTTCAGCCCCAGCGAGCTGGAAAGTTCGCGGAAGATTTTCACGCCGCGCACGGAGTTGCCTTGTTTGTTTAAGCGGGGGCTTAGCGACGCGATCCCGAGTTGCCCGGGCAGCGTTCCGATCAGTCCGCCGGCCACCCCGGACTTCGCGGGGATGCCCACGTTGACCATCCACTGGCCGGAGGCGTCGTACATGCCGGAGGAGACCATCACGGCCTGGGCGAGGCGGGCGGCTTCCGTGGAGAGCACCTTCTCGCCGGTGACGGGTTGGGTGCCGCCGTTGGCCAGGGTGGCGGCCATGGCGGCGAGGTCGCCGACGGTGACCAGCACTGCGCACTGGGCGATGTAGCTGGCCACGGCGTCGTGGGCGTCGTCGGTGATCATGCCGCCGTCGCGAAGCATGTGGGCGAGCGCCTTGTTGCGGTCGGCGCTGTCGAGTTCGGAATCGAGCACGCGCTGGTCCACGGCAAGGTCGCGGCCAGCGAGGCGGGAGAAGTAGTCGCGCAGTTTCTCGCTGCGCTGCTCCACCGGGATGTCGGGGCCGCCGATGAGTTGGTTCACCGTGATGGCGCCGGCGTTGATCAGGGGGTTGGCGGGGCGGCCGTCGTCGTCAAGCGAAAGCTCATTGAATGCCTCGCCGGAAGGCTCCACGCCCACGTGTTTGTGCACCTCGTCGGGGCCGTACATGTCCAGTGCGAGCGCGTAGACGAAGGGCTTGGAGATGGATTGGATGGAAAACTCGTAGTCTGCGTCGCCGACGGTGTAGAGGTGGCCGTCGGTGGTGCACATGGCCAGGGCGAGTTTGTCCGGGTCGGCGTTTTTGAGCACGTCGATGTAGTCGGCGAGTTCGCCGCTGTCTTGGTCGCGGACGTCGTCCACGATGGCTTGGAGGTGTTCGGTCACTGACGAGAGCATGGTGCCAGTGTAGAGGTGTGCGCTGCGAAGCCATTTACACCGGATATAATCGGATTTATGTACAACGACACGCTCCCCGATTCCAAGAACACCCACCTCTCCGACGCCCACGCCGAGACCGTCAAGGCGACGCTCGGGCCGGTGGGCGAGAACATCCAGACCATCGCGAACACCTTTTACTCCAAGATGTTCGCCGCCCACCCCGAGCTCATCTCCGACCTGTTCAACCGCGGCAACCAGAAGCAGCAGGCGCAGCAGAAGGCGCTTGCGGCCTCGGTGGTGAAGTTCGCGTCGCATCTTGTGGACGACTCCGCGCCCGACCCGGTGATCATGCTCAACCGCATCGCGCACAAGCACGTCTCCCTCGGCGTGACCGAGGCGCAGTACAAGATCGTGTACGAGAACTTGATGGCCGCGATCGCAGAGGTGCTCGGCGACGCCGTCACGCCCGAGGTGGCCGAGGCCTGGAGCGCGGTGTACTGGCTCATGGCGGACGTGCTGATCAAGGCCGAGAAGGACCTCTACGCCTCCGACGGCGTGACGGACGGCGACGTGTTCCGCCGCGGCAAGGTCGTGGAGAAGACGGAGCTTTCCAGCGCGGTGACCGCCTTCACCGTGGAGGGCGAATTCACGCAGCCGAGGCCGGGGCAGTACACGTCCATAGGCGTCAAGCTCGACGACGGCGCACGGCAGCTGCGCCAGTACTCCATCATCGAAGGCGACGCGTCGCGCTACCGCATCGCGGTGCAGAAAGACGGCGAGGTCTCCTCCTTCTTGCAGGAGCGTATCGACGTCGGCGACACCGTGGACGTCACCTTGGCCGCGGGTGACCTGGTGCTGCAGCCGGGCGAGCGCCCCGTCGTGCTGATCTCCTCCGGCATCGGCTCTACTCCCCTGACCGGCATTCTCCGCCACCTGGCGCAGAACAATGATCCCCGCCGCGTGACGTACGTCCACGCCGACGCCACCGAGGACTCCTGGGCGCAGGCGCAGGAAACCCGCGAGCTGGTGGAAAAGCTGGGCGACGGGGCGCTGAAGACCTACTTCCGCGGCGATGACCAGCGCGTCAACGTCGGCGAGCTCGACGTCGCCGGCGCGGATGTGTACCTCTGCGGCGGCACCGGCTTTCTCCAGTCCCTGCGCGACGACCTCGCGCAGCTGCCCGCCGACAAGGCCCCGGCCAACGTGTACTACGAGCTGTTCAGCCCGAACGACTGGCTGGTTGCCTAACCCTCCTGCTTGGTCAGGCGCGCCCCGCACTGGCCGGGGCGGTCGTGCGGGATGAGCTGCACCTTCACGTCGCCGGCGCCCTGGTCCAAAAAGCCGCCGTGCAGCGCGCACACCACTGGGGCGGGGCGGGTGCCCACTTCGGCGATGAAGGGGCAGGCGTTGAGCCCCACCTCGCGCACCTTGGCGGTGGCGGCGTCTGGGCGCGGCGCCGGGTCGAAGCCCATCTCGCGCAGGGTCTGGCATGTGTGGCGCTCCGCGGTGTCTAAGTCCACGCGCAGGTTGTCGTGGCGGCGGGTGTTCACCCGCTCCGCCCACTGGCGGCCGAGGCGCTTGGCGCTGTCGGTGTCCTTTTCGGCCAGGGTGCTGGCCAGCACCTCCACCAGGGCGATCATGGAGTGGGAGGCCAGGTTCGTGCGCGCCACGCGGGCGGTGTAAATGTGGGAGGGGCGGCCGCGGCCGGTGCCGGCGGAGACGCTGCGGGAGACCACGCCCGCGGCCAGGAGCTCCTCCAGGTGGCCGCGCACGGTGTTCGGGTGCATGCCCAGCGCTTTGCCGATCTCGGCGACCTGGATGCCGTCCGGGTTTTCCTGGATCACGTGAAACACCTCGAGCTGCTTTAGGCTGAGGTGTCCGACCGCGTTGAGCAATTCACCGGCGGGACGGGGCGCGTGATTCCGTTCCATGCGCGTTCTCCTGGAGGCGTTTTGGTGGTACATCAGGAGTATACTCCAACCTTAAATGTTGGACAACTTGGTTTTTGGAGGTGTTGACCACATGCCACGTGCTATCGACGTTGCAGCGTGGGCGGTTGTCGCCGCGGGTGTGGCGGCCGTCGCCACCACGGCGGCGGTCACGCAGTCGCGCGAGGGCGAGCTGCCCACCGGCGACGACGTGGTCACCGCGGACGTGCGCATCGAGCGCATGCGCTACGTCCCCGACCGGATTGAGGTCCCGCGCGGCACCAAACTGGTGGTCAACCTGGTCAACGACGGCGAGAAAGAGCACGACCTGAAGATCGGGGAAGCCAGCTCCGGCCGGCTCTCCCCCGGCGAGGCGAACACGACCTACTTCGGGGAGTTCAACAAGGACGCGCGCGGCTGGTGCACCATCGCCGGGCACAAGACGATGGGCATGACCTTTAAGGTCGACGTGATTTAATCACCGCCACCTGCGCCTTCACTGCGCGCGCCATCAGCGGCAGAAACGCCACCAGCACGCCGAACGCGATGAAGGACAGCACGATGCGTGCGTAGGAGTTGCCCACCACCAGCCAGGCCAAAAGCGCCGCGTTGAACAGGCCGGCGCGCAGGTAGGCGGCCCGGTTGAGCTCACGCAGTCCCGCCTTGACCGCCGCCGGGCCGCCGCCCATGGTGGTGGGCATGAGGTAGCTCATGGTGCCGATGAGCAGCTGGCCCGCAAACCCGAGCAGCAGCGGCAGGGTGGGGATCTCACCGGCCCCGCCGAACATCCGCACCGCGTACCAGGTCAGCCCTCCGATGAGCCAGGTCACCGCGAACAGCACGGACAGCGCCGGGTAGGTCACGCGCCCGCGGGGATCGTTGAGCACCGTCAGCGCGCTGGCCAAAAATCCCTGGTACAGCCACACCCAGCCCGCCAGGATGACCACAGTGCCCGCGCCCACGACCACGGGCAGGCGCATGAGCGACCCCGCCACCGCCACGACAACACCAGTGCCGGCCAGCGCGAGCGCCACGCCGACGCGGTCCTGCCCGCGGGTGCGCCACATCGCCGGGAACAGCACGCTCAGCGCGCCCATCGCCGCGAATCCGACGAACCCGCCCACGTTGGTGAACATGTGGGCCTGGCGCACCGCGCCATGCCACTGCCCCGGCAGGCCTGCAGACAGCGCCGCGCCGAACAGCGCGCCCACCGGCAGGCAGCACGCGGAGGCGAAAAAGCCGATTACCCCGGCATGACGGCGCGGCGCCGAGCGCACCTGTTTAAAGAGCACCGCCGCGTGCCACGCCAGCGCCACCGCGACCACCAGCGCGCCCGCCCACGTCAGCCAGTACCACCGCGCGACCTGGCCCACCAGCACGGCGACGGTGCCGGCGTTGAGGAGGTAGGTGCGGGAAAGTTGGGCGGGCCGGGAGGCGTCGTCAAGCTTGTGCCCCAAGAAGCGCTCGGTGAGGTTTTGGGACCACAACATGATCGAGTTGGTCAAAATCCCCAGCGTGAAAATGTGGATGAGCAGCCAGGACCCGTCCGGGATGAACGGGTGCGCAAGGCCGGCGAGGATAAACACCGCCATCCAGATGCTCACCGGGCGCGAGGCTTTGCGGTGCCACGCGCGGGGGTTCATGTCAGGCATTGACTCCTCCAGACTTCGGGTTGTCGCGGAAACACCACCAGGTAGCCGCAGCAAAGCACGCCGCACCCGCGGCCAGCACGCCGATGACACCGTTGTAGGCGCCCGTGTAGTCCACCCCGCGGTCCAGCCCCGCCTGCAGCAGCGACCCCGTCAGCGCCACAGTAACCAGCGTGCCCAGCTCATAGGACACCTCCTCCACACCCGCGGCCATCCCGGAGCGGTGCATCGGCGCCGAGCCGATGATCGCGATCGAGGAGACACTCATCACCGAACCCGCGGACAGGCCCAGAAGCACCATGCCTATCGACGTCCATCCGGCCGCCAACGCCACCGCCCCCACTACCGCGCCGAGGAACCCGCCGGCGATCAACGGCAGGAAGCCGACCTTGTGCAGATATGCCCCGCCGAGCGTGGAGGCCGGGATCGCACACAGGGCCATCACGGCGACGGTGGCGCCGGCGTGAAGGGGCGTGAGCTCGTCGACAAGCTGCAGCTTCTGCGTGGTCATGAGTTCGGCGCCGGCGAGGACGAACATGCCGCCGGCCGCCGCGAGGACGCCGCCGGTGAACAGGCGGGAGCGGAAAATGTCGAAGGTGAGCAGCGGGTCGTCCAGGCGGTTCTGGCGGCGCACGAACAGCCAGGAACCGACGGCGGTGGCGACAAGCGCTGCGAGGGTGATGGCGGGGCTGTGGGCCGCTTGCTTGATGGCCATGGTCAGGCCAGACAGCGCGACCAGGGCGTAGAGCGAGGAGACGACGTCCCACTGTTTGTCCAGGTTAGGCAGGTTCTCCGGCGCGAGCGTGATGGTGAGCACGAGGGCGACGATGACGATGGGCACGTTGATGAGGAAGACGGAGCCGACCCAGAAGTGCTGGATCAGCGCGCCGCCGACCACAGGACCCAGCGCGCCGCCCGCAACCGCCACCGAGCCCCAGATGCCGATGGCGGTGTTGCGCTCGCGCTCGTCCGGAAACGTCAAGCGGATCAGCGCGAGCGTGGCCGGCATCATCACCGCAGCACCCATACCGAGCATGCCGCGCGCCAGGATCAGCTCTAAGGGGCCGGGCGCGAACGCCGCGCCCAGCGACGCCAAGCCGAAGATGGCCAGCCCCACGATGAACATCAGGCGGTGGCCCACCCTGTCGCCCAGCGCGCCGGTGCCCAAAAGCAGTCCGGCGAGCACCAGCGGGTAGGCGTTGATGATCCACAGGCCCTGCTCCGGGGAGGCGTCAAGGGAATGCTCCAGCGCCGGCAGCGCGGTGTACAGGATGGAGTTGTCCAGGCCGATCATGAGCAGCCCGAGCGAGACCACCGCGAAAAATCCCCAGCGCTGCGCCTTAGTCATGGGCAGATGGTACCGCGCGCAAAAAAGTGCGCCCAGGTTGCGGGACGCACTGTGTTTAGTTGGCGGGCTTAGCGCATTGCGAGGAATGCTGCGCCGATGCCGAGGACTGCCAGGGCCGCGACGACGCCGCCGATGATGGCTGCGATGTTGATCTGGTTGTTGGCGTGCTTCGGGGCGTCGGCCTTGGCGGGCTTGACCTCTTCCTTGGCGTCTTCGACCTTCGCTTCCTCGACCTTGGCTTCTGCCTTGGGCTGCTCGGCGGGGACTTCACCTGGCTGGGCTTCGGCGTCTGCGGCTTCGATTTCCTCGGCCGGCACCAGTGCGACCATGGGGTGCTCTTCGGCGACCTCGACAGCTTCGGGCTGTTCGATCTCGACGATCTCTTCCGGCTGCTCGATCTCCTCGACCTCAGCCTTTGCGCGGGCGCCGATGGATTCGGCGTAGGCACCGATGCGCGGGTTGTCGAGTACCAGGGAGTCCCAGTCGGCGGGGATGAACACCTTGCCGGCTGGGGTGTCGGCGAAGTAGGGCTTTTCGGAGTAGTTGAAGTAGTTGAACTGGTGGTTGTAGTTCATCACCGAGTGGTAGCCGTCCTGCATCGGGGAGCCTTCAGCGATGTCCTCGACGTATTTGGCGGCGCCCCAGTGGCGCAGACCCAGGGTGTGGCCGAACTCGTGGAGGATGGAGTTTCGCACCTGTTCCTCGTTGGCACGCCCGCCGGGGTTGGCGACGTAGAAGGAGTTATCGCCCACCAGCGACAGGCCCGTGGCGTTGGAACCTGCACGCATCCGGTCGCCCAGCACACCGGGGCGGAAGATGTTTGCGCGGTCACCAAGGTTGTTGATGGTGTCGATGAGCTGGAACGCTTCGTGGCGGTTCGCGTCGAAGTACACGTCGCGGTAGTCGATCGTCTCGCCGCCGAAGTGCTCGGTGTAGTTGGGGATGTTGGTGTAGTGCTCGCCGGCGTCGATGTGCAGGGCAATGCCGTGGTCGGCAAACAGGTCCACTAAATCGTCCAGGCTCTGCGTCGACGGGGCGTAGGAGGTGCGGTTGGCGTTGGCGCACTCGCGGGCGGCAGAAGTGTCGCAGCCGAGGGTGTCGTATTCGGAGGCCATCCAGTTCAGCTGGAGGAAGACATCCGGGCGGTTGGGGTCTGCTCCCCAGTCCGGCAGGGGGATTTCTGTGCCGTCTGCTAAAACGACGCCTTGTTCTTCCCAGATGTCGGGCAGGCCGTCGCCGTCGGAGTCAACGAGGGTGGCGGTGTTGGTCAGCACCGGTGCGAGCTCGATCTCTTGGGCGGCGTGTGCGACGTCGGCGCCGGAGATGGCGATGGCTGCGGCAACCGCTGCGGCGATGGTGTTTCGGAATGCTGCTCGCATCTCGGTGACTCCTTGGGGTGTGTTTGTTTTTCTCTTTGTGACAACCCTGAGTTTATGCACCGAGTATGCGCAGGTAAAACGCTTTGGCCCAGGCTGAAAAATACCCTAAATCGTTGAACATTCCGTCCGGATTGTTCAACGTTTCCACCCGTTTTGGCCTGCGGATTGTTCATCAATCCGGGGGCGCGGTCCGGGGTTTCGTCAGTATTGTTCAACGATCAATCCGGCAACGCTCGCGGATGGTTGAACAATCCACTATCACCGCATTTTATGCACCTTAAGGTGTTTTCCAGCATGGATTTCGGCAATTCCGCATCTACCTGCATGTTCCGGTTAACCATACAATTCATACACTCTCAGATTCGGTGGTTTTCCCTCAGGAACCCCCGAAACCCCCTGGATTGTTCAAAGATCCACAGATTGTTCAGCAATCCGGAAACCCCCACTACCCCCGTTTTTTACCCCCGCTGCGGTGCAAGGGGCCGTCGCAAAGCAAAAAGCCCCCTCTAACCCGAGTTCCTGCGCATCTTCGCGCGACGCATATCAATGGCCAACGCGATGCCGATCACCGCCGCGTGCTGGCGTTCGTCCAGGCCGGGCTCGATGCGCACGCGGTAGCTGGACTTGCCCATCAGCATCCGCCCCATGCCGGAATACTCCGCGTCCACGGTCGCGAGTGGGCGGCCCTGGCTGGTCAGCGTGTAATTCAGCTGGAACGCCTGGCCCTGGATCTGCACGTCCGGAAAGCCCGCGACCTGCACGTCGAACTTCGCGCCGATCCAGGCGAAGCGCTGCGTCAGCCGCGCGAGCTCCAGCGGCGGGTTGACCTGGTGCACGACGTACTTGTCGCGGATGAAGTTCACCGGGTCCTCGATGCTCAGCACATGCGCGCCGGCCGCGTCGAACACCTCCACCCCGCGCGACGCCTTGACCAGGTCGCTCATCTTCAGCGTCTGCCTGGCCGTGCCCAGCAGCTCCCCGTCCGAGCCCTCGATCGCGAACGTGTCGCGGCCCAGGGCCTTCGTTTGCCTTACGACGATCTCACGTTCCCTAAACACACCACCACCCTAACGGGGCGTGGCTGGTTGTGGGGGGTGGTTTTGGGCGGCTGGTGTTGCCTGCCCTGCCCCCCTCTCCACAAACCCCTAGTAAGCCCTCCCTAGTATGGCCATTTTTGGGCCTTAGTAGGGGTTTGTTGCTCGGGGTATGTCCCGATGCCCGCCAGTCGAGTCGCTAAAAGGTGAGACGCTCCCGCACGATGCTTCAGCCCTAGGGCTGGTATTCGCGACGACAGCGTCTCGGCAACGGGGCGAACTTCGGAAGAAGGTTACCCGCTCGTCGATGATTCTACCGTGCGCAGCGGAAAACCCCGGCGGCTGGTGCTATCCAGCCTGCCGGGGTTTTACGCGCCTAGCTCAGAGGGGTGCTAGTTCGAGCTGCCCCACGCGTCGCCTTGACAAGGTCCCCCAGCTTCCGCGTCTGTCGCGCCGAGCCCAGCAGTTCGCCCGTCGCACTCTCGATGGCGAACACATCGCGCCCCATCGCCTTCGTTTGCTTGATGACGACCTCCGGCTCCGAACATGCCCCAGAGTGAACAGCGATGCCCGGGAGTCTGTAACGAAAGTTTGTTACGCGTAACGGAAATTGCATTGCATTTGCGTTACGCGTAACGGAAATGCATTACAGTTCGGTTCATGTCCGAACTTGACCTCGCGGCTTTGATCGACCTGCTGCTCAGCATCGGCACCGATACCTGGAATATCGAGGCCAAGGATGCCTCCGGTGGGCTGCCGACCTCACTTGATGAAACCCTCAGTGCGTTCGCGAACATGCCCGATGGCGGTGCCATCGTCCTCGGCCTCGCCGAAGAAGACGGGCAGATGCGCGTCCGCGGGGTTGCAAATGCGAAGGACCTGGCAGCCGGGCTTGGCACCAAGGCGCGTGAGCGCATTCACCCTCCAGTGCAGCTTGGGGCCGTGCAAATCGCCACCATCGACGGGAAGCAAGTTGTAGGTTGCGTAATTCCTCCGCAGCCACCCGAGCGCCGACCATTTCGGGTCGGGGCCAATGGTCCCGCCTTCACACGATCGAGCGATGGCGATCACGAATTGAGCCGAGAGGAGGAGCTGTACCTCACCTCCCAGCGCAGCCAGCCGGTCCACGACCGGCAACCGGTCGAAGGAGCGGACGTGGACCGCGACCTGGTGCCGGAGCTGCTGGAACAGTACCTGAGCGCAGAGCAGCGAAGTTCTCGCCGCCTCCAGGGGATGGGCCGTGACGAACTGCTCGTGCGGACGAACGTCGTTGACCACGAGACCGGTCTACCGACGGTTGCTGCGGTGTACGCGATGGGGCTCCACCCGCAGCAGTTCCTCCCGCACACGGCCGTGAAGGCGCACGCGAGAAGTGACGGGCAGAACACCGGCCTGCGTCTCACCGACCACGATGAGTTCACCGGCCCTATTCCTGATCTCCTCGAATCAGCCGAGTCTTGGGCCCGCAAGCACCTGATGCGCGGGGTCGCGTTTCGCGATGGCCACGGGTTCGACGCTCCCGAAATCCCGGCCGTCGCGCTGCGAGAAGTTATCGCTAACGCGCTCGTTCACCGCGACCTTTCCGTTGCCAGCTTCGGCAGCTACCCGATGCTGATCAAACTGCCGATGAAGTTCATCGTTGAAAATCCCGGTGGGTTGTGGGGGCTGACAGAACGCGAGCTTGGCAAGACAAGCCCGCGGGCGAAGAACGCGGTGCTGTACCGCATGTGTTCCGCAATCAGGACCGAGGACGGCAAGCGAGTCATTGAAGGACACGCAACCGGAATTCCCGAAGTGCGGCGAAGCCTCCGCGACGCTTTCCTTCCGGCACCCTATTTCAAAGACGAAGTAATCAAGTTCAAGGTGCTGCTGACCTCGTCGAGCATGTTGTCAGAGGACGATAGGAACTGGCTTTCCCAGCAGCCTGGGGCAAACGTGATGTCTGTCGCGCAGAAACACGCGCTCGTAGCAATGCGGCACGGTGCGGAACTGACGAACTCCGCCTACCGCAATGATTTCCCGATGGATTCGGTTCAGGCCCGAGACGAACTCCAGGAGCTGGTCCGCTTTGGGCTAGCCGAGCAGGTTGGAACCGGAAGAGGGACCGCGTACCGCCAGAGTGGGAGCGGCCAAGCGGAACTGCCGGTCCGGACTGTCGGCGAAACCGCGACGAACGAACAGCGAGTCCTTGACTCGTTACAACAGACTGGCCGCCCTATGAGCAGGCGCGAGCTGGCTTTATCTACCGGGCTTAGCGAAAGCCAGGTGTACCGAGCACTGAAAAGCATCGACGTCCTCCAGCAGGGCCCGGCACCCCATGACGGCAGAGTGGTCGTCTATTGGGTGTGATCTGGGGGTTAAACGACAAACCCCGGCGGCTGGTGCTATCCAGCCTGCCGGGGTTTTACGCGCCTAGCTCAGAGGGGTGCTAGTTCGAGCTGCCCTCCGAGGAGCCAGCGGAGGAACCTTCAGAGGAACCGCCCTCGGAGCCAGCCTCGCCAGCGTCCTCGCCGGTTTCGTCGCGGCCGGGGGTGTTGGTGACGGGCGGGACGACCGTCGTCACGCGGTCGCCCCCGAGGGAGGAACCGCCCACGCGCACCTCATCGATGGAGGTCGACTTCTTCGGACCGATGGCGGTGAACGCCTCGCCGGCCTCGTTGGAGCACCAGTCGTAGAGGACGGAGCCCGCGACAACCACGCCGGCGGCGATGGCTGCCCACTGGCCGTACTGCTGCACGTCCGGGCGCATTGCCAGCTCCTGCAGCATGCGGTTGGCGGCCTCGGCCTTCGCGCGCAGCTCGGCGACCTGCTCGTTCTCCTGGCCGCGGCGGCCGTAACCGAAGTTCGGCGTCTTGCGGCGGATCTCGTCCTGGATCTCCGCGGACAGACGGTTGAACTGCTCGTTCACCGCGTTGACGTACGGGCCAGCGACCTCACCCAGCACCTGGCCCGCCAGCAGCAGCGGCACCATGTAAATGATCGGCGAGCGCACCGCGTTGGCGACACAGCGGCCGAGGATGTCGTTGCCTTCATCCACGGTGGCCTTGGTGGTGACCAGGGTGGTCGGCACTTCGGTGACCGTGATCTGCGGCAGCGTCTCCGTGACCACCGGCGGCAGCGTGTACGTTGCCGTCGCGGTCACCGGCGGGGTGTAGCCATCCACCGGGGTCGGTGCGACCTCGGTGACGGTCTTGCCGGAGTCGTCCACAACCACAACCACCTGGCCCGGAACATCCGGCGTGGTGGTCACTTCCGGACCCTCAACGGTGGTGACCACCGTCTGCGGCTCCGGCGTCACCGTCTGCACGGTGGTCACCGGCGTGGTGCGAGTGACCGTGATCGGATCCTGCGTCTGCACCACAGTGGTGACGATCGGGTCCGGAGTCTCGGTGGTGGTCACCTCGGAGGTGACCGGCTCCGGAGTCTCCGTGATGGTGACCTCGGAGGTGACCGGATCCGGCGTGACTGTGGTGACCTCGCCGGACACGGTGGTGGTCACCGGCGCCGGGATGATCGTGGTGGTCTTGACCTCGCAGTCGCACGGCTTCGCACCCGTGGTCGGGGTGGACTGCGCCTTGTTCGTCGGCGTGTTCGGGGTGCGCTCCACCACCGTGGTCTCGGTGGTGACGGTGCCCGGAACCGTCGTTGTCTCGTTGGTCGTGCCCGGCACGGAGGACACCACAGTCTCGGTGGCGGTGACCGGCGGTGCGGTCGCGATCGCCTCGTTGACGTGGTAGCCCGCCGGCGCGGAGACCTCGATCACGATCTCCACAGACTCGCCCGGCTCCAGGGACAGGCCGCGGCCTGCAGACTCCAGCGCCTTGTTGATCTCGGCGGTGAACTCGTCGGCGTCGCCGCCGTCCAGGCGGGTGACGTTGTCCACGATGTCCACGCCGTCCAGCTTCACGGAACCGGTGTTGGTCACCGTGTAGCGCAGCTCCATCGTCTCGCCCTCGCCGATCGGCAGAGCGTCGGCCTCGGTCTCGGCGTCGCGCCAAGCGTCGTCGCCCTCGTCCGCGCGCTTGATCTCCTTGAGGATCTCCAGCTGCGGGGAGTCGGAGGAGGCGTCGTCCGGCGGCGCGGTCACGGTCACGACTGTCGACGGAACCACGGTCTCCGGCACAGTCGTGTGCGGGTTCGTGGTGCCCGGGATCGTGGTGGCCGGGATGGTCACCGGCGGAACCTCGACGTTGACCTCGTTGTCGTGGCGGCCGGCCGGGGCCTTCACCGTCACGGTCACGTCCATGGACTCGCCCGGCTCGAGCGCGAACGGAGCGACCTTGCCCAGCTGGGCGTCGATGGCCTGCTGCAGCTCGGCGTTGTCTTCCTTCACCTCGTCGGTGAGGCGGATGCCGTCGATAGGCAGAGTGCCCTTGTTGGTCACCCGGTAGGTGATGTCCATGTCCTCGCCGGCGTTGACTAGGGCGTGCTCGTCGCGGCCGTTGATGAACTTCTTCACCTCAAGCAGCGGCGAGTTCGCGCGCGCGGTGGTGGACACCGTCGTGCCCGGCACGGGGCGGCCCGGCAGGGTCGTGCCCGGGATGATCACCGGCGGCACCGTCGTGGACGGGCCGGTCGTGCCCGGGATCGTGGTGCCCGGACGGGTGGTGCCCGGAACCGTGGTCTCCGGCACCTCGGCGCGAGCTTCGTTGACGTGCTCGCCCTTAGGCGCGGTGACCTCGATGCGGATGTCCTGGAAGGCGCCCGGCGCGAGGTTGAACGGCTCAGCCTTCTTGGCCAGCTCCGCGTTGATCTCGTCCTGCAGCTCCTGGTTGTCCTCGCGGATCTGGTCCGCGACCGCGATGTCGGTCAGTTCCACGTTGCCGGTGTTGCGGACGCGGTACCAGATCTCCATCTTCTGGCCCGGAGTGACGGAGGCGTCCTCGCGGCCGTTGATGCGCTTTTCAATGTTCAGGCGGCGCAGCTCAACCGGCGTGCAGACAACGTTGTTGCCCGGGCCGTCGGTGTCGCCGTCCATGTTGACCACGTTGACCAGGCCGGAATCCGCACCCGGGTTCGCGCCCTCGGCGGTGCACTGGCCGACAGCCTCCGGCAGGTTGTTCGCCGCGGCCTCAGCCAGGGTGCCGGTGACGGTGACCTTGTAGTCCTTGTACTTGCCCGGCTTCAGCTCAGCAGCGTCGGCGACCTTGTAGCGGCCGTTCTTCACGTCCACAGCCTTCTCATCGACGGTCACTTCGTTGACCGTGAAGCCGGCGCCGCGCAGCGGCACGTCCCAGATGGTGGCGTGCTCGCCGGCGACCAGACCGGAGTTGCGAACGCGGATGACGTACTCGTTGGAGTAGTTGTAGCTGCCCTCGTCGTTGCGGGTCAGCTCGACGTTGCCCGCACGAGCAGCAAGCTTCTCGACGGCAAACTGCGGCCGCTCAGGCGCCGGCGCAGTCGTCGTCTCCGTGACCGGCGGCGGCGGAGTGGTTGCCGAGGTGGTCGGCGTCGCCTGTGCGGTGTTCGTCGGCACGTTCGGGGTCTTCTCGGTGGTGACCACGGTGGTGGTCAGCGAGCCCGGCACCGTCGTCGTGGCGTCGGTAGTACCTGGCACCGAGGAGACCTGCGTCTGGGTGGTGGGCACCGCCGGGGCCGTCGCGATGGCCTCGTTGACGTGGTAGCCCTTCGGCGCGTCGACAGTAATCTCGACGACCTTCTTCTCGCCCGGCTTCAGGGTGAAGCCACGGCCCTCAGCCTCGAGCGCGCCGTTGAGCGCATCGGTGAGCGCCTGCTGGTCGCCCTCGTCAAGGCGAGTGACGTTATCGATAATGTCGATGCCGCTGAGCGTGACGGAGCCGGTGTTGGTCACCGTGTAGCGCACGCGCATCTTGCCGTTCGCGTCCACAACCGCCGCGTCGTCCTCGGTGTCGGCGGCGTGCCACTCGTTGTCCTCGAGGCTGAAGATGTCCTTGAGGATCTCCAGCTTCAGCGAATCGGAGCGGGCGTCGTCGGACGGGGTGGTCGTCTGCGTGACCACGCGCTCCGGGACCGTGGTCTCCGGAATCGTGGTGCGCGGGTTCGTCGTGCCCGGAATCGTGGTGGCAGGCACCGTCACCGGCGGGACCACCGGACGTGCCACGTTGACGTGACCGCCCTCCGGTGCCTTGACCGTGATCTCCACGTCGTGGTAGCCGCCGGCCGGGATGTCGATCGGCTCGACCTTGGCCAGCTCGGCCTCGATCTGCTTGGTCAGGTCCGCCTTGGTTGCCTTGGAGCCCTCAGTGACCTCGTCAGCGATGGTGACACCCTTGGCGTCGGCGTTGCCGTTGTTGAACACACGGTAGGTGATCACCATGTCCTGGCCGGGCTCCACAATGTCGCCGTCGTCCAGGTTGTTGATGTACTTCTTGATGTCCAGCAGCGGCGAATCCGAGCGTGCATCGTCCGACGGGGTGGTCACAGTGACCACCGTCGACGGCACGGTGGAGGCCGGGATCGTGGTGTTCGGGTTCGTCGTGCCCGGGATCGTGGTGCCCGGCACGGTCACCGGGGGCACGATCGGCTTAGCGACGTTCACGTGACCGCCAGCCGGCGCCGGCACCGTAATGCGCACCTCGCGCACCTCACCCGGCTCCAGCGCGAACGGCGCCTCGTTCTTCAGCGCGGCGTTGATGTCGCGCTGCAGCGCCTTGGACACCTGCTCGTCGGCGGCCTCGGTGACCTCGTCGTCGAGGCGGATGCCGTCGATACGCACGGAGCCCGTGTTGGACACGCGGTAGAGGATCTCCATGTCCTCGCCCGGCGCAACCTGCGTGCCCTCGTCGTAGCCGTTGATGAACTTCTTGATCTCCAGCTTCGGCGAGTTCGCGTGCGCGGTGGCGGTGACCGTGGTCGGCGGGACCGAACGACCCGGCACGGTGGTGCCCGGGATGGTCGTCGCCGGGACGGTCGAGCCCGGGATGGTGGTGCCCGGCACCGTGGTCTCCGGGTTGGTGGTGCCCGGGACGGTCACCGGCGGGACGGTGGTCTCCGGGATGGTCGTCTCCGGACGGGTCGTGCCCGGCACGGTGGTCTCCGGCACCTGGGCCTCGACCTCATTGGTGTGCTCGCCCTCGTGCGCGGTGACCTCGAACGTCACATCCTTGACTTCGCCCGGCTCGAGGTCGAACGCCTCGATCTTGGCGATCGCGGCGTCGATCTCCGCCTGGAGCTCCTTGTTGTCTTCCTTGATCTGGTCTGCCAGCGTAATGCCGGAGAGGGTGACGTTGCCCGTGTTGCGGACGCGGTACCAGATCTCCATCTCATCGCCCGGGGTGACCGGGGCATTCTCACGGCCGTCGATGCGCTTTTCAATGTTCAGACGGCGCAGCTCAACCGGCTCGCAAACGATGTTGTTGTCCGGGCCATCGGAATCGCCAGCCATCTCCACCGTGTTGACCAGACCAGAGCCAGCACCCGGGTTACCCGGGGTCACAGCCTCGCACTGACCGACAGCGGCCGGCAGCGCGTCTGCAGCCTTCTCGGCGAGGGTGCCGTTGACCACCACTTGGTAGTCCTTGTACTCGCCAACTGCGAGCTCAGCTTCCTCACTGATGAGGTAACGGCTGTTTTCCGGCTTGACCTCGGTGCCGTCGACGGTGACGGAGTTGATGTCGAAGCCGACACCGCGCACCGGCACATCAGAGATCTTCGCGTGCTTGCCAGCGATGGAGCCGGTGTTGCGCACGCGGATGGTGTACTCGGCGGAGTAGTCGTACTGGCCGTTCTCGTTGCGCTTCAGCTCGATGCCGGACTGGTTGCCGAGCTTCTCCACCGCAAACTGCGGGTCCGGAACAACCGGAGTCGTGGAGGAGGTCGGCGTCGCGTGCGCGGTGTTGGACGGGGTGACCGGTGCAGTCTCAACGACCGTGGTCTCCGTCTTAAATGACGGCGGGATGGTCGTTCCTGGAACGGTTGTGCCGTTTTCCTCTGACGGCGGGACAGTGCTGCCCGGCACCGGGTTGACTACCGTACGGGTGGTTGTCAGCGCGGGGACCTCCGGGCGCGCCACGTTGACGTGGCGACCCGTCGGCGAGTTGACCTCAATCTCGATGTACTGGGCCTTGTCTTCGCCCGGCTCCAGGACGATGCCATCGGGGAGCGCCGCGAAGTGGGCCTCGATCTGCTCCTTGATCTCTTCGGTAAGCGCCGTGGTATCTCCGCCCTCGTACTCAGTGACCTCATCCAAGATGTTCGTGACTGTCAGGTTCACGGAACCGGTGTTGGTCAGCTTGTAGCGGATCTGCATCTTCTCGCCCGCCACTACTGCAGCGTCAGCCGGATCCTCCGGCTTATCAGCCGGGACATAATCACCCGTTGCAGCGCTGAAGATGTCCTTCTCAATCGCGATGCCCAGCTCGTCGGAGCGTGCGTCATCGGACGGGGTGGTGGTCGGAGTGATCACACGGCTCGGACGGGTGCTCGACGGCACGGTCGTGCCCGGAATCGTGGTCACGGCGTTGGTCGTGCCGGGGATCGTGGTCTCCGGAATGGTCACCGGCGGAACCGTTACCGGCGGCACAACCGGGCGTGCCACGTTGACGTGGTAGCCGTCGGGCGCGGTCAGCTTGATCTCAACCTCTTTGACCTCACCTGCAGCCAGATCGAGGGCCTCGACGTTTTTCAGCTGATCCTGGATCGCCTTATCCCATTCGTTGACGTCCTTCGCCTTGGTAACCTCATCGGCGATGGTCACGCCCTTGACCGGGGTGGTGCCGGTGTTGGCGACGATGTAGGTGATGGTCACCTCGTCGCCCGGCTTAACAACGTCACCGTCGTCGTAGCCGTTGATGACCTTCTTGATGTCCAGCTTCGGCGAGTTCGACCGTGCATCATCCGGCGGAGCGGTCACGGTAACCACCTTGGACGGGACGCTGGTACCCGGGACGGTGGTGTACGGGTTCGTGGTACCCGGGATCTCGGAACCCGGGATCGTTGACGGCGGCACCGTCACATTTGCAACGTTGCGGTGGCCACCGGCAGGGGCTTTCACCGTGATAGTGATGTCACGGTAGGTACCCGGCTCAAGCGCGAATGCCTCGATCTTATTGAGCTCGTCGTTGATCTGCTTCTGCAGCTCATCCTTCTCGGCGCCCTCGGTGACCTCATCGACGATCTTGATGTCGTCCACGCGCATCTGGCCGGTGTTGCTGACACGGTAGAGGATCTCCATGTCTTCACCCGGCACCACATCAGCGGCGTCATCAAAGCCGTTGATGTACTTCTTGATCTCCAGCTTGGGGCTGTTCGCCTTCGCGGTGGTGGACACCGTGGTGCCCGGGATCTCGCGCTCCGGAATCGTGGTCTCCGGGCCAGTGGTACCCGGAAGCGTCGTCGCTGGGACAATCGCCTGCGCCTCGTTCTCGTGCGCACCCTTCGGAGTGTCTACCTTGATCCTGACATCGTGGACGGCACCCGGAGCCAGATCGAAGACCACGTCCGCAAGCTTGCCGTTGATCTCATCCTGGAGCTCCTGATCGTCTTCCTTAATTTGGTCAGCGATCTTGATGCCGGTCAGCGTGGTGTTACCGGTGTTGCGGACGCGGTACCACAGCTCCATTTTTTCGCCAGGCTTAACGACGGCCTCTTCACGGCCATCAATGCGCTTCTCAATGTTGAGACGACGCAGCTCTACCGGCGTGCAGACGACGTTGTTCTCCGCACCATCCGAGTCGCCTTCCATCGTTACTTCGTTGACCAGGCCCGTGTTCTGTGCCGGATCCTGACCATCAGCGTCGCACTGGCCAACGGCCTCCGGCAGGTTGTTCGCAGCGTCACCTTCAACGGTGCCGGAAACGGTGACGCGGTAGTCCTTCACCGCGCCCGCGGCGAGCTCTTCGCCGTCGGAGATGGGGTACTTACCGTTTTCGTCAGCCTCAACGTTGGTCCCATCAACGGCTACAGAATCAACGGTGAAACCGTCGCCTACAACCGGAACATCGCTAACCTCTGGGAACGCGCCATCCACTTCAGAGGTGTTGCGAACGCGGATGATGTACTCAGTGCTGAACGCATAGTCTCCATCACCCTTCGGCGCCAGGTTGATGGCGCCGGCCTCAACACGGAACTTCTCAACGGCGAACTCTGGGTCCACCACTACCGGCGGCTCCTCACATTGCCGCTGCCCCACGACGTAAGCATTGGTAGTCGCGTCGTTGTTATACCCGGTGGGGAAACCGGTTTCAGTCCCCACCCTGCTGATTCGGACCCGCTTCTTATCGTCATCGTTTGCGATTTCGATATCCGGATTCTCAACGTGAATCCGGTATGCAGTACCAGCTGCATTCTTGCTGAAGCCTAGGTCGCCATTTCCATATGTCCATGCATTACCGTAAACACCGTTTCCCATTCCGAGGTCGGTGACGTCCCAGCTGACGGTTTGACCGGTGGTTACATCTGTGCGGAGTAGCGTCTGTTCAGATTCACCACTCGTGTTTGAGCTCAGCGACCAGATGTATTTGCTTGGCTCTAGACCGACAAAGGCCCAGTCGTTCGAATTCTTCTCTCCGGTATTGGGAATTCCCGCCGAAACAGCGGTGACAACACTGCCATCATTGGTCGGTATCCATAGACCATTCTGGACATCTTGGGTATTAATCCGGTACACGGTACCGGATCCCATTGGAGAATTATTGGAGAAAATGTAATTGCCCTGAGCATCAAACGCACCATTCGTAATTCCGGCGTGCAGATCCAAATCAAAGAGGTGGTTGTACTCGTTTTCTAGCCGAATGTGACCGATTGGTTCGACGTTGCCAGTTACCGGGCTGATGCGAAGTAGAACACCGTAGTACCTGTCCCTATCGATGTTGTAACTTCCGTAAGACGCATCCCCCGTTAGCGGTCGGTCCTGAGAGATAGCGTATAGATAGCCATCGGCAGGGTTGTAGGCAAGAGCGTTGTACACCCAGTCCGTGTCGCTGCCCTCTACCGTCGAGAATGCGGATTCGCCGACCTCCCGGCGCTGAAGGTAGGTACGGTCACGCTCCCGTGTGTTGGTGTTATTTTGCTGGTCCTTGTAACTCATGGAGATCCATGTTGTTACCTCCGTACTCGGTGCAACGCAGTTCTCTGCTGGAGCTTTAAGCGGATCCGGATTTTGTGGATCGGCATACACATCAAGCTCCGGCCCGTTCGCCGCGGGAGCGGGAAATACGTAGCCCACGGAAATCGCCCCAGGTAGCGTCGACGCATCATCACCCTCGTAGCTCACCTGGATGACCTGGTTGCCGCCACTCAGTGTAACCAGCTCAGGGAAGTAGAGAAGGACGGATTTTCCGTCATTTAAAAGTCGGGAAAAAGGGATCCTATAGGTTTCCCCCATCACTGAAACGGTGTAGGTTCCGCTATTGGAAAAATGACCACTTGCATCCGGGCCAGCGTGCAGTTTGATGGCGTTGAGAGATTGCACTCCACCGTACTGGCCAACCGTGATATTAACGTCCCACGTATTCGACCCGTATGACGGAGTGCCGGGAGCCGTGCCCACCGCAGGCTGCGCAGATGCCAGTGGAACACCTAGACCGCCGCCTTCGACAACTATCGGACCAAGACCGAGCGAAATCGTTGATACGACCGCTAGAAGTTGCCGTCTCGCGCTCTTTTTTCTGGTTACGTTTGGATCCGGCACTTTCGTCTCCTATAAATCTGGTGCGGACTAAAACCATGGTTATAGTAACGTTTTCGCAGTACTAATGCACTAATTCCGAAGGAAGATGACGCGAAGGGATCATTGAGCGCACAACCTTCATTGATTCACTAACGTCCGGTCCACCCGACCTTAGAAAGATCGTGCCCCATCGCACACGTACATTCACCGCTCACACGCCGTGAAACAACCAGTAGGCGATCTGTATGTGGCATGGGATCGTTCTGGTTCTTCCCGTGAGGATCTGACCAACGCGGGGCAACACCGAGAACGAAACGATCTCGAGACACCGCAAGAACGATGTTTCAAGACAACACACTGTGACATCGTGCATGTCTCATGAGATCGTTCCGGTTCATGCTGCACAGATGTCTCACCACATCGTTCTGGTGGACACACCCGTGCGAGAAGTGCCCCGCCAGCGCGAATAGCCATCTCTCGAGACATCGTTCCGCCATGCGTTACGCGAAAGCCGAGAGCGGCAACGGAACGCTCGTCGATCGGCAATAGCCTCTACCTCCGCATCTCTGGGCACCGAACGCAGCGATCCCTAGGCTGCTTCCGCATCACCCCACCTAGGAGCCAGACCCACCACGCCCCGGGGCAATCTGTCCTCCGTTTCAGCAGACCCAGATCTGGCGCTCAATAGCCCTCAAAACCCCACAAATCACCCCACCCCGGGGCAACTCAGAAAGCAAAAATCTCGAGACACCGTAGGAACGATGTCTCGAGACTTGTTTGTGCCCGGGGGGGGACTTGAACCCCCACGTTCTTGCGAACACTGGCACCTGAAGCCAGCGCGTCTGCCAATTCCGCCACCCGGGCGGGCGACTTGATTAATATAGAACGCAGCTCACAAAAACTACAAATCGCCAGCGCACACCGCCTTTTACCCCGCGTCTATAACGGGGCCGACACGCTGCGCGGATAGGTGGTGTCGGGTCCGGCACCTATACTGTCCGGGTTACTTAAATTCTGATGTGAAGAAAGGAGGTGCGCAGGAAATGGCAGTGATGGACAGGCTGGCAAAGCTGGACAGTTCTCTGCAGCGCGGCTTGGACAATTCCATGGCGGCGCTGTTCGGCGGCAAGGTTGTGCCTGAAGAAATTGAGGAGCTGGTCAAGCAGGAAGCCCAGGACTCGCTGGTGGTCACGGATAAGGACGAGTATGTCGCCCCGAACGTGTACGCGGTGGGTGTGTCTTCGAAGGACTTGGAGAACCTGTCGCAGAACCGCGATCTTCCTGTGGACCTCGCCGATCAACTCATGCGCTACGTGCGCAACAAACAATGGTTTTTGGATGGCCCTGTTGTTGTGCGTATCGCGGAGGAGTCGGGTCTGCGCACTGGCCAGCTCCGGGTGTCTAGCTACATCGACACCATGCCGGATGTGGTCAGCGGCTTCGACGCCATCGTGGCGGAGCCGAAGAAGCGCAAGGCCTCGCGCTCGCAATTGAAGGAGGATGCAATGTCCGAACCTAACGCCAACCAGCCGCAGGACCCGCAGGCTGCCGCCAACCCTGAGGCAACCACGGTGAGCCTGCTGCTTCAGGACGGCTCGTCGCGCACGTACCTGGTCCACGAGGGCTCCAACATCCTGGGCCGCTCCAACGATTCGGACTTCCGCCTGCCGGACACCGGTGTCTCGCGCCAGCACGCGGAGATCACCTGGGACGGCCAGGTGGCGGTGTTGGTGGATCTGCAGTCCACCAACGGCACCACGGTCAACGACGAGCCGGTGGAGAACTGGATGCTGGCGGACGGCGACGTGATCACGCTGGGGCACTCCAATATTGAGGTGCGCATCGTCGGCAGTCAGGACCAGCCGCAGGCCGGTGCGAACGAGCCGCAGTTCACGGACTCGGTGGCGCACCCCAGCACCGAATACTTCCGCCCGTAAGAAGGGTTTGCCATGGACTCGACCATGATCCTCAGCGCCCGCTTCGGCCTTCTGGCCTTGCTCTGGGTGTTCATTTTCCTGGTGATGTGGACGCAGAGGAAGGATGTGGTGTCGGCGGGTGGCGCGGTGCGTCGTCAAGCAAGTGCCTCCGCCCCCGCCCCCAGGGAGAAAGCCCGCACCCTTGCGGTAGTTGAGGGGCCGCTGCAAGGCTCCCACATGGAAATTGCCAGCTTAGAAGACTTGACTGTTGGCAGAGCGGGAGACAACGATTTCCAGCTGGGCGATGATTTCGCCTCCTCGCGCCACGCGCGCCTGTTCCGCAGGGGCAGCGACTGGTTCGTGGAGGACCTGGATTCGCGCAACGGCACCTTCGTCAACGGGGTGCGCATTGATCAGCCTGAGCGGGTGACCGTGGGCACGGACATGAAGATGGGACGCACGATTGTGAGGCTGATGCCGTGAAGCTCGCGCTAGATTTCGTGGCCGTGTCCGACCGGGGCCTGGTCCGCGCCAACAACGAGGACTCCGCGTACGCAGGCCCCAACCTGCTGGTGCTCGCGGACGGCATGGGCGGCCACGCCGCCGGCGAGGTGGCCAGCCAGCTCATGGTCGAGCACCTCGAGCACCTGGACCGCGACCCCGAGGACGCGGACATGCTCGCGCTTCTGGGCGCGGCGGCGGAGGACGGCAACGCCGCGATCGAGGCGTCTGTGGCCGAGCACCCCGAGCAGGCCGGCATGGGCACCACGCTCACCGCGACGATGTTCAACGGCCGCGAGCTCGGCCTGATCCACGTGGGCGATTCCCGGGGCTATTTGCTTCGCGACGGCGAACTGCGGCAGCTCACCGTCGACGACACCTTCGTCCAGTCGCTGGTGGACGGCGGCAAACTCGCGCCCGAGGACGTCTCGTCGCACCCGCAGAAGTCCCTGATTTTGAAGGCGTATACTGGCCGGGACGTGGAGCCGCACCTGGAGCTGATCCAGGTCCAACCGGGCGACCGCGTGCTGTTGTGCTCCGACGGGTTGAGCGACCCGGTGACCCAGCAGACCATTCAGCTCGCGCTCGGCGACGGCACCCCGGAGATGGCGGCGAACCGCCTGATCGAGCTGGCGCTGCGCTCCGGCGGGCCGGACAACGTCACCGTGGTGGTTGCGGAAGTCGTTGAGGCCACCGAGAACAACGCCCGCGAGAACCGCGCCGTGGTCAGGGCCGGCGCGCTGGCCCCGGGCTACGAGTCCTCCCACCCGGACTCGGCCGCCTCCCGCGCCGCAGCGCTGTTGCGCAAGTCTGAGACCATCACCCCGGACCACAACCGGGCCAAGCTCCAAGACGCGGATGCTTCCGACGACGAGGAGGGCCACCCTAGCGCCGGCGGGAAGAAGCAGCCGTCGTCGGTGTGGCCTTGGGTCGTCGCAACGCTGGTGCTTCTGCTGGTGCTCGCGGTGGCAGGTGTGATGTGGTCGCAGTCCCGCGCCACCGACGAGTACGCGCTGAAGGTGCAGGACTCCGGCGAGTTTGTGGTGCAGCACACCACCCGCGACAACCTGTTCGCGGACGCGAAAACCGAAGACATCCAGCGCGCCTGCCTGAACACCAAGGGCGACCTGCGCGTGATTTCCAAGGACAGCAAGCCGGGCGACTGCAGTATCTTTGCCACCTCCGATTTGCCCAAGGACAAGCGCGAGGTCGAGGACGTCACCGGCTCCTACGACGACGTATTAGCCAAGCTGAATGAGTTGGCGGATCAGGCGCTGCCGGCCTGCACGGACAAGAAGAGCGCCGAGGAAGACACCTGCCGGGAGGTGCGATGAGCCGCCTAGTATCCCGCAGCCGCGAGCTGCTCCTCCTGTTGTTCGCCACAGGGCTTCTTGCGCTCATGCTCTTCGGCTTAGAGACGAGCCAAGGGCGCACCCTGTCCACCGAAATGCTCTACATCATCGGCGGATTCATGGGCGTCTACGCCATCGCGCACGTGGCCATCGCTTTTCTGGCGCCGTACGCGGACCAGGTGATGTTGCCCGTGGTGGCGCTGCTCAACGCCGTGGGCCTGGTGGTGATCTACCGCCTTGACCTGGCAGAACGCCCCGGCTACGGGCCGCTGGCGGAGCGCCAGATGCTGTGGTCCTTAGTTGGCGTGGGGCTGATGGTGCTGACCCTGGTGGTCATCCGCGACCACAAATCCCTGTCGCGCTACCCCTACCTGCTGGGCCTGGTGGGCCTGATCCTGTTGGCCCTGCCGCTGGTGTGGCCGCAACCCCCGGGGTATGAGGAAGCGCGCATCTGGCTGTGGTTAGGGCCGTTTTCCATCCAGCCCGGCGAGTTTTCCAAGATCCTGCTGTTGATCTTCTTCGCCCAGCTGCTGGCGCAGAAGCGCGCCCTGTTCACCGTGGCAGGCAAGCGCTTTTTGGGCATGACCTTCCCCCGTCTGCGCGACCTCGCGCCCATCCTCATGGTGTGGGCGATCGCGATTTTGATCATGGGCATCTCCAACGACTTCGGCCCGGCGCTGCTGCTCTTCGCCACCGTGCTGGGCATGGTCTACTTTGCCACCGGGCGCGCGTCCTGGCTGTTCATCGGCGTGGGCCTGGTGGCCGTGGGCGGCTACGCCGTCTACCAGGTCAGCTCCAAAATCCAGGAGCGCGTGGCCAACTTCATCGACCCGTTCGCGGACTTCGACGGCATTGGCAACCAGCCCGCCAACGCGCTGATCGGCCTGAGCTGGGGCGGCATCACCGGCACCGGCTTGGGCTACGGCCACCCGGAGCTGGTGCCCGTGGCGCACTCCGACTACATCCTCGCCGCCATCGGCGAGGAGCTGGGGTTTGTGGGCATCGCGGCGGTGCTGTGCCTGTTCGCGGTGTTTATCACCCGCGGGTTCCGCACCGCCATGCAGGCGCGCGACTCCTACGGCAAGCTGCTCGCATCCGGGTTGGCGCTGACGATCGTGATCCAGATCTTCGTGGTCGCCGGTGGCGTGTCCGCGATGATGCCCATGACGGGCCTGACCACGCCGTTCATGTCCGCCGGCGGCTCGTCCGTGATGGCCAACTACATCCTGCTCGGCCTGCTGCTGCGCATCTCCAACAGCGCGAACCGCCCCGCGGACTACGACGCCGTCGCCGCGGGCACCGCGCGCCCTGAGATGGTGGGTGCACGATGAACAAGTCCATCCGCTACGGCGCCGTGGTCGCGCTGCTGATGATCGCGGCGCTGTTGGTCAACTTCACCGTGGTGCAGGGAATGCGCGAAGACGAGTACGCGCAGAACCAGCACAACTCGCGCATCCTCATGGACCTCAAGCGCACCAATCGCGGCGACATCGTCACGGGCGGGACCGTGCTGGCGCAGAGCCACCGCGACGAAGAGACCGGCTTCTACCAGCGCACCTACCCCAACATGCCGTGGTCGTTCGCGCCGATCGTGGGGTTTGTCTCCGACCAGTTCGGCACCTCCCAGCTGGAGGCCACCCACAACGGCGACCTCACCGGCGACTCCGGCACCGCCTCGCGCTTCCTGCGCACCGGGCTCGAGGACGGCAAGAAGGGCGACACCGTCGACCTGACGCTGGACCCGAACCTACAGGCCTTCTCGTACGACCAGCTGGCCAAGCCGGGTTTTGATGGTGCGGTGGTGGCCGTGAGGGCGTCGACAGGCGAGGTGCTCTCCATGGCCTCGACCCCCAGCTTTGACCCCAACGGCATCGCCAACCCAGCGACCGCCGAGGGCGCCTGGGCCGAGGCCACCGGCAACCCGGCGAACCCGCTGCTGAACCACGCGGCGCAGGAGCAGCTGCCGCCGGGCTCGATCTTCAAGATCATCACCACCGCCGCGGGTCTGCGAAACGGCTTCACGCCGGAGTCGCCGCTGACCGGCGAGGCGCAGACGATCCTGCCGGGCACGGACAACATCCCGCTGACCAACGACGGCGGCCAGCCCTGCGCCGGCGGCGGGCAGGTGCCGCTGCGCACCGCGTTCGCCCTGTCCTGCAACACCGCGTTCGTGCAGATGGGCCTCGCCATGGGCCCGGATGCGCTGCGCGACGCCGCCGCCCGCTTCGGCGTGGGCGAGCGCTACAACCTGGGCCTGCCGAATGCCGCCGGCTCGCTGGGCGATCTGCCCGGCGGCGCCGAGCTGGCGCAGTCCACCATCGGTCAGCGCGACGTGACCATGACCGCGCTGCAGGCGGCGATGATGTCTGCGACCATCGCAAATAAGGGCAAGCGCATGGAACCGCACGTGGTGCGGCAAGTGCGCAACGCCGACGGCAAGGTCCTGCACGAAACCGAGCCGGTGGAACTCAACGAGGCCGTAACGGAAGAGGAAGCCGCGACGATCACGGACTTGATGTTCGCGTCCGAGCGGTGGACCTTCGGCTACGACGGCAACGGATTCGCCTCCAAGACCGGCACGGCCGAGCACGCCGAAGGCGCCGCCCCGCACGTGTGGTACGTCGCCTTCGACCCGGCCAAGGACGTCGCCGTTGCCGTGGTGGTGAAAAACGGTGGCAACATGGGCGAGGCAGCCTACGGCGGCCAAGTCGCCGGACCAATCGGACGCGCCGTATTGCGCGCAGCACCCGCCGCCCCCGCACCCGTGGAAGGAGCACAGTAGATGAACACCGAAAACCGCGAGGACCTGCAACAGCTCGTCGGCGACGGCTACCAGCTGCAGTGGATCATCGGCCACGGCGGCATGTCCACCGTGTGGCTGGCAGACGACTTGGCCAACGAACGCGAGGTGGCCATCAAGGTGCTGCGGCCCGAGTTCAGCTCCAACGCGGAGTTCCTCGCCCGCTTCCGCAACGAGGCGTTGAGCGCCCAGGGCATCAACTCCGACAACGTGGTGGCCACCTACGACTACCGCGAGGCAGACACCGACGCGGGCTTCACCGTCTGCTACATCATCATGGAGTACATCCGCGGCGAGTCGCTGGCGGACCTCATCGCCCGCGAGGGCCAGCTGGATGAGGCGCTGGCGCTCGACGTCCTGGAGCAGGCCGCCCACGGCCTGGCCGTGATCCACCGCATGGGGCTGGTGCACCGCGACATCAAGCCGGGCAATCTCATGCTCACCCAGCACGGGCAGGTGAAAATCACGGACTTCGGCATCGCCAAGGCCGCCGCGGCCGTGCCCCTGACCCGCACGGGCATGGTGGTGGGCACCGCCCAGTACGTCTCCCCCGAGCAGGCCCAGGGTATGAAGGTCACCGCGGCGTCCGACGTCTACTCGCTCGGCGTGGTGGGCTACGAGCTGCTCTCCGGCAAGCGCCCCTTCACCGGCGACTCGTCGGTGTCCGTGGCGCTCGCGCATGTGTCCGCCGAGCCGCCCGCGCTGCCCATTAGCGTCTCGGCCCCGGCGCGCGAGCTCATCGAGATCGCCCTGCGCAAGGACCCCGGCCAGCGCTTCCGCGACGGCAACGAGTTCCAGCTGGCCGTCTCCCAGGTCCGCCAGGGCCTGCGTCCCGCCCAGCCCGGCGGCCACACCCAGGTCGTGGCCACCGAGCCGTCCGCGACCGCGTCCACCCAGATGCTGGCCAGCGTCGCCGAGGAGCGCACCTCCCGCCCCGAGGGCGCCTACCCGCCGTCCGCAGCCAGAGCCGTTGCTTCTCGACGTCCTCCGGCTCCCCCCGCCCCCTCTCGCGTCGCGACACCAGCGCCGCGCGAACACGCGCCAGAGAAGAAGTCCTCCAAGGCAGGGCCAGTAATCTCGGCGATCCTGCTGCTCGCGCTGTTGGCCGGCGGCGCCGCCTGGGCGTACACCGAGGGCGTGTTCGACCGCTTCACCGGCGGCGGCACCCCCACCACACCGCGGCCCACCATGAGCGCGACCACCCCGACGCCGGAGGAAGAGGAAGACACGGAAGAGCCGGTCACCGAAACCACCACGGAGCGCGAGCGCACCACGGTCACGGAGCCGCGCAACCCGGGCACCCTGCGCTTCGAGGAGTCCGAGGCCGACAACGCCCCGGCCCCGGCGGAGCCGTCCGCCGAGCCGCCCGCCCCCGGAACTTCCGCGCCGGAGCAGCCGTCCGCGGCGACTCCGACGCAGCAGGGTGGGGCGCCGGCAGGTGAGCCGTCGATAGGCAATCAGCCCGAGGTCACGAACTCACCGGCCCCTGCGGTAGAATTGCCCAACCTTGATAGCTTGCTCGGAGGTGGCAGGTAGATGCTGATCGCGGACCGGTACGAACTCGGCGACATCATCGGCACCGGCGGCATGTCGGACGTGTATGCCGCCACCGACGTGTCCCTTGGGCGCGAAGTTGCCGTGAAGATGTTGAAGATCGACATGGCGCGCGACGAAAACTTCCGCGAACGCTTCCGCCGCGAAGCGCAAAACTCCGCGCGCCTGAACCACCCCAACATCGTCTCGGTCTACGACACCGGCTCCGTGAAAACCTCCGGCGTGGACGTGCCCTACATTGTCATGGAGCTCGTCCACGGCATGAACCTGCGCGACATCGTGCGCAACGAAGGGCCCCTGTCCCCCGAACGCGCCGCGAAGCTGCTGCTGCCGGTCACCCGCGCGCTGCAGGCCAGCCACGACGCCGGCATCATCCACCGCGACATCAAACCCGCCAACATCATGGTCACCAACACCGGTGCCGTGAAGGTGATGGACTTCGGCATCGCGCGCGCGTTGGATGATTCCACCTCCGCCATGACGCAAACCTCCGCCGTCATCGGCACCGCCCAGTACCTCTCCCCCGAGCAGGCCCGCGGCAAACCGGCCGACGCGCGCAGCGACATCTACGCGCTCGGCTGCGTGATGTACGAATCCGTCACCGGGGTCCCGCCGTTCGAGGGCGAATCCCCCTTCGCCGTGGCCTACCAGCACGTCCAGGAAGACCCGGTGCCGCCGTCCGAGCGGATCTCCGCGCCGCTTTCCGACAACGAAGCCGTCAACGTCGACTCCGTCATCCTCACCGCGATGGCGAAACACCCCGCCGACCGGTACCAGACCGCCGACGAAATGGGCGCCGACCTCGCGCTTCTCGAGCGCGGCAACGTCACCACCGCCGCCCGCAACCACCTCGCCGCTGCGGAACAGGACGCAGGCGCGCACGCCGTGGACTCGCCGGCCCAGGACCACACCGTTGTGGTTGGGGATGTGGTGCGTGAACCTGTGGTGCGCAGGGAAGCATCTGCTTCCTCCTCCGGGCACACGCGCTACGCCGACCACCGCGCCGCCAACGAGAAGACCTCCTCCAACTGGCTGAAGTGGCTCTCCGCGCTGCTCGGCCTGCTGCTCGCAGTGGCCGTGAGCTGGTTCGTCTACGACTACTTCTCCGCGAACAAGGACACCGCCGAGGTGGTCAAAGAGGAAATGGTGCCGGTGCCCGAACTCGCGGACATGCCGCGCAACGACGCCGTCCGTGAACTCGAGCACCTCGGCTTCGCCGTCTCCGTGATGGAAGAACCGAGCCCCGAAATCAAGCGCGGCAACGTCATTTCCACCAACCCCGCCGCCGGCTCCGAGCTCAAGCGCGGCACGCAGATCACGCTGACCGTCTCCTCCGGCAAGGAAATGACGGACGTGCCGGACGTGACCAACCTGACCGCCGAAGAAGCCATCGAAGAGCTGAAGAAGGCCGGGCTGGAGCTCAACCCCAACGTGCGCCGCGAATCCAGCGACAACATCGAAGAAGGCGTGATCCTGTCGCAGCAGCCCGCCGGAGGCACTCAGATTGCCAAGGGCTCGCGCATCGCCATCACCGTCTCCTCCGGGCCGGAGATGGTGCAGGTGCCGTCCCTGGTGGGGCTGAACGTGGAGCAGGCCACCGCGACCCTGTCTTCCCTGCAGCTGCGCTCCACGGTCACCAGCGTGGACTCGATCAAGCCGGAGGGGCAGGTGCTCGCCGTCGCCGGCGAAAACACCGACGTGGAATCCGGCACCACCATCGAGCTGCGCGTGTCCAACGGCATGCTCATGAACATGCCGGAGATCACCCGCAAGAGCCCCGACGAGGCCGAAAAGCTACTCCGCGACGCCGGCTGGAACGGCCGCCTCGTGCCCGGCCCGACGGTGCCCACCGGCGCGCTTGTCGACGACGGCCTGATCGGCCACCAGGAAGTCGCCTCCGGGGAGACCATCCGCAAGGACCAGGCCATCGGCTACAACCTGTGGAAGTTCGACGCCGGCAAACTCATCCCGCAGAATAACGCGGCCGCAGGGCAGGCTGATACAGTTCAACCCCAGAACGCGAACACCGCGCTGCGGAACATGCAACGCGAGCTAGGGCTTTAGGCGTCGACGACGCTATGGCCCGGACACACCAAGGGAGCGCACATGCCTAAAGCAAAAGTAACTAAAGACCCTATCCGCCCAGCTAGCAGCACCTCCGCCGGCACCACCCGCACCCCGGTGAAGGTCAACACCGGCGGCACCCCGATGTGGTACAAGGTGATCATGTTCGGGCTGATGCTCCTCGGGCTGGCCTGGCTCATCCTCTACTACCTCGCCGGCGACCAGCTGGCGTGGCTCGGGCAGCTCGGGCCGTGGAACTACGCCATCGGCTTCGCCGGCATGATCCTCGGCCTGCTGATGACCATGGGGTGGCGATAGCCCTTCTTTGCGGGGGATGTTGTGAAACCGGATTGTGGCAAATAATTGCCACAATCCGGTTTTCGCTATGCGGGTGGGTTTTGGGGGCACGTGTTCGCCGGTGGGGCCTTCGAGGCTGAGCATATTCCTAGAGCGACCTGAGAGACGCGGTAGATAGCGGCCTGGAGTCCGGATTGCTGTATTTAAATAGCGCGATAGATTGCGCTGCGGTTTTTCACACAATTAACGGTGTTAATACTGGTGAGCAGGCTTTCTCGACATGTCAATTACTTTAGTTTGACCCCGGATTAGGTGGATTGTTCAACAATATTATGACGCTTCCTTGTCAATTGACTAGGTGTTATATGAGAGCTCCTCGCTGAGAGGTTGAGAAGCCCGTCCCTTGAAAAATCCACAATTGTTTCCCGAAAGGAACGCCAAATGCGCGCATCCCGCATCGCTGGTGCCGCCAAGGCCGCGATCGCAGCCGTCGCCGCTGTCGCAATCGCAGGCTCCGGCATCACCGCCACCGCCCAGACCTTCGAAGAGTCCTACCCGGAGACCCCGGCAACCAACTCCGCGCTGCCGATCATCCACACCTACCGTGGCTCCGACCACCTGAAGGCCAACATCCTTAACCCGCGCCCGGTGTGCAACTCCACCGAGGACTACCGCACCATCGTGTACAAGGTGAAGGACAACTTCCTGCCGGTGGGCACCATCTCCACCACCAACCTGTCCGACTCCTCCATCCCGCTGTCCCAGGACCTGTCCCGCACCCAGACCATCTCCGCCTCCGTCAACGGCTCCAAGACCGAGACGCTGACGCTCGGCGGCTCCGGCTCCAAGGACGGCCTGCAGGGCAACATCGGCTACTCCCTGGCCAAGTCCCTGGGCTGGGACGTCTCCGGCTCCCTGTCCTGGTCCGTCGGCCAGAAGATCGGCCCGTACGACGTGCCGGCCGGCAACACCGGCGAGGCCACCTACGGCTTCCGCACCGTCACCATGACCGGCACCCAGCAGCGCTGCCGCCCGAACGGCACCTGGGCCACCCCGACCGCCTGGATCGCCAACATGCCGATCAAGAACGAGGTCCGCGTCAAGAACTACTCCACCCCGGCCGGCTCCTGGGCACCGAACAAGGGCGCGCAGGTCACCGACACCGTGGAGAACCCGAACCCGGCGTACAACGAGGACGTCGAGAAGATCGAGACGGGCGCAAACCTTGACGACGTCACCGTGGTCGACAACGACGAGGCCACCGACGTGACCAACAACGACATCGCGAACGAGGGTGCCGAGGTCATCGACGAGGTCGAGGAGAATGCTGCTGACGAGGTCAACGAAGTCGTCGATAAGCAGGCAGATGCCCAGCGCGACCTGGACCTCCAGCCGTACTTCACCGCCTCCTCCTGGAAGGTGCCGGGCGCCGCTGGCTCCGTCGCACTGCGCGTGAAGAACACCGGCGCGAAGCGCTACTGGGGCGAGTTCCCGGCGCTGACCTTCCGCGTCGAGGTCGGCACCGAGGCAGGCCCGGAGGGCGTTGACCGCCTGATCACCACCACCCAGTACAACGGCACCCACATCCGCGACCTGGGCTACGACTTCGACCGCGGCATCCGCACCTTCGAGGTCACCCTGTCCAACCCGATCCTCGCGGGCGACACGATGCTGCTCGGCGCATTCTCCTTCGGCGACGGCAAGACCAAGGAAGGCCGCCTGTACAACTACATGAAGGTCACCCAGACCGGCCGCCTCGCAGGCGACACCTCGTTCTACAACGACCAGGACGTGGACTCCCGCGACGTGACCGTCTCCGACTTCGGCAAGAAGATCCGCGGCGTGTTCTAAAGCACTGCTGAATAGCGCGAAAGCCCGTCGAGTCTGTTGCGGACTCAACGGGCTTTTTTATGTGCGGGGACTAGTTCTCCTGCTCAGCGCGCTTCTTGGCGAAGGACTCGCGGACCTTCTTCTCCAGGTCGGCGTCGACCTTGCCCCAGTACTCGTAGACGCGCTCCTCGACGTCCTTGTGCTTAATCGCCATCATCTTGTTGGTGATGTTGTGGACGAAGCGCTCCTTCTCCGCGTCGTCGAACACGTCGCGGTAGAGCGTGCCAGCCTGGCCGAAGTCGTCGTCCTCGGCGTGCTTGACGTACGCCTCGCGCACCAGGTCAGTGCCCTCCGGATCCGGGTTGACGTAGAGGTTCTCCGCCTGGCCGTAGTCGGTGAAGTTGGAGGAGGAATCCTCGTTGTTGTCCAGGTAGCCGGCGCCCTTCTCGGTGCGGTTGGGCACGTAGTTCGGCTCGTTCTCCTCGTTGAAGAAGTAGGCCATGTTGCCACGCTCGGAGTAGGTGTTCACGTCGTTGAGCGGGCGGTTGACCGGCAGGTCCTTGTAGTTCGCACCGATGCGGTGGCGCTGCTGGTCCGAGTACGCGAACACGCGGGCCTGCAGCATGCGGTCCGGCGACAGGCCCACGCCCGGCACCAGGTTGGCCGGATCGAGCGCGAGCTGCTCAATCTGCGCGTGGTAGTTCTTCGGGTTGCGGTTGAGCACGAAGTAGCCCACCGGGATCAGCGGGTAGTCCTTCTGCGACCACGTCTTGGTCAGGTCGAACGGGTTGAAGCGGTAATCTTTCGCCTCCTCGAACGGCATGATCTGCACCTTGACGTCCCAAATCGGGTAGTCGCCGTCCGCGATGGCGTTGAACAGATCCGCACGCTGGAAGTCCGGGTCGGTGCCGGCCTTCTCGGTGGCCTCCTCATCGGTGAAGCACTCCCAGCCCTGGCGGGTCTTGAAGTGGTACTTCACCCACACCGGAGTGCCCTCCTCGTTGATCCACTGGAAAGTGTGGGAGCCGAAACCGTCCTGGTGGCGCGACGTCTTCGGGGTGCCACGGTCGCCCATCAGGTAGGTCACCTGGTGCGCGGACTCCGGCGTGCGGGTCCAGAAATCCCACTGCATCTCGTCATCGCGCAGGCCCGAGTTGGGCTGGCGCTTCTGGGAGTGGATGAAGTCCGGGAACTTAATGCCGTCGCGCAGGAAGAACGTCGGGGTGTTGTTACCCACGATGTCGTAGTTGCCGTCCTCCGTGTAAAAACGCAGCGCGAAACCGTGCACGTCGCGCCACGTATCCGGGGAACCAGCCTCGCCCGCCACGGTGGAAAAACGCGCCGCCATCGGGGTGACGGTGCCCGGCTGGAACAGCTTCGCCTTCGTGTACTTGGACACGTCCTCCGTGATGTGCAGCTCGCCGAAGGCGCCGTGGCCCTTCGCGTGCGGGATGCGCTCAGGCACGTTCTCCCTGTTGAAGTGCGCCAGTTTTTCCATCATGTGGACGTCGTTAAGCACATTGGCTCCCTGGCGCCCCTGAGTGACCGAAATGTGCTCCGAGGCGACCGGCTGCCCGCCCAGCTCGGTGGTGCGGCCCTTGCCTGCGGGGCGCTCGCCCCTGGAGACGATCTCTTCCGCCTTGCTCTGATCAGCCATTGCTCACTCCTTGGATCTTTGCTGATGGTTCGCTTCCCACAGTAGAGATTTCCGCGGGCGCGCGAGTTTCCAGGATCTATCCACACCTACCGCTCCCCAAGAAGTGACTCCACCCTGCGCAATTCGTCGTAAACGTCCCGCTGGTCATAGGTGAAACCACCGGACCAGGCCAGCTCTTTCAACGCATCATCAGTTGGCTCCTCCATTCCCAAGGATTCCGCCAACTGTGCACGCAAGCTGCGTCGACGCTCTCGCAGCTCCGTATTGGTAAAGCGGCGCACCTGAAGCTTCATCAGACTCACCTTCCTTTCACTCACTCGACCCTAGCCAACGGCTCAGACACCAACTCGCCGTTGTTCGAACGATATCTATCCACACCTGTGGATAACTCTGTGCACAACTCCACAGGGCAGTGGAATGTGCTGGTTTGCTTTCGAAAACGCCACGTTCCTTCGGCGTGTCATTTTCGCTGTTCGACGTGTCGTTCGACGAGTTACACGCGTGTAGTTATCCACACTGTGGACAACCGCTGTGGATAACTTGAAAGGTCTGGTTAAAGGTCAAAAAGTGTGTCTGGAATCGGCGATTTCTGGGGCTTGACCTCGGCGTTTCAGGAAAATATATGGTTCGGGAATTTCCGCCTTCCTTTCGGACTGTAAATTCTCGGTTTGCGGCGGCGATCTGGTAGAGCTTGATCACTCAGCCCGCGTGTAAACCCAAAAAGAAGACCCTAGCCGGGCTTTCGCTGGCTAGGGTCTCAATCAATCGTCCGAGAGGGAGGCTAGACGCCCACGATCCTCCGCGGCTCTGCGAGAGAAAGACTACCCCGCACCGTCTGGCAGATCTAGCCCTCCCCTTTGAGCGCCGTCCCTAGTACACCGGCACCGTCGACGGAATCGTCAGCGCCCAGATGGCCACGCACGCCGCCGCGGCCGCGACCCCCGCTGTGATCCAGCGGGTGCGCACGTTTTCCGAGGTCAACGGCCACGCCATCACCGCCCCCGCCGCCAGGCCGCCGAGGTGCCCCCACAGCGACACACCCGGGCTGAGCAGCGTGTACGCCACGTTCACAGCCACCAGGGCGAGTGGCGCGCGCAGGTCCGTGGAACGTCGAAAAGCAATGGCGATCAGAAGCGCCATCAGCATGTAGAGGGCGCCGGAAGCGCCGGCGGTGGGCGTCGTGAAGCTAAATGCGAGCACACTTGCCGACGCCCAAAGGACCCCCGCGACCCACGCCACCACAAACGGGCCAGAGCCAAGGAAGCGCTCCACCTCCGCACCCACCAGGACCAGCATGAACATGTTGAGGAAGAGGTGCGTGATGTCCAAGTGCATGAAGCCGGCCGTGAGCGCGCGGAGGTAGCCCGCGCCGTAGACCTCGGGGCCGTACAGGATGGTGTGAGTGCCCACCGCGGAATCCCACACCACGTCCGTGAGCGAACGGGCCTGGAGCGCGGCGACGAGGAAGACGAGCGTGCAGATCGCCGTAATCGCCGTGGTGGCGGGGGCGGTGCGGGGCAGGTTGCGGAGAGTGGGCATGGGATCAGGGTACGAAAAAGCCCCCGCACGGTGGCGGGGGCGCGGCGCGTGTGTGGCGCTTTGTGGCTTACGCGATGTCGATGGACTCGATCACGACGTCCTCGACCGGGCGGTCCATGCGGCCGGTCTGCACGTTCGCGATCTCGTCGACGACCTTCTTCGACGCCTCGTCGGTGACCTCGCCGAAGATGGTGTGGCGGTTGT
The DNA here is from genome assembly GCF_022346205.1 of Corynebacterium sp. ACRPZ. Classification (NCBI taxonomy): domain Bacteria; kingdom Bacillati; phylum Actinomycetota; class Actinomycetes; order Mycobacteriales; family Corynebacteriaceae; genus Corynebacterium; species Corynebacterium sp. ACRPZ. The sequence goes on from NZ_JAKRMR010000007.1 coordinate 95,072, forward strand.
TCAGCCACGGGGTCGCGTCGACGGTGATGAAGAACTGGGAACCGTTCGTGCCCGGGCCAGCGTTAGCCATGGCCAGCAGGTACGGGCGGTCGAACTGCAGCTCCGGATGGAACTCGTCGGCGAACTGGAAACCCGGGCCGCCAGTGCCGGTGCCGGTCGGGTCGCCGCCCTGGATCATGAACCCCGGGATGATGCGGTGGAAAATCGCGCCGTCGTAGAACGGGCCCTCGTTGGTGCCCTGGGCGTTCTTGGTGGAGTAATCGGTGGTGCCCTGCGCCAGGCCCGTAATCGTCTCGACCGTCTTCGGCGCGTGGTTGCCGAACAGGTCGATCACAATGTCGCCGTGATTGGTGTGCAGAGTCATCGTCTGAGTCTTCTGAGTCATGCGCTCTAGGGTACGCGGGTTCCGGCGTGCGGGGTGCGGGCGGGTGCGGGGTTGGTCTCATGGCCCTAAAGGTCGAGTCCGGGAGGTCGAGTACGCCCGGATTCGGTGCCGTACTCGACCTCCAGTACTCGACTTCCGGCGGCGTGTAGCGCCCCTACCTCCGCCAGTGCTCCCCATGCACCGGCCTGAACACCGTGGCCGGCACTTTCGGCTCGCCGAGGAGACCGGAGCGGGCCTTGAGCTCCAGGATCTCCCGGACGCAGGCCTCCTCGTCCCGGAGAATCTCCAACGGCTCGAAGCGGGCGACCTCGTAGACCTGCTTCCGTAACCAGTTTTCGCGCAGGAGCTGGTCGCGCGACACCTTCTTCGCCGCCTCCTCGTCTTTCTTCGCCGTCTTGACCAGCCCGTCGATCTCGATCGCCACCTGCCCCCACAGCAGGTCGGGGCGCACGTAACGGCCAATCCACATCTGTTCGCGGACGACGATGTCGCGTTCGCGCAGGATCACGCGCAGGAGGGACTCGTACGGCGACTCGGACTTGGTGGACGACCAGCGCAACGCCTGCCGTGCCCGCCCGATCCCCTTCTTACCTGCCAGCCGCTTGATCGTCGCATGGAGTTCGGCCTGGATGCGTTCCTGCTCCAGCGGTGGCTTGCCCACAAATAGGGAATCCATCGCGACGACTCCTGCCCTCACCCCGTGCAGGCGCGCGACGTCGACGGCTGTGCGGACGGGGCTGGTTAACCGGAGGACGTCGCCAGGCGTCGCGCACTCGATGGCCAGCACATCTTCCTCGGGGATGCGTAGGCTGCGGTACTCGACTCCGTCCGGCCAGCTTGCCCTGGAGGGCGGTTTTTGTCCTGGGATGGCCAGCAGGACGGGCGCGTTTGGGGCGGGCAGCGTCCACAGGCCGTGCACGACTGCGGCGGAGCGCCCCACCAGCACCGCTTTCCGGCTCGCGGCGCCGACGGCATAGCAGCTGAGAAACTCCCGCTCGTGGTGTTTCAGCCGCGACCATTCTGCCTGGGCGATGAATTTGTTCGCGGATAACTTGATGCACGTTTGACGGTCCGACTCCCCCGGCCTGACCAGCAGCTGCGCTAGCTTTCTCCTGTCCATGATCCCCCCGATGTTTGTTTGTTTCGCTCAGAGTACCCGGCTACTGGCGAGAACGAAAGAGCCCCGCCAAAAGTCGAGCGGCGGAGGTCGAGTCCGGCCCAAATAGAGGGGGCGTACTCGACCTCCCGTACTCGACTTTCGCGGGGCAAAGGCAGGGCGGGGCCGGGGGCTAACGCTTTTCGACGTCAGCTCCGCCCCGCCAGCCGGACCTAGAGCCCTTCGACGACCTCGTCGCGCGCGGCGACCAGGTTGCGCAGGGAGGGTTCGACCTCCTTGTAGCCGCGGGTCTTCAGGCCGCAGTCCGGGTTGACCCAGAGGCGCTCGGTGGGCACGTGGTTCAGAGCGGCGCGCAGCAGGCCGGCGATCTCCTCGGCCGAAGGCACGCGCGGGGAGTGGATGTCCCACACGCCGGGGCCGATCTCGGAGTGGAAGGTCTCGTCGATGTCCTCGAGCAGCTCCATCTTGGAACGGGCTGCCTCGATGGAGGTGACGTCGGCGTCGAGGCCGGCGACGGCGTCGATGATCTGGCCGAACTCGGAGTAGCACAGGTGCGTGTGGATCTGGGTCGAAGGCTGCGCCTCCAGGGAGACCAGGCGGAACGCGCGCTGGGCCCACTCCAGGTAGGCGGCGCGGTTGTCCTCGCGCAGCGGGAGCAGCTCGCGCAGGGCCGGCTCGTCGATCTGGATGACCTTGATGCCGGCCTTCTCCAGGTCCGCGACCTCGTCGGCGAGGGCGACGCCGATCTGGTCGGCGGAGACCGAAAGCGGCACGTCGTCGCGCTTGAACGACCAGGCCAGGATGGTCACCGGGCCGGTGAGCATGCCCTTGACCGGCTTGTCGGACAGCGACTGGGCGTAGGCCGACCACTCCACGGACATGGCCTCCGGGCGGGAGACGTCGCCGACCACGATCGGCGGGCGGGTGCAGCGGGAGCCGTACGACTGGACCCAGCCGTTTTCGGTGACCACGAAGCCGTCGAGAAGCTCGGCGAAGTACTGCACCATGTCGTTGCGCTCCGCCTCGCCGTGGACGAGGACGTCCAGGCCGATCTCCTCCTGCAGGTCGATGACGTGCTTGATCTCGGCCTTCAGCGCCTCGGTGTACTCGGCGTCGGAGAGGTTGCCCTCGCGGTGGTCCGCGCGGGCCTTGCGGATCTCGGTGGTCTGCGGGAAGGAGCCGATTGTGGTGATCGGCAGCGTCGGCAGGCCGAGCTCCTCGCGCTGGACCTTGTTGCGCTCCTTGAACGCCGGCTCGCGCTTGACGGCGCCCTCCGGCAGGGCCGCCACACGGTCCACGACGGCCTTGTTGTGGATGGTGGTGGACTCGGCGCGGGTGCGCACGGCGCGGTCAGACTGCGCGAACGCCTCCTTGGCGCCCTCCTCACCTGCGACAAGCGCCTGGATCTCGGCGAGCTTCTCGTCGGCGAACGCCAGCCACGGGGCGACCTCGACCGGGATGTTGCGCTCGGCCTTCAGGGTGTGCGGCACGTGCTGCAGGGAGGTGGAGGTGGACACGGACACGGCGTCGGCGCCGCGGCCGAGGGAGTTGAGCACGTCGGTGCGCTCGCGCAGGTTGGCGGTCCAGACGTTGCGGCCGTCGATAAGTCCTGCCACCAGGTGGGTGGAGTCAGGCACGGCGGCGCGCACGCGCTCTGGGTAGCCGGCGTCGGCCTCGAGGGTCCACGGGGACAGGTCCACGTGCAGCGCCTCCACGCCCAGCTCGCCCAGGACCGGCAGGGCCTCGCGGGCGGAGCCGTACGGGGTGGTCAGGTACACGTTCGGGCGGGTCTCGCGGCCCAGCAAAGCAGACCAAGCGGAACGCAGGTGCTGCGCGATCTCCGCGTCCGGGGTGGACAGGTCGGCCACCACGGCGGGCTCGGCGATCTGGACCCACTCCACGCCGGCTTCCTTCAGCGCGGCGAAGACCTCGGCGTACGCCTCAACCAGCGACGGCAGCAGCGACCACTCCGCCGGCTTGGACAGCGCGATCAGCGTGACCGGGCCGACCAGGAACGGGCGGACCTTGTGGCCGGCCTCGGCGGCCTCCTCCACGATGCGCAGGATGCGCTCCGGCACCGCCTTGATCTCCTGGCCAGCCTCGATCTCCGGCACGAGGTAGTGGTAGTTGGTGTCGAACCACTTGGTCATCTCCAGCGGCACGCGGGTGTCGTTGCCGCGGGCGAGCGCGAACTCCTCGTCCAGGTCAACGCCGCCCGGCACGAGGCCCACGGTCAGAGCGGTGTCGAGCACCTGGTCGTAGAGCGCGACGTCCGCCGGGATGGCGTAATCCTCGGTCAGGCCGAGGTCGCGCAGGTGGTTGTAGTTGTTCACGCGCAGGGCGCGTGCGGTGGAGCGGAACGTCTCAGCGTCGATGCGGCCCGCCCAGTAGCTCTCCAGCGCGCGCTTGAGCTCGCGGTTCGCGCCGATGCGGGGGTAGCCCTCGATGGTGGCCTTGGGGAAGGTGGTCATTGTTGTCCTTTATCTATTCCGATGCGGTCCAGAAAGTCCCGCGTGACGTCCAGGTTGTTGTGCGTGTACACGTGGAGCCCGCCCGCGCCGGCATCCAAAATCTCGCGCGCCAGGTTGGCGGTGAGCTGCATGCCGGCCTCGTACTCGTCGTCAGCCTCGAGCAATTGCCTCTCGACGCCTACCGGCACCTCCAGCCCCGACAACTCCCCCATGCGTCGGACCCGTTTCAGCGAGGTCATCGGCATGATGCCGGGGATGAGCGGGATACGCACACCCGCCAGCCGCGCCACCTCGACGAACTCCAGGAAATCCTGGGCCTCGAAGAACAGCTGGGTGATGGCGAAATCCGCGCCCAGGCGCTGCTTGGCTAGCAGCACGTCCAGGTCGTGGTCGAAGTTGCGCGACTCCTGGTGGCCCTTGGGGTAGCAGGCCACCGAAAGCGCGAGCTTGCCGGCGGCGAGGCGGAACGCCTCTTCCTCCTGCACGTCCTGGATCAGGTTGAGCAGATCCGTGGCGTACTGGAGGTGCTCCGCAGGCAGGCCGGCTTCCGGCAGGTCCCCGCGCAGGGCGAGGAACCCGCGGACGCCGGCGTCGATAAGCACCCGCACCCACTCCGCCATCTCATCGCGCGTGCCCGCGGTGCAGGCGAGATGCGCGATGGTGCGCAGGTCAGTGGTCTCCGCGATGCGGGAGATCACGGCGGCGGTGCCCTCCAGCCACTCGCTGCGGCGCGAGCTGGTCACGGAGACGTAGTCCGGCTTGTACTCGGCCAGGCCCGCGATGAGCCGGTCGATCTTCTCCGCGTCGTCCGTGGGGCGAGGCGGGATGATCTCGAAGCTTAAGGCGGTGCGCTGGCGTTTCGGGCGGGGGCGGCGGATCAGCGGCGCGCCCTCGCGGTCCAGCGGTGCCGAGGCGGAAAGCCTGGTCGAAGGAGAGGCTTCGAACATGGCAGGACCTTTCTCGGCTGGGTTGATGTGTTTCGTTGCACCGTGGTTAAACGGTGCCTTGAAACTTATTGACGCCACGTAACCGCCACAATGCGTTGTCGGTTTTGCGCAATGTTTGCGCTGCGCACGCGGTTATTTGGCGTGAATGTTAATCGCGCAAAATGGACCAAGCTGTTCACTTTTGCGTAACGCTTGGTACGCGTGTGGGTGGCACGGCGGTGGAAACGGCGAGCCCCGCGGATTTCGCTACCCTGGGCCGCGTAACCACCCGAAATCTACAAACGCAACACAAGGAGCAACCCATGAACCTCAAGAACATCGGCTTCGCCGCCGCTTTTGCCAACCAGGCGTGGAAGTACCTGCGCGACCAGAACGACAAGCGCGAGCGCGACATCTACCAGTCCCTGCTGGACAACCTGAAGGAAGGCAAGCTGGACGATATCCACGAGAAGTTCGACATCGACGAGCTGGAGGAGCTGTACGGCGCCGCCCGCGCGCAGGCTGGCGAGATCACTCGCGACGCGCACGACCGGCTGGACCGCCGCCGCAAGCAGTTCGAGGCCGCCGCCCCGAGCCGCAAGGAGCGCCAGGAGTTCCTGGAGAAGCACGCGAAGAACGCAAAGAAGAGCGCGAAGAAAAAGAAGAAGGGCGGCGTTGGCAAGGTCATCGGCACCACCCTGGCCACCGCGGCGCTCGCGGGCGGCGCGTGGGCGGCCTGGGAGTTCTTCCTCAAGGACAAGCTCGCGGGCGAGGATGAGCCGGCGAAGACGTACCGCCCGGCGCCGACCCGCACGGAGACGGATACGCGCGGTTCCTCCACCATCGTGTACTCGACGCGCACGGAGGACGACCGGGATCGCACCCGTCGTGAGGAGGGCGTTGAGGGCGGCGTGTTCCCGAATGAGCCGAGTGAGGAGCAGCTGCTTACCGACGCCACCAGCTCCCAGGACCTCGGCGGGGAGGGCCTGACCACCCTGGACACCCTGGCGGACGACCAGCGCAAGGCCACCGACCCCCAGCACTCCGCGGAGGACGACATCGACGGTGGCCGCCACGAGCTGCGCGAGGACTAAATCACGCCGTGGTGCGCCAGCCCGCCATGAGGTGGCGCACCAGGCGGTCGCGCACGTCCGGGAGAATGTCGGCGAGCGGCCGCGTCGCCACGACGAGCTCGGTTGCCAGCTGCATGGGTGACTGGCCGGGGGCGATGATGCCGTGGGGGGCGGCGGCGTCGATAAGCAATTGCACCTTGCCCATGAAGACGTCGCGGCGAGGATGCCCACGCCCGATTCGACGAGCGCCCAGACGAAGGATTCGAAGTGCTCGACGGGGTTGTCCTCGAAGCCGTCGAGAGTGTCGTCGAGGAGTGCTTCGATGCGTTCGAGGAAGACGATCGCGCAGGCGTCGTAGAGCGCGGCGCGGGTGGGAAAGTGACGGTAGAGGGTGGCGATGCCCACTACTCGGTGGATTTGGTGCGCTACGCACTGTTTGGCACACAGTCGTACGACCCGCGCATGTGGACCGCCGTGACCGTGCTGCTGTTCGTCGGCGCGATGTCCGTGGCCATCGCCTGCGCGGCGCTGTACGTCCGCCGTGTTTGGAGGATGAAAGATCTCCACCCCGAGCTGACGGTTTAGCCCCTACCATGGGCGGGGCACAACTTTTCCCCCGATAGATCGAAGGACCCCACCCATGTTTCTGAAGAAGTCCAACAAGGACAAGATCAACCTGCGTCTCCCGTCCGCCGCGCTGCGCATCCCCACCGGCGCCCTGATCCTAAACTCCGGCCTGGGCAAGTTCCAGGTGGACAAGGAGGGCGCGGAGGGCCTGCGCGATATGGCTACCGACGGCATCCCGCAGCTCGGCCAGGTCGACGCCGAGACGTTCGCCACCGGCCTCGCCTCCGCCGAAACCGCCCTGGGTGCGGCGCTTCTGTGCCCGCTGATCCCGAACCGCCTCGCCGGCCTGGGCTTGACCGCGTTCGGCGCTGGCCTGCTCACCATGTACTTCGGCGGCGACCAGTACACCGAGGACGACGGCATCCGCCCGTCCAGCGCAGGCCTTGCCATTGCGAAGGACTCCTGGCTCGTGGGCATCGGCCTCGCGCTGGCTGCCCTGCCGCGTAAGTAGCCGTGAAGCGCGCCCTCGCCCTCACGCTCGCCGCCGCGCTGATCCCGGCGGCGGTGGCCGCGCCGAAGGCGGAGGCGGTGAGGCTGCGCTGCCACCCCGTGCACGTCATCCAGGCGGCTGGCACGGGGTTTTCGCATTCTTGGGATCCGTCCGCGCGCGAGACGCTTTTCGACGACGCGTCCTCCCCCGCCGACGACCTCCAGCGCCGCTTCGGCGCCCGCACCGTGTCCACCTACACCGTGAAGTATCCGGCCTCGCTGGGCAGGTTCAGCGCGCTGGGCAGCGCCGGCAACGGCCTGGAGGGCACGGAGGCCGCCACCTACGGCGAGTCCGTGCGCTACGGCCGCGACGTGGCCACCCTGGAGATGGAGACGGTGGCCCGGCACTGCCCCGGCACCCGCTTCATCCTCATCGGCTACTCGCAGGGCGCGCACCTGATCGGCGACGCCGCCGCGGAGGCCGCTGCCGGGCGCGTGCGCGGGGTGGGCGCTGACGACATCGCCGCGGTGCTGCTGTTCGCCGACCCCGCCCGCGCCCCCGTGCGCGAACCCGCCGAGTCCGCGCGCACGTCGCGCCTCTACGCTGCCGCGCCGAAGGGCGTGCGGGGCGCAAACTTTGAGACGGTCCAGACCGGCGGCACCACCCTGGACCCCACCCGCGTCGGCCTGGCCGGCGCCCGCCGCACCAGCTTCAACGGGCTTCAGGGCAAGGTGCTCTCCCTGTGCAACGGCGCCGACATGGCGTGCGCGACGGACCCGGATTCCGTGCTGCGCGCGGTCGCGGACGTGGCCGCGCGCGACGTGTTGCTCGGCCCCTTCAACGCCTTCACCGGCATGCACGTGGCGCGCTTCCAGCAGCTGCGGGCTAGCGGCATGCCCCCGCGCGAGGCAGTCGAAGCATCGGGGCTTTCGCTTCTCGACGCCACCGTGGCCCCCAAATCCTCTACGAACTCCACCTGATCCTCTCCGCCGCCAGCCGCCACGCGGATGCCGCGAGCCCCACGCCTGTGGAGCAGCAGGCCGCCATCGCGCTGGCTGCCGCGGCACCGGAGCTGGCGAAGGAGGGCGTGAACTGGACCTGGATGCTGCAGGGGCTCAACGGCCTGCGCGGCGCGATGGGCGACTCGCCGGCCGCCGCGTGGTTCGATGCCATGCTCGAGGTGTTCCGCGCGATCCAGGCTGCGGAGCAGATGTACTGGTGGTTGGAGCGCTTCGGCGTGGTTCCCCGCACGCCCACGGGTACGGAGGGGAGGCAGGTGGTGGTGCGGGAGCTCGTCGCAAAGCTGAGTGCTCAGGCTATCGACGCCGCCGGTTTGCGCGCCGCCTACGACCACCCCGCCAACGCAAACCTGGTGGAATCCGCGAAGTTGGCGGGCGATTTCGGGCCGCGGCACATGTCGTACTACAAGCTGGGCTACACCGACATACCCGGCGGGTACAAGGTGGATGGGCGCACCGGCTACGACTACGCGATGGACTGGTTGGGCCAGGTCGTCGAGGGAGTCGCCGGGAAGTAGGCAAGAGAAATGCCCACCAGGGTGGACCTGGTGGGCACTAGCTCTTCGGGGGCTTACTTCTCCTCGTTGGAGGAGCCTTCAGCCTCGCCCTCAGCCTTGTCGGTGGACTTGTTGTCCGACTTGCCGGAGGAGCCGTTCATCAGCGTCTCGCTGCCGGTGGCCTTGCCGATCATGTAGGAGGAGGTGTACTCCTCCGCACCGCAGGCGCGCATGACGCCGTCGACTGCCAGCAGACCCAGGGAGATAGCGCCCAGGGCGCCAGCTGCCATGCCGAGCTGCTCCGGATTCTCGATGGAGAACGCGCCCTGGATGCCAGCTGCGCGCTGCGCACGATCGTCGTTGTAGATGCCCAGGCCCTGCTGGATACGGGTGTTCGCATCCTGGATAGCGCCGTTGATCTGCGCGGACACACCCTCCAGGCCCGGAATCTGGACCTGGGAGAGGATACCCAGCGGGATAGCCAGCAGCAGCGGAGCGGTCAGGCCCACGATGCCGGCGATGCACTTGCCGTCGAGCTCAGCGGAGGAGCCCTTCTGCTCGGTGCGGGTGTTGTTCTCAACGTTGACGTTGATCTCGATCTCGCGCTCGCCGTAGGACTGTCCATCCGGGCCGACCAGGAGGTAGGTCGCCTTGTAGGTGCCCGGCTTCAGATCCTTGCGCGGGACCAGGGTGACGCCCTCGTCGGTCTTCTTGACCTCTTCGAAGTACTCCTTGCCCTTGGTAAAGATGATGTCGTTCACGTTGTCCGGGAAGGTCACGTTGACCGGGGAGTGGTTGTTGATGCTGGTGTCGATCACGACCGGCAGATCGTGGTTCTCGCTGATCACATTGCCCTCGGCGGTGCGGGTGCCCTCCGGGTAGATGCCGTAGGCGATGACGCGGACCAGGTCGCCGTTGGAGTTGCGCTCCTCGACGCGGACCACCTTGTTGGCGGAGCCCTTCTTCGCGGTCAGCTCGACGGAGCCGCCGTTGTCCTTGAGGTCAACCAGGTCGTTGCCGCTGACGACGACAACCTTGTTGCCCTCGTCCAGCTTCTTCAGCTCCTTAGCGTCGCCCTCGATGAGGAAGTCAGTCTGCTGACGTGCGCCGGTGGTCTTGGGCTCGACGATCTCCAGCTTGTAGCGGTTGATCTCCTGGCCGTTCTTGTTGAACTCGGCGACAATGCCGGTCTCGCCAACCTTGTCAGCCTTCGGACGCAGGACCCACTGGCCGTTCCTCTCCTCCGGAGCCTCGAACGCGTCAGCGCCCTTGACCACACGGAAGCTGTTCTCCTCGTTGACCAGGGTCGCCTGGAACTCAGTGGAGGTGGAGATCTTGTAGGTGTACAGACCGCTGCGCTTCGGCTCGACCAGGGTGATCTCGTACTGCGCGTACGCGCCACGCTTGTCGCTGACCTGGATCAGAGCCTTGCCAGCCTTCTCCTTGCCGGTGACGATGAGCTTGTCGCCGTCACGCTTGACGTCCACGAACTCCTCGCCCTCGAGAACCTCAACCTTTTCGCCATCCTGGGACGCGATGGTTGCCTCGGCGTTCCAGCCCATGGTGGTGTTCTCCGGGGTCACCTCAGCGCTGCGGCCCGGAGTGATCTCGAAGGTGTAGCGCTCGAAGACGTAGCCGTCCTCGGACACGTTCTCAATAACCAGGGTGCCCTTGGCGTCGCGCTTCGGGGTGACCTTGATCTCGGAAGCGTCCTTCGCCGGCTGCTCAGCCAGCAGTTCCTTGCCCTTGGCAACCTGGAACTTGGTGCCGTAGAGCTTCAGCTCGTTGTCCGCGGTGATGGTGTATTCCATCTCGCGGACCGGGGACGGCTCGACCGTGTAGGTGTAAGTCTTGATCGGCAGATCGCCTTCGACCTGCGGCAGCTTGTTGCCATTTTCGTCCAAGAGCGGGTTGCCATCGGCATCAGTCTGGTCGACCTTGCCCTTGACGTACTCCACAACCTTGACGGTGCGGGTCTCGCCTTCCGGAACCGGCTTGAACTTCAGCTTGAGATTATCCTTGTCGCCGAGCTTCGAGCCGTCAGTACCCTCGGTGAGGTACTCGTCGCCCTCTTCGACGACCAGCCAGTTGAACTCCTTGGAGCCACGGGTGATCTCAACCGTCGCACGGTCCCTGACCGTGCGCTCGATCTCCTGGTTCTCCAGTTCCTCGACCTCACGCTTAGAAACGTCGATGATCCAGACAGCTGCAAGACGGCCGTTCTCGTCCTTGACGTGGACGGTGACCTGGCCGCCCTTTTCATTGGTCGGGGTGACGACCCACTTGCCGTCCTTCTTCTCGAGCTTCGCCACGTCATCACCCGCGACGATTTCAGCGGTGTAGTCCTTGACGTACTCAATCTCAAGGGTTTCCGGCTTCTCGGACTTGTACTCCAGCTCGCGGTTGTAAATAGTCGGGCCAGCGTTCTTGTCCTCGATCAGCTTCAGGGTGTACTTGTACTCGAAGCCGTTCTCGTCGGTGAAGACGATCTCGACGTCACCAGTTGCGCCCTCCTTCGGGGTGACAACCCAGACGTCGCCGTCGCGCTCGATGGTGACCTTCTTGTCGCCGTCGCCCAGGATCTTGTAGTCGCCACCGCGGTACTCGATCTTCGCGGTGGAGGTGTTCAGGATCTCGCGGGTGACGTCGAACTTGGAGGTCTTGTTCTCCACGGTGACGATGTTCTCGCGAACCTCGCCACTGTCCTCGGTGATACGCACGATGACGGGGCCGGTGTAGTCCTCGCCAGCCTTGACGGTGAGGGTGCCCTTCTCCTCGTCCTTGAGAACATCAAACTCGCCGTGCTCCGGCTTGATGAGCTTGCCGTCCTTGTCGTAGCCGTAGCCCCAGTCGATCTCCTCGCCCGGCTTCCACGGGATGGTGGTGATGCGGTCTTCGCTACCAGCGTTCAAGGTGTAGAAGTAGTTGTTCACCTTGACGTTGAGGGAATCCTTCACAGCAACGGTGTCGGTGACCTTGACGCGGTAGATGTGCTGGTTGCCCTTGTCGTCGGTGATGAGGATCTCAACCTCACCCTCGCCCTCGAAGTCCTCGCGCGGGGTGATGACGAGTTTGCCGTCCTCAGAGCGCTCGACGACCACGATGTCGGAGCCCTTGATGATCTCGAAGGACCACTTGTTGCCGATCTTCTCCGGCAGCTCAATGACCTTGGACTTCTCACCGTAGGTGAAACCTGCGAAGTAGTAGTACTCCGAAACTTCCTTCACACGCTCGTAGTACTTCTCAACGTAGTACTTCTCCACGTCGGTGACCGTGGTGGTCACGGTGGTCTCCGGCTGCTTCACGGTGCTGGTAACCGTCTCGGTCTTTGCCGTGTTGGTGGAGGTGACGGTGGTGACCGGCTGCGTGGTGACGGTCTCGGTGACAACCTCGCCCGGCTTGGTGGTGACAACCGGGGTGTCGGTGACAGTTTCGGTGACAACCTCAGAATTGCCCGGCTCAGTCACGGTGGTGACGTGCGGCTCCGGGGTTACAGTCTTGGTGACAAACTTCGGCGGGTTGGAGTCGGTCTCGTTGACGGTGGTGACGTGCGGCTCCGGGGTGACGGTCGTAGTGACAACCTTGCCTGGTACCTCACGGGTGCTCACGGTGGTGTACGCCGTCGGCAGCGTGGAGCGCTCGGTCACGGTAGTGGCCGGTTTGGTCCGCGTCGTGGTGTAGGTCGTGTTCGGCAGAGTCTTCGTGGTGGTGATCTCCTGCGGGCGGGTCACCGTGGTGGTCACCTCGGGCGTGGTGGGGATCGTCTCCACGATGCTCGGCGGGGTCTTCGGCGGGTTCGGATCCAGACCCGGCTGCGGGACCGGAATCAGACGCTGGAAGGACTTACGCGGCACGATGTTGTAGTCGTACTCGAGCGGCACCAGGACGGTGACGTACTCGCCCGGCTTCACAGTCTTTGCAATCTCGTCGTGGCGGGGGAGCTTGGACAGGTAGTAGCTCGGCTGACCCTTCGGTGCCTGGTGGTGCAAAATGCGGAAACCGGTCAGGTTCTCAAACGCGGACTGGCTCACCTTGCCGTTGACGACATCCTCGCGAGCCTGGTTCAGGTAACCCAGCTGGTTGGACAGCAGCGCGCGCAGAATGCCGTTCTTGGTCAAAATGGCGCCAGCCTTGGACTGATCGCCGTTTGCGTAGGCCTTGTAGTCCTTCTGCAGTTCCTTCACCACGTTGATGGCCGCGATACGGACATCCTCGCTAATGGCATCGCCGTTGCCGACACGACCGGAAGCACCGGTGAGCTTGCGGACCTGGTAGTTGCCGGTATCCCACGGGTTACCGAGACCCCAGTCGATGCACCAGCCCGGGCCAGCGCTGGACGGCAGCAGGTCGATGGACTGGTCGTCCTTCGGGGCCTGCTTCAGCATCTGGTCGTAGCGGGCCAGATCCGCGCCGCTGAGCTTCTCGTAAGCACCAACGATCTGCTGGCTGGAAGTGTTCTCGTTTGCGGCTTCTGCGAGCGGAGCGGATACGACCGCGCCCGTAGCCATAACACCAGTGACCATTGCGGTCATGATGCGCTTTTTCAGGTTTGCGTTATGCAACGTCATAGTCCTTCAACGTCTAGGGAGATATTCGAAGCAGCCTGGAGAGTTCCTGAACACGGACCCCAAAACTGACAGACCCCTATTCAATCGCAATGAACCGACGAAAAGAAGTCCTTAACCCCGCTGAAAGCCATAAAAGTCCAGATATTAAGACAAAACTCATAACTCCACCCCGCTGACCTCGACCTTTGTCCAACTTTTCCACACAAAAAAATCGAGTGATCTTCACCACAAAACCCGCAATTGTTCAACAAACCGGCATTGAAACGCCGAAAACCCGGTGCCGTACTGGCACCGGGTTTCACAGGTTAAAGGCGGTTCTTACTTGGAAGAATCCTGCTTCTCAGAGGAGGAAGAGGAAGAGCTTTCGCCCTCGCCCTTATCAGCCTCAGCCTGGGACGGCTTGCCAGAGGAGCCGTACATCAGGAACTCGCTGTCAGTTGCCTTACCAAGCTGGTAGGAGGAGGTCACTTCCTCCTTGCCGCAGGCACGCATGACCTGATCAACGATGAGCAGACCGACGGTGATCGCTCCGAGTGCGCCGGCAGCCATGCCGAGCTGCTCGGTGTTCACGCCCTGGAACGCACCCTGGAGGTCAGCGGCGCGCTGTGCACGATCCTCGTTGTAGATGCCCAGGCCCTGCTGGATGCGGTTGTTCGCATCCTGGATAGCGCCGTTGATCTGCGCGGAGACACCCTCCAGGCCCGGGATCTGGACCTGAGACAGGATGCCGACCGGGATAGCCAGCAGCAGCGGAGCGGACAGGCCAACCAGGGAAGCAATGCACTTGCCGTCAAGCTCGCTGGAGGAGCCCTTCTCCTGGACCGTCGTGTTCTGCTGGGTGATGTTGATGATCACCTTTTCCTTGTCGTTGAGCTTGCCGTTCTCAACCGGAACCACCATGAGCTTGACGCCGCCGTCCAGGTGAGCACCCGGCAGGACATGCAGCTTGCCACCCTCGGAGACCTCAATCTCCTTGCCCGGCTCGAGGCGCTTCTTCTTGGAGCAATCGTCGTTGTAGCAGACGTAGACCTCGACCGAGTTCTCGCCACCCTTGACGTTGATGTCAAAGCCCTTGTCGCGGGAACCATTAGCGTTGACGTCCGGCGGGGTAAGACCCTCAGCCGTACCCGGGATCTCCATCTCGACGAGGCGGACCGGGTTGCCCTCGGAATCACGCTCCTCGACAAGGATGGAACCAGACTTGTTCTCAGTCGGCTGGATGAACAGCTGACCCTTGGAGTCCGGCGCCGCGTTGGTGATCAGGTCCTTGCCACGAACCACGTGCAGAGTGTTGCCCTTGCCCGGAATGATCTTGTCGTTGAAATCGCGCTTGTAGACAACGCGCTCCTCGACGAACTTCAGCGGGGTCGGCTGCTCCACGATCTCGATCGTGTGGCGCTTGACCACCTTGTCGTTCTTGTCCACCTCGACGACGGTGACGGTCTTGCCGATGGAGTCCTTGCCCTTCGGAGTCAGGATCCACTTACCGGTCTTCTCGTCGATCTTGACGTTGACGTACTCCTTGCCCTCATCGACGCGAATCTCGTTCTTGTTGATTCGGGTGATGGTGAAGCTGCCGTCCTCGGTGAGCTTGAAGTTCTGCTCGCGGGACTCGGAGCTGCCGCCCTTGCCGTTTTCGCCCGGGACGACGTCGATGTTGTAGATGACGTAAACGTCGTCGCCCTTCTTGATCTTGACCTGGGTCTTGCGCTCAGCGCCGTCCTTCGGGGTGACGATGATGGTGTTGCCGTCCTTGGTGACGTCAACCAGGGACTCGTCGGTGACCTCGTAGTCGGAGCCCTCCGGGATCGTCAGAGTCAGCTTCGAGGTCGGGTTGAGGGTGATGTTCTCCTCGCGCGGCTCGGACGGCGTGACGTTGAACTGCCAGGTCTGGAACGGCAGATCACGGGAGTTCAGGTTGTGAATGATCACAGTGCCCTTAGCGCCCGGCTTAAAGTTGACCTTGCCGTTCTCGATGCTCTCGACGAGCTCCTCGCCCTCGACGACCTTGAGGTTAAGCTTCTGGGTCTCGCCAGCAATCCGAACATCGTCGCCAACCTTGACGTCGATCACGCGGTCCTGGACCTTGCTCTTGGTGACGTTGAGGGTCCACTCAGCAACGGTCTTGCCGTTCGGGGACTTCTCAGCGACGACGATCTGGCCCTCGAAACCAACCTTCGGCAGCACGCGGAACTTGCCGTCCTCGGTCTTTACCAGGGTCGCGTTGTCCTTGCCCTGAATGATTTCGAAGGTGTTGCTCTCGTTGCCCGGCTTGAACTCGGCGGTGTTGCGGTCCTTCAGATCCTGGGTGAACTTCGGGATCTCGTACTGAGCGTCCTCTTCCTTCGGCTTCGCCGAGATGGTGTAGACGCCAACCAGCACGCGCTCACCGTTGCCATCCTTCGCGTACAGGTTGAAGATGCCGGTGCCGTTGTTTTCGTTGTGGATCTTAAAGCCGTTATCGGTCGGCTTGATGTCCCAGTTGTCTTCGTTGCCGCCGGTCTGGATCAAATCCCAATCGTCGCCGGAGGTCTTGACGTCGACATCCGTGCCCTCTTCGATGAGGTGGGTCTCAACGTCGACCAGCACGTTGGCGCCCGGGCGGATGTCCAGGGTGTAGGTGTGGGTCTTGCCCTCGGCGTCCACAGCCTTGAGCACAACTTTCCCCTCGGCGTTCGGCTTCGGGGTGATGATCCAGAAGCCGTCACGCTTCTCAATGGACTCGATGAGGTCCTCGCCGGAGACAATCTCCGGCTTGTTCGCAACGTTTTCAATCTCCAGTTTGTAGGAGTTGGCGTTACCGATCACGCGGGTCTGCGTGTACTTGTCGGAGGTGGCGTCGATGTTGAACTCGTAGACGTTCTTGTTGCCCGTCTTCTCGCCCTTGTCGTTCTTCTCAAACACCTCGATCTTGACGTTGCCCTTGAGCACGCCGTCGTTGATCTTGACGTTGAGCTTGCCGTCCTTCTCCTCGGTGGTGACCAGGCCCTTGCCCTCGACGATCTCGTAGTCCCAGCCTGCCGGGATGTCGATGTTCTGGTTCACACCGGAAACGCCCACGTTGAAGTAGTGGTTGTTCACGGTGACCTCGCCGGTGGTCTCCACGGTGGTGGAATCGTTGACCACGTCGATGACGTACTCGTGGCGGTTGCCCTCGTTGTCCACGACAACGATGCGGACCTTGCCGCGGCCTTCCTTCTTCGGGGTGATCTTGAGGATGGCGGTGCCGTCCTCGCGGACCTCCTTGGTCACCTCGACCAGACCGTTGGAATCGTCGACGAAGTCGATGTCCCAGGAGCCGAGGTTCTTGACCTCGATCTCCTCGGTCTTCTCGCCGGTGCGGAAGTCGAAGGCGTAGTCGTAGTGGCGGAAGTAGCGCTCGACCTCCTTGGTGGTGGTCTTCTCTTCGCGCTGGGTGCTGGTGACAGTGGTAGCCACGTACTTCGTCTCCGGCGCAGCGGTGACGGTAGCGGTGGAGGTCACGGCCGGCTTGGTCTCCGTAACCGTCTCAACCTTCGGCTCGAGGGTGCGGGTGGCGTACTCGGTCTGCTTCGCGCCGGTGACGGTGGTCGTCGGGGTGACGGTCTTGGTCTCGGTGACGTACTCCGGCTCGCCCACGACGGTCTGGGTCACGGTCCGGGCCGGGGCGGTCTTGGTGATGGTGACGTCCGGTGCGGACTCCTTCTTGGTCTCAGTGACGGTGGAGACCTCCGGGCGGCGGGTGGTGGTGACCGTCTTCTCCGCCTGGGTGACGGTGGCGATCTCTTCCTGCACCGGCTGGACGTACTGCGTCTTGGTCACCGTCGGCTGGACGGTTTCTTCCTTGATGTAGTCCGGGGAGCCGACCTCAACCGTCTTGGTCACGGTCGGGCGCTCGGTGACAGTCTTGGTCGTGGCCGGTGCGGTCACCCACTCGGTCTTGACCGTCTGGCCTTCCTTGACGCCCGGCTCGAAGCCCTCGAGGCCCGGCTGCGCAATGGTGATGATGCGCTGGTTGGTCGGCTCCTTGGACAGGTCCTCGTACACGTTGTAGGAACGCGGCAGCAGGATGGTGACGTACTCGCCATCCTTGACGTTCAGGCGGGAAGAAGCAGCGTCGTTCAGTGCGAGGTAGTAGTTGGCCTGGCCGCTCTGCTCGAAGTAGCTCTTGCGCACCTCAAAACCGGTCCACTGCAGGAACTGCTGTGCGGAGATCGGCTTCACGCCCGGAACCTGGACGTTGCGGGAGCCAGCAACCCAGCCGCGCAGGAGGTTCAGGGTCTCCTTGTTGTTGGACAGCAGCGCCTGCAGTGCCACGTTCTTGGACATTGCATCGGCGTTCTTGCCCTGCTTCACGTCCGTAAGCATGAGCTTGGTCAGGTTAATAGCGGCGCGCTCAATATCCTCGTCGATCTTGAGGTTGCCGCCCATGTCGCCGTTAAAGCCGTAGAAGCCGGAGGTGCCGTCGAGCTTGCGCACCTCATATGCAGTGTTAGTGCGCGGGACATCGAGGTGGCGGTCGATGCACCAGCCCGGGCCGAGCGGGGTCCAGTACTGGCCCGAGTCCCGGTTCCACTCCTGCTTCAAGTTGTAGTCGACAGCGACCTGCTCAACGGAGGAGTCGAGGGCGGAGTACTGGCTAGTAATACGCGAGTCTGCGTCTGCGGCGGGAGCGACAACGGCTGCACCACCGAATGCAACTGCACCGGAGACCAGGGTGGCCATGATGCGCTTTTTCAGGTTTGCGTTATGCAACGTCATAGTCCTTCAACGTCTAGGGAGATATTCGAAGCAGCCTGGAGAGTTCCTGAACACGGACCCCAAAACTGACAGACCCCTATTCAATCGCAATGAACCGACGAAAAGAAGTCCTTAACCCCGCTGAAAGCCATAAAAGTCCAGATATTAAGACAAAACTCATAACTCCACCCCGCTGACCTCGACCTTTGTCCAACTTTTCCACACAAAAAAATCGAGTGATCTTCACCACAAAACCCGCAATTGTTCAACAAACCGACGGTCAGCGGTCCAGCGGGCCCGAACTTCTGTCGCCGCGGACCCGCTTGAGCACATTCTCAGCGGAAATCAAACACATGGGCACGCCCACCCCCGGCGTCGTGGTCGCTCCAGCGTACATCAGCGACTCCACCTTCCGGCTTGTGTTGGAGCCGCGCAAGAACGCGGACTGTCGCAGCGTGTGCGCGGGCCCGATGGACCCGCCGGACCAGGCGTGGTAGCGCTCGGCAAAGTCCGCAGGCCCGAGCGTTTGCTTTACGACGATCCTCCGGCCCAGCCCCGCAACCCCACACCGTGACGCAATCTGCTCGATCGCCGCGTCCGCGATCCGCTGCACCTGCTCCGAGGCTTCGCCGCGGTACATGTCGCCGTGGCCCACCGACGGATCCGCGGGCACCGGCACCAGCACGAACAGGTTCTCGTGGCCGGCAGGCGCCACAGACGGATCCGTCGCCGACGGCTTGGACACGTAGATGGACTGCGACGCGCCCAGTGGGCGGCTAGCAACCGGTCCATTAAATACAGCATCGAAGTCGTTGGACCAGTCGTCGCTGAACAGGAAGTTGTGGTGGGTAAGTTCCGGGATTTCGCCTTCGACGCCCAGCATGACCAGCACGGTGCCCAGGCCCGGGTCGCGCGGGGCGAACCAGGACTCGTCGTAGGTGCGCTGCTTCTTCGGCAGCAGGCGGGTTTCGGTGTGGTGGAGGTCCGCGGCGGAGATGGTGAGGTCGGCGGGGAGCCTTTGGCCGTCGATAAGCATTACGCCCCTGTCCTCGATGGCCGCGACCTCGGAGTTGAAGCGGAACCGCGCGCCGTGCTCGACGGCGAGCTCAAACAGCGCGTCCATGACTGCCGCGAAACCGCCCTGCGGATACAGCACGCGTTGGGTGAGGTCGGTGTGGCTGAGCAGGTGATACATGCTCGGCGTGCGGCTGGGGTGCGAGGAGAGGAACACCGACGGGTACGTGAGCATCTGGCGCAGGCGCGTGTCCGTGAAGCGCTTGGCCACGAACCTGTCCAAGGGTTCGGTGAGGTAGCGCGCGAGGCGGGTGTACTGGCCACGGATGCGCTTCAGCGGCTCGAGGGAGCGGAAGTTGGTGTACAGGAAGTTCTGGATGGCCAGGTCGTAGGTCTCCTCGGCGCTATCCAGGTATTCCAGGAGCTTGGCGCCCGCGCCCGGTTCGAGCTGCTCGAAGAGCTTGGCGGCGTTGTCGCGGCCGGAGTGGACGTCGATGGGCTCGCCTGTCTCCGGGAAGAGGCGGTAGGCGGGGGCGAGGGGCTGGAGATTGAGGAGGTCCTCGGTGCGTTTGCCGAAAAGCCCGAAGAAGTGGTCGAACGCGTCCGGCATGAGGTACCAGCTCGGGCCGGTGTCGAAACGGAAACCGTCGACGGTCTCGTTGCCGGCGCGGCCGCCGTAGGTAGGCAGCTTTTCCACCACGGTGGTGTCGATGCCCTCACGGGCCAACAACGCCGCGGTGGCCATGCCGGCCACGCCGGCGCCGATCACGATGGCTGACTTCGGTTGCGGTTTCATTGCTTCCTTGCGTTTGCGAGCGCTTTTGCCGTCAGCGCGAGCTTGATGTGGTTGGGCACACTAACGCGGGTGGATTGCAGCTCGGCTGCCGGGGTGGCGGCGATGCGGGCGTTGAGCTCCCTGAACAGCGCCCCGGCGGCGGCCACTCCCCCGCGGGCCGCCGGCGGCAGCAGCGGGATGGCCGTGTGGGCGCGGTCGAGTTCGTCGGTGATTTGGCTGGTGAGGGTGGACTTTAGGGCGTCGTCAAGCGGGGCGTCGAAGTACGCGCGGCCGAGCGCGCGGCTGTCCTCCCCGAGGTCGCGCAGGAAGTTCACCTTCTGAAACGCGCTGCCGAGCGCGCGGGCGCCGTCCTCCAGCTCGCGGCGGTGCGGGGTGTCGCGGCCGCGCAGGAAAATGTCCAGGCACATCAAGCCGATGACCTCAGCGCTGCCATATATATAGGTATCCAGCTCTTCCGGCGTGAAAGCGGTCTGCGTCAGATCCGCGCGCATGGAGGCGAAAAAGGCGCGCACGTGGTCCTCGTTGAGGCGGCACTCGCGGAACGTGCGCGCCCACGCGTGCAGCACCGGATCCGTGTGGAAGCGGTGGGCCGGCGCGTGCAGGACTTGCTCTTCGTACAGGTCAAGGGCCGTTTCCGGGCATTCGTTGGCCTGGGCGGTGGTGCCGTCCACGATCTCGTCCGCGATGCGCACCACCGCGTACAGGTTCCGGATGTGGGTGCGCTCCGGCTCCGGCAGCGTGCGCACGGCCAGGGAAAAACTCGTGGAATACTGCGCGATCACCTGCGCCGCCGCCTTGTCCGCCATGGCGTCGAAGCGGGAGAGGTAGGTGTTCACGCCTTGGGAGCTTACCGTGCGGGAACTGCGCTACTCCTTGGACTTGTCGTACGAGGCGTTGGCGATGATCTCCTCCGCCTCTTCCTGAGACAACCCCTCCCCGCGTAGACTGACCATCTCCATGGTGGAGACGTTGCCGGTCTCCGAGTTCTCCGCGGAGAGGAACAGCCCGTCCCAGTAGTCGCCGTCGTCGTCCACGGCCTCGAAGTAGCTCACGATCGCCTTGTCCGCGCCGTCCACCTCGGCGTCGTCCGTGCCCCTCGGCTCAATCTGGGTGTCCCCCGCAAAAATGTTGCCGTACAGCGCAACCGAGTTAGTCGCGTCCGCGTGCGGCGCCACACCCGTGTCCTTGGACAGGCGGATCTGCACCGTCATCGCGTCCTCGCTGTCGCGCGCGCCCACCACCCACGGGTCCTTAATGGAATCCGGGTCGCTGGAGCTATCAAACTCCGACCAGCCCTCCGGCACCCGGACCGTCAGCGGGCCGGAGCTGACCTCCAGCACGCCGGGATCCTGCGCACCTTGCGTTTCCTGTGTTTCTTGCGCTTCCTGTGTGTCCCCTGCCCCACACGCCGCCACACTCAGCGACAGCGTTGCGGCGGCGACCGCGGATATAATCTTTCGCTTCACGGCTGGGCCTCCCATGGTGGTTTTGCCCGCGATAGTACTGACTGGGCTGCTTCTCCGCCGGGATTCTCACTTTCACACTTTGTCTACCTGCGGTTTCGGAGTTTGATTCGCAGTTTGGGGGCGGAAAGTGTGAATTAGGTGCGCCGGTAGGTGGTAGTGCGCTGGCCCTGGCCGCCGAGCATGACCACATGGGCGTGGTCGAGCAAAGGCTCCAACGCGTAACGCAGCTGCGCCGGCGACAAACCCGTGGTGGCTTGCAGTTCCTTAAGTGTGACAGCGCCGGCGGGCGGAATCGCCTGGTACACGGCAGGAACATTCTTACCCAGCGCAGCGAGGCTCTCTGCCCGGGCGGTGAAATCGGAATGCTGTCTCGGGGACTCCCCGGACAATGAGAACACCCCGTCCGACTCCACGATCGCGCCAGCGTTTACAAGCTTTCGCAGCATGTTCCTGCACGCCTGCTCCCCAAGTGGTGTGTAGCGCTGCGTTATTGCTTGGAAGGAGGTGGCTCCGTGATTCTGCAGCTCTACAAGCAGATCCTCCTCCGTCGGTGTGAACTGTTCGCCGCCGCTTTGCAGCCCTTTCAACCAGGTGTTTTGTTCCTCCGTGAAACGGGAACCGCGCGGGAAGAGCACTTTGAACTCCACGCCGTTGTCAATAAAGCGCGGCTTTGGCAGGCGAGCCTCCCTCGTCGCAGCCAAAATTTCCTGGATGCCGCCTCCCTCACCCTCGATGACACGTTCTCCATCTTCCGTTCTGAGGTAACGCGCAATCTCGTACAACCTCTTGTTTACCGGCGATTTGGTCAGAACGGGGCTCTCTAGCTGCGACACAGACAGCCCGCGCAGCCCACCCGGGCTGACCACGATGAGCATCCGTTCAGTGATGCGAATTTCGACCTTCTTGCCCACATCCACCGAGGGGCCCAGATCCCGGTGCACCAGGGCATTCGCTAACACCTCGCGGATCGCGCTGGGAGGAAACTCGGGCTCGTCCACCAGATGCCCGCTGTTCGTGTACCGGCTGACCGTGTCTGAGTTCTGCTGAATCCACTCCATCGCCTCCGTCAACATCACCGGCAAAGGCCCCTCAATCTCAGTGAGATTCCTGTTCCGGCCCACGCCCTCACCCCGCGAAAGGCGCACCGCAGCCGTTGCGCCAAGCGCCGGCTCAACCGACTGGGGAAGGAACCCAAGTGCGTACAACCCACCGAAGCGGACGTTGCCCTCACTGTTCGTGACGTTGGTGACCTGCAACAGCTGGGCATCGTCGTCGATTTTGGAAATGCGCGAACGGGAGCCACGCACCGCCTTCAAATAGCCCGTGAGCACCTCACCGTCTAGGACGTCAGCATCAGTTCCCGGCACGGACTCGAAATCGAAGTGCGCCTGCTGCCTTTCGGCCAGCGCCGAAAGCTCGAGCATCTTCAAGTCGTTGGAGTTCATCACGTAATCGCCGTCCGCCTGCCGCAGATACGGTTTGCCGTCGTAATTCGCGGGCTTCTCGGAGGGCAACAGTGGCGTGACTTCAACAACCACCACATTCTTCCCCTCCAATGACAGGTGCGTGAACTCCAACTGCGGCGCGGGTTTGACTGCCGCGCGGTTGACGCTGGTCACTTTCTTTTCCATCTGCGCTGGGTCGTCAACCCCGGTGACCTCAAAGCCCCTGCGCTCGCTCACCCCGAGAAGAATCGCGCCCGACTGCGGCATGTTGGCAAACGCGCACAGCGTTTCTCCAATGTTTTTTGGGACTCCCCCACCTGCGGTTTTGCACTCGACCAGCGTGGGGTCGTCTCCAAACGCACGCAACTGGGAGAGCGTCTCGCGCAACTGTCCCTCAGTCCAAGTCATGGTTGTGAGTGTATTCTCACTTTCGCACTTTGTCTACCTGCGGTTTCGGAGTTTAATTCGCAGTATGAGGGCGGAAAGTGTGAAAGTGCTGCCACGGAGCAGCCGTCGCAAAGCAAAAAGCTCCCTCCGCAACCGGAGGGAGCAATCTGTGGAGCATAGGAGAATCGAACTCCTGACATCCTGCTTGCAAAGCAGGTGCTCTACCAACTGAGCTAATGCCCCGCGTACCCAAGGGTACCGTGGGCCTAGCAAGAATCGAACTTGCGACCTCATCGTTATCAGCGATGCGCTCTAACCGACTGAGCTATAGGCCCTTGGAACGAATAGGAATATTACAGAGCACCCATAACAGCTCCAAATCGCCAGCGTACGGCCCATAAAAGAGGCATTTGCTTATCGACGTTCCACCCTCCCGGTAAGCAGGGGTAATAGGCGGGGGTAGGCGTTGCGATAAGTGGTGAACAATCCGCGCTGTCCTGGGGTTTTGTGCGTCTTTGCAGGTGAGGGGGCTGCCCTCGGGTTCGTGGGGTGTTTTGGCAGGGGCTGATTGGTGAACAATCCGCGCCCGTGCGGGCCGCAAACGTTGAACAATCCGAACCAAGTGTTGAACGATCTTACCCCGGTTTACCTGCGCAAACTCCTTGCATAAAATCATGGACATCGAAGCAGCCCATGTCCACCACAACGCACAAAGGAGCAACGAGATGCGCGCACAGACCAAGGCCCTCGCCGCCGCGCTCGCAGCAGCACTGGCCTTCACCGGCCTCCAGCCGGCCGCCGCCGCGGATGCCTCCGCACTCGTTGGCCTCGAGGAAGCCGAATACGCCATCGACTCCGACAACGACGGCCTCCCCGACGACTGGGAGACCGAGGGCGTCGTGTTTCCCGACGGCACCGAGCTCGCCCTCCCCGAATGGGGCGTCGACCCCCACCGCCCCGACCTGTTCCTCCAGCTCAACTGGATGGAAGACCACAACGGCAGGTCCTTCGCGCCGTCCGCGCAGGCGCTGCAGGACATCGTCAAGCTTTTCGACGACCACGGCATCGCCCTCCACATCGACGCCGGCGAAACCTACACCAACATCCCCAACTACACCGAGTTCCACGGCGGCGAGACCGTGGGCTACTCCCAGTACTACTTCGCTGACCAGATCACCGGCGTGCGCCTTCTCCAGGACATCGACACCCACCTCGGCGACCGCTCCAACGTCTTCCGCCTGGGCATCATCGGCGACCAGATCGCCCCCGGCGACTACACCACCGGCGTCGCCCTCGTCGGCGACAGCGCCTTCTTCGTGGCCAACAACGGCCAAATCACCACCGACGAGCAGCTCCGCAACGCCATCCTCCACGAGTTCGGCCACACCCTCGGCCTGCGCCACAGCGGATCCGCGGACGTCACCCGCAAGCTGCCGCGCAGTCAGGCCACCCCGGCCGAATACCTCTCCGTGATGAACTACGACCACGAGTTCACCCACTTCAACTACTCCGAGGAGGCCTACATCGCCGAGGGCCCGAACGGCCCCGTCGAGGTGCCCGCCGACTGGGACTCCCTGGTCCTGGACACCCCGCGCATCGGCCACGACGCCCTCGAGCTCGGCGCCCGCACCGTCTCCCACGGCGCAGCGCCGGCGGCTAAGGCTTCGGTGGCCGAGGCTTCCGAGGCGCCGGTTTCT
Organism: Corynebacterium sp. ACRPZ; assembly: GCF_022346205.1. NCBI lineage: Bacteria > Bacillati > Actinomycetota > Actinomycetes > Mycobacteriales > Corynebacteriaceae > Corynebacterium > Corynebacterium sp. ACRPZ. Next base: position 119,709 of record NZ_JAKRMR010000007.1, read on the forward strand.
CAGCCTGAGCAGACCGCGCCCGGTAAGGACTCGCCAGCCGAGGCCGCAGACGTGAACGTCGCCGCGATCGTCGGCTCCGTGGTCGCAGCTCTGGCCGTCCTGGGCATCGCGGGTGCAGGCTTCGCCGCCATGAACGGCCTGCTCCCCTTCTAGCCCAACGCCCCGGTTCCGCCGGGGCTTTTTTCGTGGGTGCTGGCCAATAGTTGGGGTCACCGGGGTTGTCCGCAATGCGGAGTCCGCGAGCGATGAAGGCGGGAATGGCGAAGTCGATACCTTGAGGTCGATAGTTGCAGGTCAGGGCCTTTCGACGAAAAGCCGCCGGAACAGGGCTCAAACCTGTGACCAGGAACTATCGACATCGAGGTATCGACATGGGGTTTTGAGGGGCCCGCCCCGGAGACCAGCCCCTACTTCGCCCGGTTGGACATGGTGAAGTTGATGCCGCCGACCAGGTCCGCGATGGCGTTGTACATGATTACCGTCAGCGGGGCCATGATCACCTGGAACAGGAAGCCCACCAGGCCGAACAGGCCCGCGGCGGACATGGCCAGTTTCATGTCCACCACCTGGTCGCCGCCGACGCCTCCGATCAGCGAATTCACTGAATCCACCACCCCGGCGCGCTCCAGCCCGTAGTAGACCAGCAGGCAGGCGGCCATCCAGGCGATGAAGCCCAGAAAGGCCAGCAGCGTTGCCACTTTGAAGGTGGAGCCGGCGCCGATGTGGCGCACGGTCACTTTGCGGACAGCCACGGGCTACTCCTTGTCCTCGTCGGCCTGGGAATCAGAGGAACCGGCGGAGCTGTCGTCGCTAAGCGCTTGCTCGAGGGTCTTCTGCCCGGTGGCGACTGCGGTGGCTTCCTCCTCGCCTTCGTCCTCGACGTTGCGGTCGATGGCGAGCAGCTCGACGCCGTCGGCGAGGTCTACCAGGCGCACGCCCATGGTCGCGCGCGAGGACGGGCGGATCTGGTCGACCTCGGTGCGGATCACGCCGCCGGCGGAGGTGATGGCGAAGATCTGGTCGTCCTCCGCGACAGAGAGCGCGCCGATGAGTTTGCCGCGCTTCGGGCTGTACTTGAAGGTCATCACGCCCATGCCGCCGCGGCCCTGCGCGTTGTACTCCTCGATGGCGGTGCGCTTGCCGTAGCCGCCGGAGGTGGCCACGAGCAGGTATTCGCCGTCCTTGGCCACGGTCATGGCGAGCAGCTGGTCGTCGCCCTTGAAGCGCATGCCTTTCACGCCGGCGGTGGCGCGGCCCATCGGGCGCAGCTGCTCGTCGTCGGCGGAGAAGCGGATGGACTGGCCCTGTTCGGACACCAGCAGCAGGTCGTCGTCCTCGCCGACAAGGGAGGCGCCGATGAGCGCGTCGCCTTCGTTGAGGTTGATGGCGATCAGGCCGGCGGAGCGAGCGGACTCGTAGTCGGTGAGGCGGGACTTCTTCACGCGGCCGTCGCGGGTGGCCAGGACCAGGTACGGGGCGTCCTCGTAGGTCTGGATCTGGATGATCTGGGCGATCTTCTCCTCCGGCTGGAACTCCAGCAGGTTGGCCACGTGCTGGCCGCGGGCGGTGCGGCCCGCCTCCGGCAGCTCGTAGGCCTTGAGGCGGTAGACGCGGCCGAAGTTGGTGAAGAACAGGATCCAGTCGTGGGTGGAGCAGATGAAGAAGTTCTTCACCACGTCGTCCTGCTTCAGCTCGGCGCCGCGCACGCCCTTGCCGCCGCGTTTCTGGCTCTTGTAGGCGTCGACCTTGGTGCGCTTGGCGTAGCCGGTGGAGGTGATGGTGACCACCACGTTTTCGCGGGCGATGAGGTCTTCTTCGGTGACGTCGCCGGTGGCGGCGACGATGCGGGTGCGGCGCTCATCGCCATACTTATCGACGATCTCCTTGAGCTCGTCGCCGACAATTGCACGCTGGCGCTCCGGCTTGGCCAGGATGTCCTTGTAGTCCGCGATCTGTTCTTCGATGGCGGCCAGGTCGTCGACAATCTTCTGGCGCTCCAGGGCGGCCAGGCGGCGCAGCTGCATGGCCAGGATCTCGTTGGCCTGGATCTCGTCGACGTCGAGCAGGTCGATCAGGCCGGCGCGGGCGTCGTCCACAGTCGGCGAGCGGCGGATCAGGGAGATGACCTCGTCCAACATGTCCAGCGCCTTGACCAGGCCGCGGAGGATGTGGGCGCGCTTTTCGGCCTCGTCCAGGCGGTACTGGGTGCGACGGACGATGACTTCGATCTGGTGCTTGACGTAGAAGCGCAGCATCTGGTCCAGGCGCAGGGTGCGCGGGACGCCGTCGACAATGCTGAGCATGTTGGCGGAGAAGTTCGTCTCCAGCGCCGAGTGCTTGTACAGGTTGTTCAGCACCACGCGCGGCACAGCGTCGCGCTTCAGCGTGACGACGATTCGCATGCCCACGCGGTCGGAGGACTCGTCCTCAATCTTGGAGATGCCTACCATCTTGCCGGCGGTGACCTGCTCGGCGATGTTGTGGATGAAGTTGTCCGGGTTGACCTGGTAGGGCAGCTCGGTGATCGTGATGACCTGGCGGTTGCCAATCTCCTCGATCTCGGTCACCCCGCGCATGCGGATGGAGCCGCGGCCGGTGGTGTAGGCGTCCTTGATGCCCTGGTCGCCCACGATCAGGCCCGCCGTGGGGAAGTCCGGGCCCTTCACTCGCTCCATCACGGCGTCGAGGGTTTCCTTCTCCTCGGCGTCGTGGTTCTCCAGGATCCAGTAGATCGCCTCCGCCAGCTCGTTCAGGTTGTGCGGCGGGATGTTGGTGGCCATGCCGACGGCGATGCCGTTGGAGCCGTTCATCAACAGGTTCGGCACACGCGACGGCAGGACGGTCGGCTCCTGGGTCTTGCCGTCGTAGTTGGGCGTGAAGTCCACGGAGTTTTCGCGGATGTCCCGGACCATCTCCATGGCGATCGGGGTGAGCTTGCACTCCGTGTAACGCATCGCGGCCGGGCCGTCGTTGCCCGGCGAACCGAAGTTGCCCTGGCCGTCCACAAGCGGGTAGCGCATGGCCCACGGCTGCGCCATGCGCACCAGGGTGTCGTAGATGGCGCTGTCGCCGTGCGGGTGGTAGTTACCCATCGTGTCCGCCACCGGCTTCGCGCTCTTCACGTAGGAGCGTTCGGGGCGGTAGCCGTTGTCGTACATCGCGTAGATGATGCGGCGGTGCACCGGCTTCATGCCGTCGCGCACATCCGGGAGCGCGCGACCCACGATCACGCTCATGGCGTAATCGATGTAGCTGGTCTGCATCTCCTCGTTGATGTCGATTGGTTGAATGCGGTCCAAGCCGCCAGTGGTGTCATCAGCCATGTAGATGAGTCTAGCGGGCTTCTCCGGGTTTTCCCGGTTGCGGCGTGGTATCAAAGTGGTATGGCTATGACGCTCCGCTTGACCGCAGACGAGGACAAGGCGCTCGTGTTACTCGCGTCCGCATGGGGGTGCTCGAAGCAAGAGGCCGCACGCCGTGCGGTGGTCACCGCAGCATCGCGATTGCTTGACGACGCCCACGTCACCGACCTCGCCCGCACCCTCATCCCCACCTACGCCAGCATGGAATCCCGGATCCGTCAGGCCCGGTCATGAGGGGTTTTTCCGGCGAGCAGCTCCTGGCCGTCGCCGACGAGTACTGCGCCTTCCACGGCTGCCACGTCCGTTCGTTTGCCTCCCTGGCGGCCTGCGCCGCGGTGCCTGGCGCCCGGCTCCACGGCGTGCCGGTGTTCGACTCCGTGGAGGCAGCCGCTGCGGCGCTTGCCGAGACCATCCGCGCGCTGCAACCCCTGTCCGGTGCTGGCACTGAGCCCAACGCCGGGTTCGCGGACGTCGCCGCCGAGGTGTACCGGCGCTGGGCCGAGTGAGGGCCGGATGGTCGTCGATAGGCAACTGCTTTGTACGAATCGACATTTTTCTAGATTTCGTCGCTAAAACCCCAGGTCAAATTTTTTTCGCTTTGTGTCAAGTGGTTGTGAACAGTTTCTGGTTCAGGCGACGGTAAGTGTGGGTGATTGTGGGCGGGTTTTGGTGGTTGTGCGGATGATGGTGACCTCTTTGGGTAGTCCGGTCGGT
>NZ_JAKRMR010000008.1:0-121016 GCF_022346205.1 Corynebacterium sp. ACRPZ
CTTCTCGCTGATCTCGTTGACCCTCGCCGGGTCATGGTTTTTCTTCGGTGACACCGTAGTCATTATCGGTGAAACTCCCTCTCAATCAGAGCCTCACACACAAACTTCCTGACACCCTCCCAAAACCTGATTGGCAATGATCGGGAACGCGCCAACAACTCGATACAGCGGGCAGCCGTTGGCGTCTGTCTTTTGTTCATCAGTGCGCTTGCCATCCTTGTATTCATAGGCAGGGGTTTGGCTCAGCGAGTCGCGCAAGCACACCAGGTCGTACTTACCAGGAAAACTCAATGAGTAGACGCTCATTGCGCTACCTCCTTTCGCTAGGGGTCGTCTTATCCCCTCGAATCGAGAGCTCGACTCAGAATCGAGGGATTCAGGCGACCCAATTTGTCTTGTAGCTCCCGCGTTCAGCGATCAAACATCATCATGGGAGGCTGCTCTTCAGCAACAAATTCGACGCTATCCGGCCAAAATAGATTTGAACAGGAACCACAATCCTCGGGCACACAGGTACGCGCATGCCTTAAGGCACCCCCTATACTTCCAATGTAGAGTGATTTACGACACAGGAGATTGTTATGCCTAAAAAACACCGTGATGGAATCCGCCTACTCACCCAACAAGGTCTCACCGAAGCCCAAGCCAAACGCGAGATCAAAGAGAGCAATGAGGACTGGGCCTGGATACAGACCTGGTTCCATAAAAAAATCGAAAACATGACACGACCAGGCGCTATAGATAACTACGTTAGTTCGCTCCGCAACAGCCGCAGCATCACTAAAACGACACTCAAAGTCGACATCAGCACAGAGCTTTACAATCTGATCAACCTTTTATCTTGCAACTGGCCCACAACACATAAATCAGCGGTACTGACGAAGCAAAAAATCGTTGAGCTACTCCTTACTCACTACCTCACCGACCACACAGACGAGGCCATTGACGTTCTCACACGACACCTAGAGCAGATCGACAACTGGCACAAGGCAACCCGAGCGCATCAATCCGGGTATAGAACACCCGAGGACGATCGAGAAAAACCACTCGGTTCAGAATACGACCGTCCAGAATAAAATGTCCGATAATGGATACTATGTTCGGCTCCCCTATTCCCCCAGAATACAGCCACACACCACGGACTACACCCCGAAACACCCCACTGCACCACCTAATGCACCACCTCACTACACCACATGCGGCAGCATGGTGCGACTAGTACACAGCACTACACCACTACCATTGCACACATGGACGACCGCCTCAACCAATTACTCACCATCGCTGAAGCAGCTAGGCTCACCGGCGTCGCCAAACCACCATCACCCCGCGCGAAAGGACGCGGAGAATTCCCCCGAGCCCAGCAAAAACAAGGAACCTGGTACATCCCCATCGGCGACCTCATTACCAGCGGACGACTCGACACCATCACCCACAACCCCCGAAACCCGCACCAGTGCAACCAGCGCACAAGACCACCAAAATCTAGTGCACGCACTAGAACTAGAAAAACAACGCGCACACTACGCCGAACAACAACTGCACCAGGCTCAGCAACTCATCCAAGCCAAACAAGACACCATCGAAGCACTCAAAACAACTATCCACGCACTAGAAATCACCCCACAAAAACAACTCACCGTCCAAGAAGTAACCCCCCGACCCCGAAACCGAGCCCAAGAACCCACCAACAACAGGCACAGCCCCCTACAACGCCTCAGCCAATGGCTCGAAAAATGAAGATTCTCAGCTCAATACCCTCTACGTAAAGCAGTGCCCCCCAACAACAGTCGGGGGCACTGCTTTACGTAGGAAATACGCGCAAGACTTTAGTTACGCTTGGTTTCCCTAGCCTCGTCAATTAACGTGCTCTTGTTTTCAACAGGTTTACTACGGAAGATAGCCCGAACTACATATGCAACCAGGATTATGGGAATCAAGGATGCTATTAAGCTCGCGATAACAACCATTATCTTTCACCTGATCCTTCCAATGATTTAGATTGATCAGTCTACTTCTTAATCGTGATACACGCCTTATTGGACCATTCTCCGTCAACCTTAGAGCGGCCGCATACTTGCGACTGATCTTTAAGATCGCGCTTTATATTGAACCAAGCCCAAGAAGCGCCGATGGAACATTCAGTCTTAGACGACTCAGTTTTGTGCTGGCCATTTGTTTCCACATAGTCGACCTCATGCTCGACTCCACAAATATTTTGCTTATAGTCGATTCCTCGTGCGTAGGAAACACCGATCCGATCCACAAAGGTGGATTTTCCGTGTACCTCTACGTTGGTGAATGCTGCACCGCCACCAGGAGCAAGAGCAAAATTAGTAGCAGAGTACGGCTGTGGCGCCAGTCTAGAACCCGCCTTCGAAGAAGAGCTAGGAAATGTAGCTTTAGCGGTTTTCGTCCATTCTTTTTCCCCGGCAGGAGATCCTGTTATATCTGCCTCACTCGCATTAGCAATGCCACTATGCACAACGGACAGGGCCAATAGCGTTGGGATGGCTAGCCGCCAAGCCTTCATCTACATTCCTCCACGTCTCTTATAAAACTGTCGGCAAATACATAGACTATCTGCCTACGCTTTGTCGACTAGGGTCATTCGCAGGTTGAAAAAGTTAAGACTGAGTCTACCACGGCGTCTACATGACGCAACAAGTGCTGACTCCGCGTGTATCTGTGAGGAGGAACACACGTGACCCGCACTATCGTCGTCGGGGCCGGCATGACGGGCCTCGCCACCGCGTGGCACCTACAGGAGTACGGACATGAGGTGGAGGTGCTGGAACGCATCGATGTCGCCGCCGGCTCTTCTTGGGGCAACGCTGGATGGCTCGCACCAGGAAAAACGATCCCCCTGGCCAACTCGAGCTTGTGGGCGTACGGGCCCACAGCGCTCTTTGACAAGCACGCCGCTCTTGATGTGCCTGTGCGCATCGACCCGAAGCTGTGGCGCTTCTGCGCCAACTTCATGGCGCACGCCACCGGCCGCGCCTGGGACAAGACGATGGCGGGCCTGACCAAGGCGGACCTTAGCGCACTCGCGGCTTTCGACGAGCTCGAGGCAGGCGGCGTGAAGGCCACGACCCACGAGGGCCCGTTCATCATCGGCTTCGAGAACGAGAAGAAGGCCGGCGGCTTCCTCAAGGAGGTCGAAGGCGCGCAGCGCCACGGCCAGGAGATCCCGTTCGAGCAGATCACGCTTGACGACGCCCGCACGGACGCTCCAATGCTCACCGACAAGGTGGGCGCGACCTACCGCATGGGCGGCCAACGCTTCATCGAGCCGGGCCCCTACTGCCAGGCCATCGCGGACTCCATCGTGGAACGCGGCGGCAAGGTAACCACTGGCGTGGAGGTCGTTGAGGTCAGCTCCACCCGCAAGCCGGCTGTGAAGCTGGCCACCGGCGAGTGGCTGCACGCCGACAATGTGGCGCTGGCTACTGGCGCGTGGCTGCCGAAGCTGGCGAAAGACCTCGGCGTGACCACGCTGATCCAGGCAGGCCGCGGCTACTCCTTCTCTGTGGAGACCGCCGAGCCGGCAACGTGCCCGGTGTATTTGCCGGACCCGAAGATCGCCTGCACCCCGTACCAAGGCCGTTTCCGTATCGCCGGCACCATGGAGTTCCGTGGCCCGGACGAGCCGTTCCAGCCGGGCCGCGTCGCGTCCATGATCCACGCCACCAAGCCGTTCTTCCGAGGCATCGACTGGGAGGACCGCCAGGACGAGTGGGTCGGCTCCCGTCCGGTGACCCCGGACGGCCTGCCCCTGGTGGGTGCGACCAAGGTGCCCAACGTCTACACCAACGGCGGTCACGGCATGTGGGGCATTATCCTCGGCCCGCTGTCCGGCAAGATGCTGGCAAAGCAGATTGAGACCGGCGAGGTGGATGAGACCATCGCACCGTTCGACCCGCTGCGCGGTCCCTTCGGCGGTCTCTAACCCCCTCCCCCTAGCCCCGGAAACCTGTGTTTTCCGGGGCTTTTTCGTGCGCGCGAGGATTCTTTTGCAAATCAGGGGCCTGTATTCAGGTTTTACATTAGCTTGTGAGATGTCACATCGTTCTGTTTTAGTGGTAAGGAACACACATGCCGAAATTGCACACCAACCAGCTCCCGCCAGAAAACAGCGCTGAACTCGACAATGCCGTGGAAGCAGCCGTCGCCCGGGCGTACCACTGGATGGAAGCTACCGCTGACGCGGATGCAGATGATGCCCAGACACAACAGCTCGCAGAAATGCTTCGCGACGACAACGGGGTCCGCTTCACCATGGACTTCGTCGACCGCGTCATGCGCCCTGAGGACAACCGGGTAGCGGCGAACGCACTGCGTGCCATCACCAGGGGCGTCGACGCATCGTTCCTCGGTCGCATCAATGCCCTGCTCGTCGGAACCGGCGCCTTCGTCGGCCCGTTCTTGCCCTTCGTGGTCGTCCCCGCGGCTCGCATGCGCCTGCGCCAGCTGGTGGGCCATCTCGTGCTCGACGCTGAGTCAGACGCGCTGAACAACCTGCTCGACAACGCGCAAAAGCGCGGCGAGCAGCTCAACCTCAATTTGCTGGGCGAGGCAGTACTCGGCGAGAAGGAAGCAACGGACCGTGCAGAGCGCACCCTGAACCTGATCAAGAATCCTCGCGTGACTTACGTCTCCGTCAAGGCTTCCTCGATGGTCTCCCAGCTCAACCACTGGGACTACGACGAGTGCGTGCGCCTGGTCAAGGACCGTATCCGCCCGCTGTACCGCGCCGCGCGGGACCGTAGCCCCCAGGTGTTCATCAACATGGACATGGAGGAGTACCACGATCTCCACCTCACGCTTGACGTGTTCACCCAGCTGCTCAGCGAGGACGAGTTCAAGGACTACCAGGGCGGCATCGTGCTGCAGGCGTACCTGCCCGACACGCTCGGCGCCCTGGAGTACCTGGCGGACTTCGCGCAGAAGCGCGTGGCCGACGGCGGCGCCAAGATCAAGATCCGCCTGGTCAAGGGCGCGAACCTGTCCATGGAGCGACATCACGCGGAGGTCGAGGGCTGGGCGCAGGCACCGTATCTGACCAAGGACGAGGTGGACGCGAACTACTACCGCCTGCTCGATTTCATCGTACGCCCCGAGTACGCCGACAGCCTCTCCATCGGCATCGCCTCGCACAACCTGTTCACCTCCGCGCTCGCCTACGAGCTGGCGCAGCAACGCGGTGTGGCCAGCATGCTCGACTCGGAGATGCTGCAGGGCATGTCGCCGGCGCAGCAGCAGATCGTGCGCGAGGCTTACGGCCGCCAGATCCTCTACACCCCGGTCGTGCGCAAAGACGACTTTGACGTGGCGGTGAGCTACCTCGTGCGCCGTCTCGAAGAAAACGCCGCACCGCAGAACTTCTTGCACGCCCTGTTCGCGCCCAAGACCGATAAGCGGGACCCGATTAAGGAGCAGGAGGAGGTCTTCCGCTGGGCGGTGGACAACCGCTGGGGCGTGCGCAACGGTCCAAATCGGGACCAGGACCGCACCAACGAGACCGGGCGCCAGGTCTCCGCGGAGTCGGCCACCACCGGCCGCTTCTTCAACGAGCCGGACACGGACCCGGCGCTTGAAGCCAACCGCGCGTGGGCAATCGAGCACCTGACAAACCCGCCGGCTGTAGACACCGGCGAGGAGATCACTGACCCAACCGTCATCGCCGACCACATCTCCCGCGCCCAGGAAACCCAGAAGGCCTGGGGCGCGCTTTCCGCGCACGAGCGCGCCGACATCCTCGACGCCATCGGCGACGAGATCGCGCGCCGCCGCGGCGACTTCGTCGCGGTCGCCGCACACGAGGCCGGCAAGACGGTGGACCAGTCCGACCCGGAGATCTCCGAGGCGATCGATTTCTGCACCTACTACGCCGACAGCGCCCGCCACCTGGACGAGATCGCCGCGGACTTCGAGCCGAACACACTCACCGTCGTTGTGCCGCCGTGGAATTTCCCGGTAGCCATCCCCACCGGTGGGGTGATGGCGGCGCTGGCCGCAGGCTCCGCCGTGATCCTCAAGCCGGCTCCGCAGGTGACGCAGTGCGCCAAGCTCATCGCGGATTGCATCCAGGCGGTGTTCGCGGACAAGGGCATCAACGCCGACACTGTGCAGTACGTGCGCGCGGACGAGGGTGAGGCCGGCAAGGCATTGCTTACCGACGATGCCGTGGACGCCATCATCCTCACCGGCGCCTCCGAAACCGCGCAACTGTTCAAGTCCTGGAACCCGAAGCTCAACGTCATGGCGGAAACCTCCGGCAAAAACGCCATCATCATCACCCCGTCCGCCGACCCGGACCTCGCGGTCAACGACCTGTACCTGTCGGCGTTCGGCCACTCTGGCCAGAAGTGTTCCGCGGCCTCGCTGGCCATCCTCGTCGGCTCCGCCGGCGAGTCCGACCGGTTGATCAACCAGCTGCTCGACGCAGCCTCCACCCTCGTGGTGGGCCCGGGCACCGACCTGTCCACCACCATGAACGGCCTGATCGAAGCCCCAGGCGAGAAGCTCGAGCGTGGCCTGACCACCCTGGAGCCGGGCGAGAAATGGCTGCTGAAGCCGCGCAAGCTCGACGACGAGGGCAAGTTCTGGTCCCCCGGCATCCGCGACGGCGTGCAGCCCGGCTCTTGGTACCACCAGAACGAGTGCTTCGGCCCGGTGCTGGGCATCATGCACGCCAAGGACTTGGACGAAGCGATCGAGTGGCAAAACTCCACCGGCTACGGCCTGACCGCAGGCATCCACACCCTCGATGGCGAGGAGATCACCACGTGGCTCGACCGCGTCGAGGCCGGCAACGTCTACGTCAACCGCGGCATCACCGGCGCGATCGTGCAGCGCCAGCCGTTCGGCGGTTGGAAGAAGTCCTCCGTGGGCCCCGGCGCGAAGGCGGGCGGGCCGAACTACGTCGCGCAGATGGGCACGTGGCGGGAGCGGGCGGAGCTGGCGCCGTCGTTAGGCGTGAGCATCTCGGCGAAGGTGCAGGAGCTTCTCGACGCTTTCCGTGCCAACGTCAGCGACGAGGACTTCGGGTGGCTTTCCCGCGCCGCCGAGTACGACCAGCGCGCGTGGGATAGCGAGTTCGGCCGCGGCCACGACCACTCCGGATTGCGCTCCGAGGCCAACATCTTCCGCTACCGCAGCACCCTGGAGCCGGTGGTGGTCTACGTCGGCGAGGGCTACCAGCTGCGCGAGGTGTACCGCCAGCTGCTCGCCGCCGCGATCACCGGAACCGAGGTGCGCGTGGTCGCCCCGGATGCGATTGCGCGTGAGCTCGAGGCAGCCGATGTGGCCGTCGACACACACGCCGTCACCGGCACGCCTGACCGCATCCGCGTGGTCGGAAGCGCGTCCGAGGAGCTCTACGGCGACGTCGCCACGGCGGTGTTCGACGGGCCCGTGCTCATCGACGGGCGCCGCGAGCTCCTTCCCTACCTGCTGGAGCAGGCCGTATCCGCGACGCTGCACCGCTTCGGCGTGATCCACGATCCGGCTGGCATCCGGAACTAATACCCCCGTCCACCTAGACACACAGGGAGCACCCTGGGCTCTCGCTTCACGCGATAAACCAGACCTCAGCGCAAAACCAGACCTCAAGCGCGGGCGCGACCTGGGGTTTTGCAGGTGCGTTCGGCTTGAGATCTGGTTTCACTCGCTTCACGACGAAACCTCCGGCAGCCCCCGCTTCGTGCGGGTTCTTGCCGGAGGTCGTGCCGTCGTCAAGCGTAAATGCTTAGCGGGCGTCCTCGATGGTGATTGCCTGGGCCACAGCCTGGACAACGCCGGCGACCTTGACGGCCTCCCAGACCTGCTCCTTGGTCACACCCTCCTCGCGGACGGTGTTGGCGTGCGCCACGGCGCAGTGCTCGCAGCCGTTGATGGTGGAAACAGCGAGCGACCACAGCTCGAAATCGGCCTTTTCCACGCCCGGCTTCGAGATGATGTTCATGCGCAGGCCGAACTTCACGTTGGCGTAATCGTCGCCGAGCCAGCCCTTGGCGCGGTAGGCGACGTTGTTCATCGCCATGACGGTGGCGGCGCCGTACGCGGCCTCCACAGCCTCCTCGGAGAGGTGCTCCTTGGCTTCCTCAGCGATCTCTGCGATGACCTTCGCGTTGCGGGTCGCTGCCGCGGAGGCGAGCAGGGTACCCCAGAGCTGCTGCTCGCTGAGCTCGGTGGAGCGGGTCAGCGAACCGAGGTTGAGCTTCTGGTCCTTCGCGTACTCGGGTAGTGCGCCGCGCAGGTTCTCAATCGACATCATGTTCTCCTTTGCCGGACGGGTTTAACTGAAAAAGGGTTTACTTCAGGGACTCCTGGACCACGGCCATCTTGTCGATGTTCTTGGTCGGGTCGTTCTTCTGCCAATCGCAGGCGCAGACCTCTTCGGACTGCAGCGCGTCGAGCACACGCAGGACCTCGTCGACGTTGCGGCCGACAGCGTCCGGGGTGACGGAGACGAACTGGATGATGCCGTCCGGGTCGATGATGAAGGTCGCGCGGTCGCAGACGCCGTCAGCGTTCTCGACGCCGAGCGCGCGGATCAGGTCGTGGCGAACGTCAGCGAACATCGGGAACGGGATGTCCAGCAGGTCCTCGTGGGTCGCACGCCAGTTGAAGTGGGAGTACTCGTTGTCGGTGGAGCCGCCGAGCACCTGGGTGTCGCGGTCCTCGAACTCCTCGTTGAGCTTGCCGAATGCGGCGATCTCGGTCGGGCAGACGAAGGTGAAGTCCTTCGGGTAGAAGAAGACGATCTTCCACTTGCCCTCGTACTTGTCCAGCGACACGTTCTCGAAGTAGTCGTCCGGGGAAGACGCGTTAGCTTCCTTCAGGTTGCCGCCCTTCAGCGCGACAAGGTCGAACTCCGGGAAACGCTCTCCAACGGTCATGATCGGCATAGAAATTCCTCCAAAGAAACTGGTCATAGGTGTTTTTCAACGGACAGCAACCAGTATGACACAGAACGCGCCCGCTTTCAACGTAAAAACCTATGAACTTCGTGTAGGTTCATAGGCATGGCTAATCGAGAGTATAAACCGACGCTCGCTCAGATCCGGACGTTTGTCACCGTCGCCGAGCAAAAGCACTTCGTCTCCGCAGCGAACAAGCTCGGCATCTCACAGCCGTCACTGTCGCAGGCGCTCGCCGCCTTGGAGGCCGGCCTGGGCATCCAACTCATCGAGCGCTCCACCCGGCGCGTCATCGTCACCCCCACCGGCGAGGAGCTCCTCCCCTATGCGAAGGCGACGCTGGAAGCTGCCGACGCGTTCGTGGCGCAATCCCGCGGCGCCCTCGGAGCGCTGGCCGGGCCGCTGAACATCGGCGTAATCCCCACCATCGCCCCGTACATCCTGCCGACGCTGCTGAAGCTCATCGAGGAGGAGTACCCGGACTTAGAGCCGCGCATTGTGGAAAACCAGACCGAAGAGCTGCTGCAGCGGCTTCGCGACGGCCAGATCGACGTCGCCGTACTCGCCACCCCAACCGGCGCCACCGGGGTGTCGGAGATCCCGCTGTACGACGAAACCTTCGCCGTCATCACCACACCCGACCACCCATTGGCCGGCAGAGGAGACCTCGATCTGAACGCGCTGCACGACCTCGATCTGCTGTTGCTGGACGACGGGCACTGCCTACGCGATCAAATCGTGGAGCTGTGCAAGATCGCGGAGGTCAACCGCTCCCCCGGCGCACAGTCAGCCACCCGCGCGGCGTCGCTGACCACGGTGGTGCAGCTGGTGGTGGCCGGGCTCGGCTCCACGTTGGTGCCCGTCTCCGCACTGTCCACCGAGTGCGCACGCCCAGGCATCGCCGTGGCCGCGTTCGGCCCCGGGGTGGATGCGAAGCGCACCGTCGGGCTTGCCATGCGGGCGTCATCGCGGCGCCGACCGGAGTTCGAGCAGCTCGGCGAGTTGGTCACCCGCGCCTTCGAGGAAGCGACGGAATCGAGCCGTAAGCTGCTGCCGCGCTAGACTCACGCTCTGGTTATGAATGAGCACGCATCCCCTACCTCACCTCCCACGAAGCCGCAGCTGTATAAGGCGCTCGACGGCGTCCCGATCGCTGACGTGCGCAGGTTCCGCCGGCGCCTGAAGAAGGCCAACTCGCCCGAAGCCCTGGCGGCGATTGGCGCGGACGTGGACAAGGCGGCAGCTGCCGTCGCTAAGCGTGATGCCCTCATCCCCGAGATCACCTACCCGGAGCACCTGCCGGTGTCCGCGCGGCGCGAGGACATCATGGAGCTGGTGCGCGACAACCAGGTCGTGGTGATCGCGGGCGAGACCGGCTCCGGCAAAACCACCCAGATCCCGAAGATGCTGCTGGAGCTGGGCCGCGGCCGCCGAGGCCTGATCGGGCACACACAGCCGCGCAGGCTCGCCGCACGCACCGTGGCGGAGCGCATCGCCGACGAGCTGGGCCAGGACATCGGCGAGTCCGTCGGCTACGCTATCCGCTTCGACGACCGGGTCTCCGAATCCACGGCGGTGAAGCTGATGACGGACGGCATCCTGCTCGCGGAGATGCAGCGCGACCGGTTCCTCAACGCCTACGACACGATCATCATCGACGAGGCGCACGAGCGCTCGCTGAACATCGACTTCCTGCTCGGATACTTGAAGCGGCTGCTGCCGAAGCGCCCAGATCTGAAGGTGATCGTCACCTCCGCAACCATCGACCCGGAAGCGTTTGCGAAGCACTTTGCCGACGCCGAGGGCAACCCAGCCCCCATCATCGAGGTCTCTGGGCGCACCTACCCGGTGGAGATCCGCTACCGCCCGCTGGTGGAGCAGGTGCAGGCAAAAGACGGCTCCGTAAAGGAGATCGACACCGACATGATCGACGGTGTGGTCGACGCCTGCAAGGAGCTCATGGGCGAAGGCAAGGGCGACATCTTGTGCTTCTTCGCTTCCGAGCGCGACATCCGCGACTGCATGGAGGCCATTGAAAAGCAGCACTGGCGCGGCGTGGAGGTCGTGCCTTTGTTCGGCCGCCTATCCAACGCGGAGCAGCACCGGGTGTTCTCCCCGCACTCCGGTCGGCGCATCGTGTTGTCCACCAACATCGCGGAGACCTCGCTGACGGTGCCGGGGATCCACTACGTGGTGGACACCGGCCTGGCGCGCATTTCGCGCTATTCCACGCGCACCAAGGTGCAGCGCCTGCCCATCGAGGAGATCTCCCAGGCCTCCGCCAACCAGCGCTCCGGACGCTCCGGCCGTATCGCCGACGGTGTGGCCATCCGCCTGTACTCCGAGGACAACTTCGAGGCGCGCCCCGAGTTCACCGACCCGGAGATCCTGCGCACCAACCTGGCCTCCGTGGTGCTGCAGATGATCTCCCTGCGCCTCGGCGACATCAACGACTTCCCCTTCATCCAGCCGCCGGATAAGAAGGCCGTGCGCGACGGCCTGCTGCTCCTGCACGAGCTCGGCGCGATCTCGGACAAGGAACGCGACGGCGCACCCGTGCTCACCGCGGTGGGGCGCGACATCGCGCGCATCCCGGTGGACCCGAAGATGGCGCGCATGCTGGTGGAGGCCAACCGACTCGGCGTGCTCGACGACGTCACCGTGATCGTGGCCAGCATGACCATCCAGGACGTGCGCGAGCGCCCTCTGGAATACCAGGCCCAGGCCGACCAGGCCCACGCCCGGTTCAAGGACGCGACATCGGACTTCCTGTCCTCGCTCAAGCTGTGGGACTACATCGGCGACTCGCGCGACGAGCTATCCGGCAACGCCTTCCGCAAGCGCATGAAGCGCGAGTTTTTGCACTACATGCGCATCCGCGAATGGTTCGACCTGGTGCGCCAGCTTCGCGACGTGGAGCGCCAGCTGGGCTGGTCCCGAGCCGAGAACGTCGCCGGCGAGCGCGACGCCGACGCGATCCACAAGTCGCTGCTCACGGGCCTGTTGTCCAACATCGGCGCCCGAGACGGCAACTCGAAGGAGTTCCAGGGTGCGCGCGGGACGCGGTTCTTGGTCTTCCCCGGGTCGTCGCTAAGCAAAAAGCCCCCGGAGTTCCTCATGGCCGCCGAGCTGGTGGAGACCTCGCGCCTGTGGGCGCGCGACGTGGCAAAGATCGAGCCCGCCTGGGTGGAGGCTGCCGCGGGCGAGCTGATGAAGCACAGCTACTCCGAGCCTGTGTGGTCGCGGAAGCGCTCGGCCGCGATGGTGCACCAAAAGTCCATGCTCTACGGCGTGACCATCGTGCGCGACCGGCTTGTGCCTTACCACCGCGTGGATGCCGAGGGCGCGCGCAACATGTTTATTCGCCACGCCCTGCTCGAGGGCGACTGGAACCGCCACCACCACTTCATCGACCACAACGAAGCCCTACTCGCCGAAGCCGCTGAGGTGGAGGAAAAGGTGCGCCGCCGCGGATTGGTGGTGGACGAGGACACCCTGTTCGAGTTCTACGACTCGCGCTTGCCGCAAAGTGTCACCACCGCCCGCCACTTCGACTCCTGGTGGAAGAAGAAGCGGGCCGAGAACAAGCACTACTTGGACTTTGACCCAGCCGCGCTTCTCGACGACGAAGGCGTGGACTCCTCCGCCGCCGCCTTCCCCGAGGTGTGGCGCCAGGGCTCCATCGACTACGCGTTGCGCTACAAGTTCGAGCCGGGCGATCCTTTCGACGGCGTGACCGTGGACGTGCCGGTGCCGCTTTTGGCCAATTTGCGGCCGGACGGCTTCGACTGGCTGGTGCCGGGGCTGCGCTCGGAGCTTGCCTCGGAGTACATCCGCACGCTGCCGAAGGCGCTTCGCAAGACCGTGGTGCCGGCGCCAGACTTCGCCGAGCGCGCCCTCGACGCGATCCGCGCACAGCAAGCCGCCGACGGCGTCAGCGAGCGCGAGCTGCGGGAAACACCGTTTGCCGAGGCACTCGCGGAGGCGCTTCGAAGCGTCGGCGGGCGCGGCATCAACGGTGCCGACTTCAACCCTTCTGCGCTGCCCGAGCATCTGAAAGTGACCTTCGCCGGGATTGACCGCCGCGGCAAAGTGGTCGACCACGACACGGACCTCGGTGCGTTGAAGCGCCGCCAGGCCGGCAAGATCAAGTCCTCCGTGTCCAAGGCCGGACGCACATCTGAATCGGATGCGGTGGCGAAGTGGACCACCGACTCCCTCGGCGCGGTGCCGGAGACGGTGACCACCACTATCGACGGCAACGAGGTCGACGCCTACCCGGCACTCGAAGCCACCAAGGATGGTGTGAAGGTCACCGTGCATCCGACGAAGGCCGCCGCGGACGCCTCGATGGTCACCGCGACGCTGACGATGCTCTTGCGGGAGATCACGGTCAACGCCGGGCAGATGACCAAGGGGCTGCCGCTGCGGCAGAAGGTGGCGGTGGACCGCTACCCGCACGGCGGCGCCGACGGGCTTGTGGAGGACGCCCGCGTCGCTGTGATCCGCGACCTGATGTTCTCCTCCGGCGGGCCGGTGCGCTCCCCCGAGGAGTTCGACGCGCTGGTGGGCGAAATCCGGCCCCAGGTCGCAGGAGGTGTGCGCCGTGTAGTGGTCACGTTGGCGCCGGCGCTCGCGGAGTACGCGAACATTGCAGCGGAGCTGCGGCAGTGGGAAGGCCCAGCTATCGACGACATGACGTCGCAGCTGCAGTTCTTCCTGCCGAAGCACGCGGTGACTGTCCACGGCATCGGCCACTTGCAGCATTTGCCCCGCTACATCGACGCGATGCGGATCCGGTTGGAGGACATGCGCCTAGATCCGGACCGCGACGCCGACCGGCAGTCCGTGATTGATTCGGTGAAGGCTTACTTGGCGCAGCGTATGAAGTCCTTGCCTGCGGGCCGGACAAAGACCAAGGCCTACAAGGACATCTTGTGGCTGATTGAGGAGCTGCGGGTGAGCCTGTTTGCGCAGCGGCTGGGCACGCCGAGACCGGTGAGCCAGCGTCGCATTGAGAAGAAGATTGACGCGCTGCGTTAGCGCCGTGGCCGCAGGCTAGAAGTCTTCGCGGTCGCGGCGGCGCATGAGCCGGATTTCGGATTCGAAGTCGTCCGCACTCTCGAACGACTTGTACACGGACGCGAAGCGCAGGTACGCCACCTCGTCGAGGGCACGCAGCGGTTCGAGGACGGCCAGACCGATCTCGTGGGCGGGCACCTGCGAGCTGCCCTGCGCGCGCACAGTCTCTTCCACTTCTTGGGCCAGACGCTTCAATGCGTCGTCGGTGACATCGCGGCCCTGGCATGCTCTGCGCACGCCGACGATGAGTTTGTCGCGGTCGAACGGTTCGCTCACGCCGTTGCGTTTCACAACAGTGAGGACGGCCTTTTCCACTGTGGTGAAACGCCCCCCGCACTCGGTGCACTCTCTGCGGCGGCGAATTGCTGAGCCGGCCTCGACCAGCCGCGAGTCAGTCACACGAGATTGCTCGTTGTGGCAAAAAGGACAAAACATGGTCTTCCACCCCCAGAGTTTTCAAGGCTTGGCGTAGCCGTGAGTCTACGCCCTGCCTAGCGCGCAGTTGCCGCCACAGCCGAATGAGCCGCCTGGCCGCTGGACATGGACGAAGGATCCTCTGTTTGCGCCGAGAAAACACCGCCGAATGCCGAACCGATAAGCAGCGCCGCAGTCATGCACACGCCGAGCAGGAGCGTATCGCGCGTCTCGTGCCGTGTTTCGAACGCGTTCACATTGGAGGAACCGTCAAGACTCCCCTTGGCAGATGAGCGAGCATCCGTTCGATGGGAGCCGGAAATCGCTCGAACACCGGCGCCGCCTGTTCGACGCTTCGGCGCGGAATCAACATCCCAGACTTCTGCCGGAGGGACCACAGATGCGGCTCCGGTGCGTCCAACTAATGTGTTGTGTACTGGATTGATTGCAACTGACATGGTGTGTCTCCCTTCTTTCTGCGGCACACTCTACGTTCGGCACCGACACGCTCGAACGTTCTAACGTTCATTTGTTCGAATACGCTTACGTGTTCGATTTATAGCATCACGTTCGATACGTGTCCACCCAATGCTTGCGCCCATCGAACATGAGTGCCCTATCTGGTAGGTTCGTAGGCGCACAACGCCACCGAGTCCAAGGAGAACGTCATGGCACGAAAGAAGTCCGATCCAGGCAACCCGGATTACAACGCGCTGTCAGACCGCCAGCGCCGGATCCTCCAGGTCATCCAAGACGCTGTGGTCCTGCGTGGCTACCCGCCGAGCATCCGCGAGATCGGTGACGCGGCCGGGCTGCAGTCCACCTCATCTGTCGCATACCAGCTCAAAGAGCTGGAGAAGAAGGGATTCCTCCGCCGCGACCCGAACAAGCCCCGCGCCGTGGACTTGCGCCAAATGCCGGAAGCCGGCCGAAAGAAGCGCAAGCCGCAAGAGGCGAAGCCGGAAGATTCTGGCAATGCCCGCTACGTGCCGGTAGTCGGACAGATTGCCGCGGGTGCCCCGATCCTCGCCGAGGAAAACGTGGACACCTACTACCCCCTGCCCGAGGAGCTGCTCGGTGACGGCGATGTGTTCATGCTCAAGGTCGTCGGCGAATCCATGCGCGACGCCGGCATCCTCGACGGCGACTGGGTGGTTGTCCGCTCCCAGCCGAACGCCGAGGAGGGCGAGTTCGTCGCGGCGTTGCTCGACGGTGAGGCGACGGTCAAGGAGTTCCATCGCGACTCCACCGGTGTGTGGCTGTTGCCCCACAACGATGCCTTCGAGCCGATTAAGGGCGACGAAGCGGAGATCATGGGGCGTGTCATCTCGGTGTTCCGTACGCTGTAGTCGGTGCGTTTGCATCGAGCAGCCGCAGCCCCACAGACCGGAAATCACATAGCGACAAGCGCAGGAGATCGATGTACGCCGAGGAGCGTAGACGCCAAATCGCGTCTTTGACCGCAGTTGAAGGCCGCGTCAACGTCACTGAGTTGGCGCAGCGCTTCGACGTCACCGCGGAGACCATCCGCCGTGACCTTTCGGCATTGCACGACGAAGGCGCTGTGCACCGCGTCCACGGCGGCGCGGTGGCGAGCCAGTCTTACCGCTCGACGGAAATTCCGCTGGATACGCGTCAGCGCGCCTCCCTTGCCGCTAAAGCCGCGATTGCGGAAACCGCGCTGCAGTTCGTGCCGGATGCGCAAAGTTGCACCATCTTTTTGGACTCGGGCACGACGATCAGCAGCCTGGGCAAGCGTCTGGCGGAGACCCGCGGGGACCGGGAGTACTCGGTGGTGACCAACTCCATCCCCACTGCATTGGAGCTGAGCGATTCCGGATTGCACGATGTGCAGCTTCTCGGCGGCTCAGTCCGGCCGATCAGTCAGGCAGTCGTCGGCAGTACCGCGCTTCGCACCCTCGCTCTGTTGCGCGCCGACGTGGCGTTCGTGGGCACCAACGCGTTGTCCATCGGCCACGGCCTGTCCACTGTGGACGCCAAGGAGGCGGCGGTGAAGGCCGCGATGGTCACCAACGCCCGCAGGGTTGTCGTGTTGTGCGACTCCACGAAGCTGGGCAACGACTATGTGGTCAGCTTCGCGCCGCTTACGGACGTCGACGTGGTGATCACCGACGCCGAAGCGCCCTCCGCGTTCGTGGACGAACTGCGCTCGCACGGTATCGAGGTCGTGCTCGCGCAACCCCAGTAACCCTCGGGGCGCCACCCGACGTCTTCCACAGGGGCGTTCTTTGACTTTCTGCGCGAAAATGGTGGCACCTTCGCATGCATGCGACCTACACTCGTTGCAGACCTGAATGAAAAACAACGGAAAGGACACCCGAATGGCTTCCAAGACTGTGAAGGTCGGTTCCACCGTCGGGCTGCACGCTCGCCCGGCCACGGTGATCGCAGATGCTGCCGGCGAGTACGACGACGAGATCCTGCTGACGCTTGTCGGCGGCGACGAGGACGACGAGACCGATGCCGCATCCTCGCTGATGATCATGGCGATGGGCGCGGAGCACGGCGACGAGGTCACTGTCACTTCCGACAACGCCGATGCCGTGGAGAAGATTGCGGCGCTGATCGAGCAGAACCTCGACGAGGAGTAAGCACTCGTAGCTTTACGACGAGCTCACGCCCGGGCACTGTGCCCGGGCGTTTTCACGTGCAGCATGGGCCAGCCGCTAGAACGTCGACGGCTTCGACACGTCGAACTCCTTGCGGTACTGCCCCTCCCCCAACGTGTTGTACGCCCAGCGCATCAACGGATAGATCACGATGATGCCCACTGAGCCCAGCGCGATGCCTTCCAACGTCACAGCGCCGATGTCGAGCGTGAGGTTGCCGATGCCCACAATCAGCGCAACCGCGGCCGCGGTGAGGTTCGCGGGATCGGTGAAGTCCACCTTGTTGTCCTGCCAGATACGCACGCCCAGCATGCCGATGAGCCCGTAGAGCACCAGGCACGCGCCGCCGAGCACGCCGGCGGGGATGGTGAAGATCACGGCGCCAAACTTCGGGATGAACGCCAGGACGATCGCAAACGCGGCGGCCACCCAATACGCTGCGGTGGAGTACACCTTCGTCGCCGCCATCACGCCAATGTTTTCTGCGTAGGTGGTCGTGCCGGAGCCGCCGAAACCGCCTGCGAGCGTGGTGGCGATACCGTCGCCGATCAGCGCGCGGCCCTGCATGTCGTCGAGGTTGCGCCCAGTCATCTCGGATACGGCCTTGACGTGGCCGACGTTCTCCGCGATCAACACGACCAACACCGGCAGGGTCACCAGCACGGCGGAGACGTGGAACTCCGGGCGGTGGAACTGCGGCAGGCCGATCCACGGGGCGTCGGCGATCGTTTGCAGTGCGTCCTCACCCAAGCCGCCCGTCAAGGCCGCGAACAGCCAGCCGACGAGCACGCCGATGAGGATGGATAGACGCGAGAGCAGGCCGCGGGTGGCCACGGTGACCACCACAACCGTCAGCAGCGTTACCGCCGCGACCCAGGGTTGGGTTTCCACGTTCGACACCGCGGTCGGCGCCAGGTTGAAGCCGATGAGCGCGACGATGGCGCCGGTGACCACGGGCGGCATCACCGCGTCGATGACGCGTTTGCCCGCCCATTCAACGACGATGCCGACAAGGATGAGCGCCACACCGGTCAGCAGCACCCCGCCCAGCTGCGCGCCGACGCCATACTGCTGCGAAGCCGTCAGCGGAGCGATAAAGGCGAAGGACGAACCCAGGTAGCTGGGCACTTTATTGCGGGTGATCAGCAAGAAGATGATGGTGCCCAGGCCGGAGAACAGCAGCGTGGTGTTCACCGGGAATCCGGTCAGGGTGGGCACCAGCAGTGTGGCTCCGAACATTGCAACCACGTGCTGCATGCCGATGCCGATGGTGCGCGGCCAGCTCAGCCGCTCGTCCGGGGCGACAACAGCCCCGGGGCGCACTGTGCGCCCGTCTCCGTGAATGGTCCAGCCGAAAGTGTTAGTCACGAAATGCCATTATCACCCCTCCACTGATTTTTCCTGTGCCGGGGGTGCCTGGCGGGCAAAGTAGATAGCTCTCAGTGTGGCCTTGCTATTTTGAGCACCATGGAAATCATTGTGCGCCCCACCGCCGAAGAAGTAGGCGTGTCCGCAGCCGACATCATCGAACCGTTCGTGCGAAGCGGCGCGACCCTCGGCCTGGCCACGGGTTCGACCCCGACCCCCACGTACATGGAGTTGATCCGCCGCCACCGCGAGGAAGGCTTGAGCTTCGCGCAGTGCGACGCGTTCCTCCTGGACGAGTACGTCGGCCTGGAACGCTCCGACGAGCAGTCTTACTACGCCACCATCCGCCGAGAATTCACCAGCCATGTCGACATCGACGATGCAAAGGTGCAGTCTCTCGACGGCCTGACGTCAGACCCCGCGGCAGAAGCCCGCAGCTACGAGGAACGCATCGCCGCCGCCGGCGGCGTGGACGTGCAGATCCTCGGCGTCGGCGCCAACGGCCACATCGCGTTCAACGAGCCGCCCAGCGCCCTAGATTCGCGCACGCGCGAGATCAACCTTCACCCCACCACCGTGGCGGATAACGCCCGCTTCTTCGACAACGAGGACCAGGTGCCACGCAAGGCCCTGACCCAGGGCGTGGGCACCATCATGGAGGCGCACACCATTGTGCTCATCGCCACCGGCCCGAATAAAGCCGACGCAGTCAAGGCCCTCGTTGAGGGCCCGGTGACACCGGGCTGCCCGGCATCGGTGCTGCAAAACCACCCGCGAACCACGGTGATCCTCGACGAGGACGCGGCGGCGAAGCTCGAGCGCTAGCTCACCACGAACTCCGCGTACTGCTCTGCAAGTACGCGGGGCAGGCGGACGTCGATACGCGTGCCCGCCTCGTCGTATTCCTCCGAGCGCACCGTGCCCTCGTCGTGGACGCGGCTGACCACGTCGCCACGGGTGTAAGGCACCACCATGGTCACGTGCGCCTCGATGGAGTTGAGGTGCTGCTCGATGCGCGCCTCCAGCTCCTCGATGCCCTCGCCGGTAAGCGCGGAGACGAACACGGCCGTGCGCCCGGTCTTCTCAAACGCGTGGCGCAGCTCCGCCAGCACCAGCGGGTCGGCCTCGTCGATCTTGTTCACCACCACGATCTCCGGGGGTATCTCCTCGCCGGAATCGCGGGTGACCTCCGCGAGCACCTCGTTGACGGCCTCGATCTGTTTCAGCGGGAACGCGTCGGAGCCGTCCACGACGTGCAGCACCAGATCGGCTCCCGCGACCTCCTCGAGCGTCGACTTGAAGGCCTCGACTAGCTGGGTGGGCAGGTGACGCACGAACCCGACGGTGTCGGTGAGCACCACGTTGCGCCCGTCCGCGAGCTTCGCTTTGCGGGTGGAGGGGTCCAGGGTGGCAAACAACGCGTCTTCCACCAGCACGCCGGCACCCGTCATCGCGTTGATCAGAGAGGATTTGCCGGCGTTGGTGTAGCCGGCAATGGCAATCTTCGGGATGGTGGAACGCTGGCGCTTCGCGCGCTTGACCTCGCGCGCCGTGGTCATGTCGCGCAGCTGGTGGCGCAGCTTGGCCATCTCGGTGCGCAGGCGGCGACGGTCCGCCTCAATGCGCGTCTCACCGGGACCGCGCAGGCCCACGCCGCCGTTGGAGCCGGCGCGGCCGCCGGCCTGGCGCGACAGGTTGCCGCCCCAACCGCGGGTGCGGCTGTACAGGTACTCCATCTGCGCCAGGCTGACCTGAGCTTTACCCTCTTTGCTCTTCGCGTGCTGGGCGAAGATGTCCAGAATGAGCATGGTGCGGTCGATCACTTTGATCTTCAGCGCTTCCTCGAGCGCGATCATCTGCGACGGCGAGAGCTCACCGTCGAAAATCACCGTGTCGGCGCCGGTGGCCTGCACGATCTCGCGCAGCTCCGCCACCTTGCCCGAGCCGATGTAGGTGCCCGGGTCCGGCTTGTCGCGCTTCTGGTACAGCATGTCCAAAACCTCAGCACCGGCGGTTTTCGCTAGCGCCGCCAGCTCCCACATGCTCGCCTCGATCTCGGCCACGGTGCCTTCGGTCCACGCGCCGACAAGGAGGACTTGCTCGATGCGGAGCTTTCGGTACTCCACCTCGTAGATGTCGACGTGGTCTTCGGAGCGCAGCTCCGTCGCGCCGGCGACTGAGCGGAAGGAGTTGCGGTCCGCCAAGTCGAGGGCGCCGACTGTGGGTTCGGCGCCGGGCTGGGGCTCGTTGTGGCGAAACGCCTGTCGCAGCAGCTCCTCGTGGGTGCGCTGCTCTGGCGTCAGTTCGTCTTCAAGCAAAAAGCGATCTTTCCTGTGTGGTGAATCTGTCACTGTCATATCTACCCGATAGAACGCAGTATGGCCCAGGATTCTTCCCGGTTGGGGCGATTGACTAGAATCTACGGCCATGAGCACAGCAGTGAGCACCGATCTTTCCGCACTCGGCTTGAGCTTTAACAAGTGGCAGGATGCAGTCGAAGCCGCGATTGCCACCGACCGCCTCGCGGTCGTCGGCGAGGTCCGCGGTGGCCAGCTGATCCAGTACACCGACCCGTCCGGCGCGCAGCTGAACATCCTGGCTGTGGAGCCGTTTGCCACCTTTGCTGGCTTCGAATCGGTCACCCGCACCTACGCGCACATCACGCCGCTTAACGACGTCGTCGCGCTGGCCGATATTGTCGATCCCCGCGGCAATGCCATGGCGTCGCTAACGGTGAATCTCGCGCAGGAGCCTTTGCTTGTGGACGATCCCGCGCTCGAATGGCAGGAGCTCTCGGTCTCAGCACTCGGCCTGGCGGTTGAGCGCTACGAGTCCACCGACGCCTACCTGGCACTGCACCCGGGCGCTGTGGTTGGCACCGTGACCTCCCCCGGCGCCGAGGCCGTGGCAAGCGGCAGCGCCACCACCCCGGATGCGAGCGCGGAGTTTTCGGCCCGCGTGCTGGAGGCGGAGTACCGCACCTCCGCGCTGACCGGCCAGCGCTTCATCCATGTCTCCGTGGACGCGGCGTTCCCGTTCGACGTGTGCCTGCCGGACGGCGACCTGCCCGCCCGCGATTCCGTGATCGCCGGCACCGCTGTGATGGCTGGTTCCATCCCGACGCCTTCCGGTGGCGGCTGCGGGGGCTGCGGCGGATCCTGCGGATGCGGCGGCCACTAGCCGTTACAAAGGCTTCCCGATGAGCTCACCGAACAGAGATCTCTCCCGAGCGTTAATCGGCGCACTCGTGCTCGCTGCCGTTGTGCTGCTGGTGTTCACGCTCAAACTGCCGGGTCTTCTGCTGTCGGCACTGCTGATCATCGGGGCGATCTTGCTCGTGCGGCGCGTGCAGATTGACCCGGAGGTCATGGCCATCCGGTCGTCGCTGCAGTACGCGCGCGACGATATCGCCGAGGTGCTCGGCGCCTACGAGCAGCTGCAGCACGGCGCGGCTGCATCCGACATCGCGGACCGCACCCTGCACTACCCCGCCCTGGCAAACCCGGACAACTCGGTGCCACAGGTCAACGAGTTTCTCCTGCGCGCGTCTTCCGCCCGGCGCTTCTTGGAGCGCATCGACGGTTACCTGGAGTCCGCCTCCACCGACAAGGCGCAGCTGGAGCGCATCCTCACCGTCGCCGACGAGCGCGCCTTTGAGCTGCAGGAGGCCTGGGACGACGCACGCCGGGCCGCGAAAGAAATCGGCCCGGCGTAGGTCTCCGGCCTACAGCTCGTCCGCCAGCTCCCCGCGGAACACGATCGTGGATGGGCCGGTCATCGTGGCCTCGCCGTCTTCGAGCACGACCTCGATGGCCCCGCCCGGCACGTTCACGATCACGGAACCGTTCTCGATGCCCGCGTCCGCAAGCGCCGCCTGCGCGGCAGCGACGGTGCCGGTGCCGCAGGAGCGGGTCTCGCCCACGCCGCGCTCCCACACGCGCATGTGCACGTTGCCCTGGTCGAGCTCGGTGAGTACTTCCACGTTGACGCCCTTGGGGAAAAACTCTGGGTCGAACTCAGGGGCCACAAACTCCATATCCGCAAGGTCCGAGGAGGTCATCCCCGGGATCACGCACGCCAGGTGCGGGTTGCCCACGTCCACGCCGATACCCGCGAACTGCTGATCGCCCATCGCCGCGGTGGACACACCGGTGACCTCAACGCTTCCCATGCCCACGGAGACAATCGCGTCGGCGCAGTCGGCGGAGATCACCCGGATGTGCTTGACACCGGCGCGGGTGTCAACGTCGAACTCGGAGGCGTCTTCAAGCCCCTCGGCCACCAGCACATGCGCGAACGCCCGGATGCCGTTGCCGCACATTTCCGCGATGGTGCCGTCGGCGTTGCGGTAATCCATAAACCACATGCCTTCGGCTCCCCCGCGGCGCACCACGCGCAACAACCCGTCGCCGCCGACACCAGCGCGACGGTCGCAGAGGAACGCGACCTGCTCCGGGGTCACGTCGAGCTGGTCGTCGACATCGATGAGGACAACGAAATCGTTTTCGGTGGCGTGCGCTTTAAGAAATTTCACGCCAGTGAGTCTAACGCGGCACCCACAACGTCATCGCCGGCAGCGTCCAGCCACACCGTGCGCGGGTCGCGGTTGAACCAGGAACGCTGGCGGCGCACGTACCGGCGCGTGCCGGTGATCGTCTGCTCCACCGCCTCGTCCTCGGTGAGCTCGCCATCCAACATCGCCAGCACCTGCGCGTAGCCGATCGCGTGGCCGGCGGTGGATTCTCGCACGAGGCCGGCGTCCACCAGGCCACGCGTTTCGTCGATAAGCCCCTGCTCAAACATCATGCGCGTGCGCAGCTCGATGCGCGGGTTCAACCACTCGGCGTTCGTGCGCAGCCCCAGGATGCGCGTGCCCCAGCGGGGTGCTGCGTTCTTCGGCGGCTGCGACGCCTGGAACGGTTTGCCGGTCAGCTCGATAACCTCGAGGGCGCGCACGGTGCGGCGCGGGTCCTTGTCCTCGATGGTGCGGGCGGCAGCCGGGTCCACCTCGGCCAGCTCCGCGTGCAGCGCGTCCACGCCGATCTCGGCCAAGCGTTCCTCGTACTTCGCGCGCACGGTGGGGTCGGTGGGCGGGAACGACCAGGCGTCGATAAGCGATTGCACGTACAGCATCGAACCGCCCACCAGCACCGGCATCTTGCCGCGCGACATGATTTCTTCCACCGTCGCCACCGCGAGCGACTGGTACTCAGCCACCGAGGCGGTGCGCGTGACCTCCCAGATGTCCAGCAGGTGGTGCGGGATGCCCTCGCGCTCCTCCACGGGAAGCTTCGCGGTGCCGATGTCCATGCCTTTGTACAGCTGCATGGAGTCCACGTTGACCACTTCGCCGTCGAACTCGTGCGCCAGCGCGATGCCTAGCGCGGACTTGCCGCTGGCGGTCGGGCCCACTACTGCGATCGGTTTCATACGCTCCACTCCGCTACGTAGCGCCCCACGCCCAGGGTGTCGTCGTGGTCCAGCAATGTCGCCTTATGTGGCCGCAGCGCCGCCAGTTCGTGCCACAACGCGGGTTCGAGCAATTGCTTATCGACGACCTCCGGTTGCCCACCGTCCAGCCACCCGCACAGACGCCGGTGGTACTCCGGCGCGCCGTCGACCAGCGCGAGCGGGGCTCGCGGTGTCAGCCCGGCCGGACCGTCGAGCACCACCACGGTCACCGCGTCCGGGTCGGGGGCGCCGATCTCCCCGCGGACCTCGCGCACTTCCGGGTCGCCTAACGTGAACCGCGCGACCAGCTCGCCTAAGTGGTTGCCCGCGCGCACGGTGATCTCCGGCCCGCCCCAGGCTTTGAGAGAGCCGGTGTGGGCGGTGTACCAGCGCTCATCGAGCGAGCAGACGATGTCGATGGCCCTGCCACCGGCGGTGCCAGCGAGCGTGCGGACGGCCTTGACAAGGCGTTGCGAGGCTTCGTCGCTAGGCGAAAGCGCGAGTGCCGGCGATCCCGGCACGATCCAGAGGTTGGGTCTCACGCGCACAACCCTACCCAGCGCCCCGTTTGCTCCCCGCAGGGCGTGAAGTGCCGGTAATATCGCACGCATTGCGCAAGGCAGCCGCGACGCGCGGCACAGTGCGGCCACACAACAGGCCGCGGAAAGGATGTCCACCATGACCGATTCGAACTCCACACCGACCCCGGGCACCAAGGCACCGTCGCCGGCCGCGATGGCGAAGAAGCCGGGCCCGCGACCGGGAGCAGCTGCAAAGACCGTGACCCCGGCTCCCCTGCCCGCGCGCGAGCCGTCGGACCCGTCCAAGTTCGGTCGCGTGGACGAAGACGGCAACGTCTTTCTCACCCGCGGCGGCGAGGAGCGCCAGATCGGCTCCTGGCAGGCGGGCACGCCCGAGGAGGGCCTGGCGCACTACGGCCAGCGCTACGACGACTTGGTCACCGAGGTGGAGCTGATTGAGACCCGACTGCGCGCCCACCCGGAGGACGCGGACGCGCTGCGCAAGTCCGCGGAGGCGCTCAAGGCATCGCTTGACGACGCGGCCGTGATCGGCGACATCGACGCTGTGGAGGCCCGCCTGGACAAGGCGATCGACGCGTCCGACACTGCGCGCGAGAAGGCGAAAGAGCAGAAGGCGCAGCGCCGCGAGCAGGCGATCGCCCGCAAGGAAGCGCTCGCCGCAGAGGCCGAGGACCTGGCGGAGAACTCCACCGAGTGGAAGGCCGCGGGCGACCGCATCCGCGAGATTTTGGAGGAGTGGCGCGGCATCCGCGGCATCGACCGCGCAACCGACGACGAGCTGTGGAAGCGCTACTCGCGCGCCCGCGACAGCTTCAACCGCCGCCGCGGCTCCCACTTCGCCGAGCTGGACCGCAACCGCGCCCAGGCCAGGAAGACCAAGGAGGAGCTGGTGGAGCGCGCCGAGGCGCTGAAGGACTCCACCGACTGGGGCCACACCGCCCGCGCGTACCGCGACCTGATGACGGAGTGGAAGGCCGCCGGCCGCGCCCCGCGCGAGGTGGACGACAAGCTGTGGGAGCGCTTCCGCGCCGCCCAGGACCACTTCTTCGAGGCACGCAACGCCGTCAACGCCGAGCGCGACCGCGAGTTCGAGGCCAACGCCGAGGCGAAGGACGCACTGATTTCCGAGTACGACTCGCTCATCGACCCCGCGAAGGGCCTCGGCGCAGCGAAGGCGAAGCTGCGCGAGCTGCAGGACAAGTGGGACGAGATCGGCTTTGTCCCCCGCGGGCGTGTGCGCGAGTTCGAGGACAAGATCGGCCGCATCGAGCAGCGCGTGTCCGAGGCCGAGGATTCCCGCTGGCGCAAGACCGACCCGGCGCAGCAGGACAAGGTCAACCAGTTCCAGGTCAAGGCCGACGACTTTACCAAGCAGGCCGAGGCCGCCGAGGCCAAGGGAGACGCCACCAAGGCCGCCTCCCTGCGCGAGCAGGCCAAGCAGTGGCAGGAGTTCGCCGACGTCGCCGCCAAGGCCATCAACGAAGGCTAGTAAGTTAGCGCGAGTGCTCCACCCCCACCTTTTCGTCCCCCGACCAGACCACGGCAACGATGCCGAGGCCGTGGTCGGGGGCTACGCCTTTTCCGCCACGCTGGCCATCCAGGACATCACGGGTCTTGCCACCTCCGGCGTCTCCGCCGCGCACATTGTCAAGCGTTTAGAGCCCTCCGCCGAGTCCGAGGCCATGCTGTTCGGCTTAGTTTCAACGCAGCACCTGCGACCGGTCACCGACCTGGGCTACCCGGAGCTGTTCCCCGAAGACCTCGACTCCCTCGACGCCTGGCTGTTCGTCTCCCTGCCTCTGCTGGAGGACCGCGGGGTGATCGAAGCGAACTTCACCTTCGACTCCGAGCTCGCTCCCCTTCCGGGCGAGCCCATCCCCGACGAGCCGTGGGAGAGCGCACTCAAGCTTCTCGACGACCTGTCGGCCCGCCTCAACCGCCCCACCCGCCAACTGTGGGTCACCCACGCTGTTGAAGCCGATGAGCCGCCGCACGTGCGCAGCTACGGCTACACGCCGGCGTTCCGCGAAGACCAGGGCACGTTCTCCATCTCCGCGATTGAGGGGTTGCCTGATGCTGCGGACGCCCAGTTCGCGGTGGTCCAGGGCCCCGGCTTCTCAGCACGGCGAAACGCCGCGCCCGGCGAGCTGGAGCAGTTCTCCCGTTTGCTCACCTCGGCCTCGCGCGACTACCCCCGCGGGGAGCTGGTCATGGACACCATCGAGTGGGACCTCGAGCGCATCCGCGACGCCGGAGCGAGGTTGCAAGACCGCGGCGGCGCGCAGCTGACGGGCCTCGCTTACGTCGACGGCGTGATCGTCGGATTGTGCGAGGTGGTGCGCTTCCTCGCCGACGACGCGAAAGTCTGCGAGCTGGGCCTGGTCTACGTGCTGCCGGAGCACCGCGGCCGCGGCATCGGCTCGGCGCTGCTGCGCGCGTCGCTCACGCGCGCGAAGGAGATCTGGGAGGACCTGGAGACGGTCTACTGCTCCTACCCCGCCGACTCTCCCGCGGCGGACGCGATCATGAGGGGCCTTGACGCGGAGGTGGTTTCCTCCACCACCGCGTGGCAGAAACCGTAGGCAGTGCGCTCCTTGTAAATGCCGATATCGGCGTTTACAAGGTGAGCTGCCACAAAAGACCAGGTCGCGGATCGGCGGTCACGCTAAACGCCGATATCGGCCTTTGCGGGGCTGGGTGACCCGCCCCGGCTTTATATCCGTTAGTCCGACGTCTTGCGGTGACGTTCTGCTGCGCGGGCACGGCGGTCGTCGATAAGCAAAGGGTTTTCCTGCTCCCTGGTTGCGGCGCGCTGCGCGAGCGCCACCTCGTCCTTGCCCTGCGCCTCGGCGCGCTTCCTCGCGACGGCCGCCTGCTCCTCGTTGCGCGACAGGATCAGCGGGAACACTGTGCACACCACGATCACCACCGCGAGCAGGACCAGGTAGTAGCCGGGGCCACGGCTGATACCGGAGGCGTTGGAGTTGCGCAGCCAGATGCCCAGCACCGAGTAGACAAGGGAGACGGTGGTGACCATCCACGCAGGAACCGCGAGTGCGAAGCGCTGCGTGGCAACGGCAAGTGTGGTCAGCACACCGACGCCGATGAAGGAGATCCACGCAAAGACGTACTCCGTGATTGCGGTCTGGGCGTCCTTCGCCGCGTCAGTGGCAGCGAGCACCTGCCATAGCGACGCCCCGCCGACGAACGGTAGGAACAGCGCCACCACGTAGATGGCCACCGCGGCGGCGAGCACCCAGCGTTTTGCGCCCATGTCCACGGTGGATGCGGCTTTCTTCTCCGCGCGGGCAAGGGATTCGGTGTTGGGCTGCGTCATGTCGCCCAACTGTAGCCCTAGCTACCGCAGCAGGCGGAATCTGCTGGAGCGGCGGCGGGCTGGCCAATCGTCGGCAGGCCAAGGCCCACACCGATGGGCGCGGTGGTGGGCACCTCTCCCCTCGCGGAGTTGTCGCCGGCCTTAGTGCGGCGGTGCTCGTGGATCCCGGAATCTGCGATCAGGTAGTGCGGCTTCGCCTCGGTGATGGTGACGGTGACGATATCGCCCGGGCGGACCTCGCCGTCGATGTTGCCCTCGAGCGCGAAGTGCACCAGGCGCCCGTCGCGGGCACGGCCGGACATGCGCTGGGTGCGGTCGTTCTTGCGGCCGTCCTCCTGCACCAACAGCTCCTGGCGCGTATCCACGAGCTTCGCGTTCTCCTCCGCGCTGATACGCTCCTGCAGCGCGTGGAGGCGTTCGAAACGCTCCTGGACCACAGCCTTGGGGATCTGCTGCTCCATCTCCGCCGCCGGGGTGCCTGGGCGCGGCGAGTACTGGAAGGTAAACGCGGAGGTGAAGCGGGCCTTTTCCACGACGTCAAGGGTGGCCTGGAAGTCCTCTTCGGTCTCGCCCGGGAAGCCGACGATGATGTCGGTGGTGATCGCCGCGTGCGGCAGCTTCTCGCGCACCTCGTCCAGGATGGCCAGGAATTTCTTGGAGCGGTAGGACCGGCGCATGTCTTTCAGCACCTTGTCGGAGCCGGACTGCAGCGGCATGTGCAGCTGCGGGCACACGTTCGGCGTCTCCGCCATCGCGTCGATGACGTCGGACGTGAACTCCGCCGGGTGCGGGGAGGTGAAGCGCACGCGCTCCAAGCCCTCGATGTCGCCGCAGGCGCGCAGCAGTTTGGAAAACGCCGAGCGGTCGCGCTCCATGTCCTCGTCGACGAAGTTCACGCCGTAGGAGTTGACGTTCTGACCCAACAGCGTCACCTCGGACACACCCTGGTCCACCAGCGCCTTGACCTCGGCCAGGATCTCGCCCGGACGGCGGTCCACCTCCTTGCCGCGCAGGCTGGGCACGATGCAGAACGTGCAGGTGTTGTTGCAGCCCACAGAGATGGACACCCAGCCGGCGTAGGCGGACTCGCGCTTCGCGGGCAGCACGGACGGGAAGACCTCGAGGGCCTCCACAATCTCCACCTGCGCTTCGTCCTCCACACGTGCCCGGTCGAGCAGCGCCGGCAGCGCGGAGATGTTGTGGGTGCCAAAGACTGCATCCACCCACGGCGCCTTCTCGATGACTGTGTCGCGGTCCTTCTGCGCCAGGCACCCGCCGACGGCGATCTGCATGCCCGGGTGGTCGGCCTTGACGTTCTTCAGCTGTCCGAGCGAGCCGTAGAGGCGCTTGTCAGCGTTCTCGCGCACCGCGCAGGTGTTGAAGACCACCAGGTCGGGCTCCTCGCCGGCATCGGCCGCGACGTAGCCCGCGTCTTCGAGCATGCCGGAAAGACGCTCGGAGTCGTGCACGTTCATCTGGCAGCCGAACGTGCGCACCTCGTAGGTGCGGGGATTGCTGTTTTGGGTGGTGCTCGCCGTAGTCACGGCGAGACAGTCTAACCAGGTGAGCTACAACCGCGAAATGACGTCTGCCAGCCCGTCGATCTGCGCGTCGGTGTGGGTGGCCATCACCGTCACCCGCAGCATCGCAGCACCGCGCGGGACGGTCGGCCAGCGGATGGCGGGCACGAAGTACCCGGCCTCCCGGAGCCTGGCGGACGCGTTCACCGCGCGCGTTTCGTCGCCGATGGGCACCGGGATGAT
The DNA here is from genome assembly GCF_022346205.1 of Corynebacterium sp. ACRPZ. Classification (NCBI taxonomy): domain Bacteria; kingdom Bacillati; phylum Actinomycetota; class Actinomycetes; order Mycobacteriales; family Corynebacteriaceae; genus Corynebacterium; species Corynebacterium sp. ACRPZ. The sequence goes on from NZ_JAKRMR010000008.1 coordinate 29,515, forward strand.
CGGGCTGGCCCACGCATCCATCCCGAGCTGGCTTGCCAAGCGACGGATGTTCCGGTGCAGCGCAAGCACCGGACTGTCCTCGCCCTCGAGCACGCCGATAGCCGCGGAGACCGCCGCGCACGTCGCTGGCGTGGACGAAGTGGAATAGACGAAGGTGCGGGCTTTCTGCCGCAGCAACGCCGCCACTGGTGCGGAGGTGGCCACTGCCCCGCCTTCGACTCCGAGCGCCTTGGATGAGGTGGCAACGAGGATGTCCGGATGGTCGTCGATAAGCGAAAAGTGCTCCGTGATGCCGCGGCCTCGAGCTCCTAGTGTGCCGGTGCCGTGCGCGTCGTCGACCATGAGGGCGGCACCGCGGGCGCGGCAGACAGTGAGGAGTTCGGGGACGGGCGCGAGGGTGCCGCCCATGGAAAACAGCCCGTCGGTGACCACGATCGCTGCTCCGGAGTGCCCTCGCAGCAGCTCGTCGACGTGCGCCGGGTCGCGATGGCGGTACACACGCACCGTGGCACCCTGCGCCTTGGCCAAGCGGCAGCCGTCGATGATGCTGGCGTGATTGCGCTCGTCCGAGACGATGAGCGTGCCCGGGCCGGCGAGCGCCTGCAGCACCCCAGCATTGGCCATGAACCCGGCGGAGAAGAACACGGCGTCCTCATAGCCAAGGAAGCGGGCAAAATCGCGCTCAACCTGGCTGTGCAGGTCCGTGGTACCGGTGGTCAGGCGCGATCCGCCGGAGCCCGCGCCGAAACGGTTGAGCGCGTCGGCAGCCGCTGTGGTCACGGCGGGGTGTTCGGCCAGCCCCAGGTAGTTCGAGGAGCTGAACAGGACATACTCGCGCCCGTCGATGGTCGCTACCGGGGTCTGGCCAGTGCTGAAGATTGCTTGGGTGCGCTCGAGACCTTGGCTGCGCCAGTTGTTGCACTCTTGCTCGGCGGCGTTGTCGAGCCAGCTCATTTGGCCTCCCCGACCAACACAGGGGTGTGTTCGAGGTAATCGATCAGGTCCGCAGGGTCATCGGTGTCTACCACGAACAGGCGCCCGCCTATCGGGGAGCCCGCCGGCTTCATGTTGGGCACGCGCAGGTAACCGAGCCCTGTGGAGGCCACGTAGCCGGTGGTGTAGTCCGGATCGTCCGAGATGCACACCTCGGCGAGCACCGCCGGGTGGTGCGCCACCTTTGAAGCGAGCACGAGTGCATCGGTGACGCGGGTCTTGCCGGAGTGCGCCTCGGGACGCTCCCCTGTGGCGGTGGCGGCGTCCATGGAGGTCACCCGCACGCCGCGGGCGTGATCCGGTTCGAGGCGTGCACCGGTTGCCGCGTGGAGCAGGATGGCCCCGCGCATATCGCGCACGCCGGTGAGCAGCTCCCAGGCCTCGGCGGCGTGCAGGGTCAGCGGGGCGAGCGCGTCGATCACGGTCTCGCGGGCCTCTACCGGGTCTGCGCAATGCGCCTCCGTGATTGGCAAGGCCGGGATATGTGCGACGTCGCCGTCGATGGCGGTCACGGTGACGGTGATCGAATCCGGCCTTCCCTTGCCGTGGGCTAACGCGCGTGCGCCCATCGCGGCGCACACGTCCGACACCTCGCGCTCCTCCACGATGCGCTCGGCGCCCGAGATGTGGGTGCCGAGCGCGCTGGAGCGCATCTTCACGCTGAACAATGCCATGCGGACAAGTCTAGGAGACCGTCTTGAACACCGTTCAGTGTTTCGGCCTACTCCTCGCACTCGGCGATGCGCGTGTCCAGCTCCTCGCGAGCGATGCGCAGCGCCATACCCTGGTTGAAGCCGCGCCGGGCCAACGCACCAACGACGCGGCGCAGGTGCTTGTCGTACTCTGCGCGGTCTGCGGGAGCTGCTTTAACCTTCCGCGCGGACTTTTCCGCAACCGCGCGTGCGGTGTGCTCCTCGTCTTCGTCCGAGATCTGCTCCAGGGCCGCGGCGCGGTCCGCTCCCCCGACGCCCTTATCGCGCAGCTCCATGTCCAGCGCACGGGCGGACTTGCCTCGGCGGGCGGCGCGCTGGCGCACCCACTCGTGGGCGAACTGCGCGTCGTTGATCAGGCCGGAGCCGGCCAGGTCGTCGATGACTTCGTCCACAAGCTGCGGCTCGAACTCGGCCTTGATCAGCCGCTCGCGCAGCTCCGCGCGGGAGCGCGCACGCTGATCAAGCAGGCCAAGCGCCCGTTTGCGAACGGGCGCCAGGGCCTCCTCGTGTGTCCGGTCGAAAAGACCGGTGCCCGGCTCGTAGGCGTCAAGCGCCGCCTGGAGCCGGGCAACCTTGTCCGCGTCCGTCAACTACTTCTCCGCGGTTGCCGGTGCAGCCACGTCGTCCTCGTCGTCGAAGTCGATGTTCGGCACCATATCCACCGGCTCGTCCGTCAGCTCGTCGGACGCGTTGGCGTACTTGCCCACGCCGAGCGCGCGGAAGATCTTGTCCTCGATCTCGTTGGCCAGGTCCGGGTTCTCCTTCAGGAAGATGCGGGCCTTCTCCTTGCCCTGGCCGAGCTGGTCGCCTTCGTAGGTGAACCAGGAACCGGACTTTTTCACGATGCCGTTTTCCACACCCATGTCGATGATCGAGCTCTCACGCGAGATGCCCTCGCCGTACATGATGTCGAACTCGGCGATCTTGAACGGCGGGGAGACCTTGTTCTTCACCACCTTCATCTTGGTGCGGTTGCCAATGGAGTCCTGGCCGTCCTTCAGCGTCTGAATACGGCGGACATCGCAGCGCACCGACGCGTAGAACTTCAGCGCCTTACCGCCGGTGGTGGTCTCCGGGGAGCCGAACATCACGCCGATCTTCTCGCGCAGCTGGTTAATGAAGATGGCGGTGGTGCCGGAGTTGTACAGCGCACCGGTCATCTTGCGCAGCGCCTGGGACATCAGGCGGGCCTGCAGGCCGACGTGGCTGTCGCCCATCTCGCCCTCAATCTCGGCCTTCGGTGTCAGTGCGGCCACCGAGTCAATCACAATCATGTCGATCGCGCCCGAGCGCACAAGCATGTCCGCAATCTCCAGCGCCTGCTCGCCGGTGTCCGGCTGGGAAACCAGCAGGTTGTCGGTGTCCACGCCGAGCTTGCGCGCGTAATCCGGGTCGAGGGCGTGCTCCGCGTCGATAAACGCCGCGATGCCGCCGCCGCGCTGCGCCTCCGCGATCGCGTGCAGCGCCACGGTGGTCTTACCGGAAGACTCCGGCCCGTAAATCTCCACGATTCGTCCGCGCGGCCAACCACCGATGCCGAGCGCGACGTCGATGGCAGTGTTGCCGGAAGAGATGGACTGGATCGGCGGGCGGTTCTCGTCGCCCAAGCGCATGACAGCGCCCTTGCCGTAGTCCTTCTCAATCATTGCCAGCGCTGCATCGAGCGCATTCTTGCGGTCGTTGCCGGCCGAAGCCGCGGACTTCTTTTTCGTTGCCATGTGGTGTTTCTACCTCCAAGTATTCGGCGGCGCTGGGCGCGTCGCGTGCACAGTTTCTTAGTTAGACGTATCGCCATACCGCTTCGGTTCCCTCGAACGCGAAGAAATCTTTCCCAAGCGGAAAACACGGCACACTGTAGAACGCGACGGCGACACGCCAGAGAATACACGCAAACGTGTTCGAAACTCAACAACACGCCGGGGCAGCGGAGCCGTCGATAAGCAACGGCTCCTAGGTGCCCGGGCGATCGACCCCGAGGCGGCGCTCCGCCGGGACATCGAACGCGTCGCAGAGCCCGCGCCACGCATCGCGCGGGTCCACGCCGGCATCAATGAGCTGTGCAGACGTCTGCTCAAACCCGGGCAACACCTGGGTCTGAATGATCCACTGCGCACGCTCCGAGCCGAACTCGTCCTGCACAAGCTGGTGAAACTCCGTCAAACGCATGCGCCCGACAGTACACGCCACCCGTCGCGGTACACTCCCGCGCATGAAGAAAAACTCTACAGCGCAGGATATCGCGCTAATCGCGGTCTTCGCCGCCATCGTCATCGTGCTGGGCTTCGTGTCCATCCCCGTCGGCGCGGCCGGCGTGCCCATTGTGCTGCAGAACGCCGCCGTCATCCTCGCTGGCCTCGTGCTGGGGTGGCGCCGCGGGTTCTCCGCCGCCGCAATCTTCCTACTGGTGGGTCTGGCGCTGCCGGTGCTCGCGGGCGGCCGCACCGTCATCTCCGCACTCGGCGGGCCGACCGTCGGGTACCTCGCCGGCTACCTCGTCTCATCCGCCGTCGCCGGTGCCGTCGCCTACACCGCGCCGTTTCGCTCGAACAAAGCGGCGAGCATCGGCATCCTCATTCTCGCCGGCTACCTCGGCCTGTTTTTCCAGTACCTCTGCGGCGTGTTCGGCCTGATGTGGCGGGCTGACATGAGCTTCGGCGCAGCCTGGGCGGCGCAGGTGCCGTTCCTGCTGCCGGACGCCGGCAAGGTCGCGCTCATGATCGCCATCGCGTTCGCCGTGCACCAGGCGTTCCCAGATCTGCGCGGGGCCCGCAAGTAAACGCCATGCCCCTCATCGAGTTCCGCGGCGCCGCCGTCGCCTATGACGGCGAGCAAATCCTCGCGCCGCTCACCGTGAGCCTGTCGGAGCAGCGCATCGGCATCATCGGCTCCAACGGCTCCGGAAAATCCACCACCGTGCGCCTGATCAACGGCCTCATCGAGCCGACATCAGGGCAAGTGCTTTACGACGGGCTCACGCCCGACAAACGCGGCAAAGACATCCGCAAGCGCGTCGGATTTGTCTTCTCCGACGCCGAATCCCAAATTGTCATGCCGCGCGTTTCCGACGACGTGGCGTTTTCCCTGCGGCGCTTCAAGCTGCCGCGCGAGGAGGTCAAACGCCGCGTGGCAGAGGCACTCGAGCGCTTCGATCTTGCCGACCGCGCGGAGCACTCCCCGCACACCCTCTCCGGCGGCGAGAAGCAGATGCTCGCGCTCGCCTCCGTGCTCGTGATCGAGCCGGACACGATCATCGCCGACGAACCCACCACCCTGCTGGACCTGCGCAACCGCCGCCGCATCGTGCGCGAGCTGATGTCGCTGGACCAGCAGCTGATCGTTGTCACGCACGACCTGGAGATGCTGCGCGGCTTCGACCGTGTCCTCGTCATCGACGACGGTGCCTTGGCCTACGACGGCGCCCCCGACGCGGCAATCGCCTTCTACACCGACCTGATGGACGCGAAACCATGATCCGCGAACTGCCCCTCGGCGTATACGTGCCGGGGACGACTCTGCTGCACCGCACGGGTGCAGCGCTGAAATTCGTGTTGCTCGTGGCATTCATCATCGGCGTCACCGCGTTGCCGACGCAGCCATGGCACGCTGTGGCCGCCCTCGCGTTCGTGTTGGCGCTCTACGTATGGGCACGGATCCCCGCCCGCGTAGCGTGGCGCCAGCTCGTGCCGTTGGTGCCCGTGCTGGCTTTCTTCGGCGCGTTCATGGTGTGGCAAAACGGCGTTGCCTCTGCGCTCACACTGCTGGTCGGGCTGCTTGCCACCATTGCTGCGGCAAACCTGTTGACGCTGACCACCCCGGTCGAGGAACTCCTCACCGCGCTGGACCGCGCCCTGTCCCCCTTCGGTCGCGCGGGCGAACTGATCTCTTTGACCATCGCGCTCACGATCCGGCTTATCCCCCTCACCCTCGCCACGGCGAACGAGGTGCTCGACGCGCGCAAGGCCCGCGGTGTCGGGTTCTCCTTCACCGCATTCGGCATCCCGTTGGTGATTCGGTCTGTGCGCCGCGCGAAGATGATGGGCGAAGCGCTCATGGCCCGCGGAGCCGTTGATTAGCACCTGCTTAACGACGACGTTCCGCCCGGCCCCTGCTGTGAGGGACCGGGCGGAACGCGCTGAGACGGGCTAGCTATTAGTTGCTGCTACCTGCGGAGCTACCTTCACCGCCACCACATGCATTGACAATGCTGACGATTGCAAGGACACCAAGTGCCGCCGCTGCCAAGCCGCCCGCGATCATGCCGATCTGCGGATCAACCTGCGGGAGCATCTGCTGCGCCTGATCCCTCAGTGCATGGAGTGAATCCTGAACGCCTGCCGGCAGCGGAAGGTCGACCTGCGATGCAATCCCCAGCGGGATCAGCGCCACAAGCGGAAGCGACCATCCGGTCAGCGCAGCGACGCACTTGCCGTCCAACGACGACCCCTGAGACTCCGCCGGTGCCGTTGCTGTCTGGGTCACCGTGGTGAGCGGATGCTCGGTCGATGTTTCAGGAGCGGCCTCCACCTCGAAACGGACTTTTTCAACGATCGTAGAGTTTCCGGTCGTCGTCACCACTTCCGCGGTGTAGCTGCCGGGCTTTGCAACCCTGCCCGCAATGACGTTGTCCTCGGGGCGGAACTCGAGGCCCTCCGGCAGGTCGTTAACCTCGACGATTGCCCCATTAGCCGCAGCCACCCGGTAGTACACATTTGTTTCACCCGCAACAATCTTCGTCAGATTCGGAGCGGTACGCGTCGTCGTGACAGGTGCATCAACGTCGACTGCGTCCTGGTCCGATTGAACCGTGGATGTCGGCGTCACAGTCTCGGTCTCCGAGCGACCGGCGACAGTGGTTGTGACTGGGGCTGCGGTAACCGTGGTGGTTTGTGCCGTATTCGTTACTGTCTCCGTCACCGCATCAGCTGTTGCCACCGGCGTGACATCAACTTGCTCCGTCACCGTCGGCGTGACCGTCTCAGCCTTAGCCGATGACGTCTGCGTCGCAGTCACCGCCGCAGCAGTGGTCACCGGCGTTTCGGTGACCTTCTTCGTCTCCGTGGGCACCACAGTCTTTGTCGCAGCCGTCTCCGTCTGCGTTTCAGTCACCGCCGCAGCCGTCGTCGTCGGAGTCTCGGTGACCTTCTTCGTCTCCGTGGGCACCACGGTCTTCATCGCAGCCGTCTCCGTCTGCGTCGCAGTCACCGCCGCAGCCGTCGTCGTCGGAGTCTCGGTGACCTTCTTCGTCTCCGTGGGCACCACGGTCTTCATCGCAGCCGTCTCCGTCTGCGTCGCAGTCACCGCCGCAACCGTGGTCACCGGCGTCTCGGTCACCTTCGTCGTCTCCGTGGGCACCACGGTCTTCGTCGCTGCCGTCTCCGTCTGCGTTGCAGTCACCGCCGCAGCCGTCGTCGTCGGAGTCGTGGTCATCTTCTTCGTCTCAGTCGGCGTCACGGTAACCTCCGGCGCGCTCACTGTCGTATACACGACGGTTGCCGCAGCCGTCGTCGTCGGAGTCTCGGTCACCTTCGTCGTCTCCGTCGGTGTCACAGTCTTCGTCGCAGCCGTCTCCGTCTGCGTCGCAGTCACCGCCGCAACCGTGGTCACCGGCGTTTCGGTGACCTTCGTCGTCTCCGTGGGCACCACGGTCTTCGTCGCAGCCGTCTCCGTCTGCGTCGCAGTCACCGCCGCAACCGTGGTCACCGGCGTCTCGGTCACCTTCGTCGTCTCCGTGGGCACCACGGTCTTCGTCGCTGCCGTCTCCGTCTGCGTTGCAGTCACCGCCGCAGCCGTCGTCGTCGGAGCCGTGGTCACCGTGGATGTGATCGTCGGCGTCTCAGTGACGGTCGTAGGTTCGGTACTCACCGTGGTTGTCACCGCGGTGTCAGTAGTAGTCACGGTCGGAGTCACAGTCTCGGTGACCGCCGGGACCGTGACGGTTGTCGGAGCAGCGCTCGTAGTGGTGTTGCCCGAAGTCACCGTTGGGGTCGGCTGTTCTGCGGGCGTACAAGACTCCGTCCGCTCTGCTTCTGCAGCGCGCAACGCCAGGCCGTTGTTCGGATCATTTGGAGCATCATCAGACCACAAGAAACGGGTAACCACGGTACGCTGCCCATCGACAGTGCACTCCCCAATCTTCTCGTACGTGCCATAGCCCTCATTTGCAAAGTTTTCCATGAGGACGGGTCGTGCTTGAACCCCAGATACCTCATGCGCGGTTGTACCGTCGAAGGAAACGACTACAGAAAGGCCGTCGCAGGCTTCGTCGCAAAGCACGCGAAGCTCCTTGCTATTCGCGTTGTAATCCAACGCCATGACGCTGCGCAGCTCAGGGTTTTCGTACTTGCCAACCTCTTCGAACTCCCCGTTAGGCTGCAGGCGAACAAAGTGGACGAAGCCCGTGTACTCCACACCCACCGCGTACACATCAAGGTCCGGCAAGTAGGCGATGGCTTCCAAACCAAAGTTCGGTGGTACTTCACCAGTGATTGAATTGAGGTTCCACTCGCCAGTCACCTTGCCCCGGGAAGGGTCAAACTCGAGGATGGACGGGCGGGAGGGGCCAGAACCGTCACGCTCGGTGGCAATGTAGATCTTGCCGTCCTTACCTACGGTCACGCCTTCCGCGTCCGGATTCCCTGCACCATTTTCATAGGTGAGAGTCCATTCGTTCTTCTTGCTGTAGGTCTTCTTGTCCTCGTCGTACTCCAGCTCAAACAGGCGCCCCGGGTTGTTGTTCACAATCCAGGCGTTACCGTTGCCGTCGAAATCTACGCCCGAGAAGTTCTCGCCCGCGAAACCGCCGACCGTATTGATTGAGTTGACCTCATCCGGCCACGGTTCACCCTCCGGCCATACGAGTTCCTCAGCGTTCTTTCCGTCCTTTGTCACTTTCGCAAGAGCGACGAGATCACCCTCGCCATCTGGGGTGCGCCCCCAGGAGAAGCGAGTGTGCGACGTCCAGCTCACTTCGTCGAATGGCTTGTTGTCGTCTGGCCTGTACAGGCGCGCACTGTCAGCCTCACCAAGCCCGAACCCCTTCGAACCGTCGGGAGTATCGACTTCGGTGTAGAACGAGTAGTACCCGCCCGGTTGGATCACCGTATTCTTCGGGAACACAATCGGTGTGCGCCCCTGTTTGTCGTCTGCAAACTTCCAGCCCGAGATGTCTACCGGCGTATCGCCCGCGTTGTACAACTCCACCCAATCAGCAACAAAGTCGCCCTTGGTCTGGATCTCATTGATCCTGATCTTGCCAGTGTTCGAAGGCTTTTGGCTTGTCGACGACGGCACCTCCGACGGGTTCGGCTCCTCGTCCTCCACCCCGCAGGGAGCGGCATTGGCGTCACCCTTGGACTTCGCCGAGGACATCTTGAAGTCGTTGTTGGCTTCCGAGTAGCGGGACCACGACGTCGCCGCCCCCTCGCACACCGGGCTTTCCGTCCAGCCGAACTCATCAACTAGCTCTCCTGCAGCCGTCTTGAGAGTCAGGCTGTCCTTAGCGCTGAGCCCGAACCCATCAGTGCCATCTGGGACTACGCCGCCCTCTTTCCCGTCCGGAGTCAAAACGTAATAACCGCCTGCGGGAATGATCGTATTCGGTGCAAAGGTGATGTAAGTGTTGCCCTTGCCATCGCCACTATCGACGACCACCCAACCGCCGATATTTACCGCCTTGTCGCCGTTATTCACCAACTCGATGAAATCGACGCCGTCCGTCGTGATCTCATTGATAAAGACCTTGTCAAAATCGGACTTGGCGTTAGCGCTTTCACGAGTCGGCCCGTCCGTGATCTGCCATTTTCCAGTCATGTCCGGCACCAAGCCTCGTGAGGTGTGAACACCATCCCTCATGCCGTGAGACGACCACTTCTTTTCGTCGATCTGGTTGCCCTTCTCATCCTTGATGGTGATCTGATCGTCGCCACCAAGGCCGAACCCTTTAGATCCATCTGGAGTGACGCCCGTGCCATCGGTGTAGAAGGCGTAGTATCCGCGCGCCGGAATGACGGTGTTCTTTGGGAATGTGATCGGCTTGCTGCTCTTCCCACTGTCAATGGCGGTCCAGCCCGAAATGTCAATGTCGTTGTCGGTTGGATTGGCCAGCTCCACCCAGTCGCCGATCGGGTCAGAGTTGGTGACCACCTCATTGATGACGATGTCAGTCGACGCTGCTGCCGCTGCCACGGGCACCGACGCAAAACCAGACACGAGCATCACGGTAAATGGCACAGCAAATTGACGCGCACGGGAACTACTCTTCACGGGAACTTCCTCCTTGGGAAAGTCTCATAACAAACTTGGAAAACGTTTGGAAAAGTAGTATGTTTGCGTGAATTTGCGCGAACGTCCAAGTGAATAAAACTTGAACAATTAAATAAACCCCGGGAAACATCCCGGGGTCACAAAAACTAGCTGGTATCTAAGCGTCGCCGCGCAGCTCGCGCATGCGCTGCGCGACAGCGTCGTCGGAGACATCGTTCCCGACCGGGTTCGAAGCGCCAGAAGCGCCAGCAGCACCACCCTGGGCGGCACCGCCCTGTGCGGAGTTGCCCTGCTCGATGGCCTGCTTCTTACCGGAGGTCAGCTCCCCTGCCATCTCGGCGCGCAGCTGCTCCAGGCGGCCGTGACCCGCCATTTGGATGCCGGCCTGCTCGACCTCAGCCATGCGGCCTTCGATGGAGTTCTGCGCCAGCTCGGCGGCACCGAGTGCGTTGGCGTAACGGCGCTCGATCTTGTCGCGCACCTGGTCCAGGTTCGGGCCGGAGGCGGTGATCGAGTTCATGGACTGCATGGTCTCCGAGACCTTCTCCTGCATCTTCGCCTGCTCCAGCTGGGACAGCAGCTTGGAGCGCTCAGCCACCTGCTGCTGCAGGTGCGCGGCGTTGCGCTCGACGGCCTGCTTTGCCTGCGCGGCCTGCTGCAGCGCCTGGTCGTGCAGCTGCTTGGTGTCCTCGACGCCGGACTCGGCGGTAACCAGCTGTGCAGCGAATGCCTCGGCGGCGTTTTCGTACTCCTGCGCCTTCTGGGCGTTGCCCTCGCCGCGTGCCTTGTCGGCGAGCTGGAGTGCCTGGCGAGCGTTCGCCTGCAGTTTCTCGACGTCCTCCAGGCGGCGGTTGAGCTGCATCTCCAGCTGGCGCTGGTTGCCAATCACGGCAGCCGCCTGCTGGGACAGTGCCTGGTGCTGACGCTGTGCGTCGTTAATGGCCTGCTCGATCTGGACCTTCGGGTCTGCGTTTTCTTCGATCTTGTTGTCGAAGAGCGCCATTAGGTAGTTCCAGAACTTGGTAAAGGGATTCGCCATGGCTAAAGCACCGTGACCTTTCTGTCAGAAGATTGCGTTAAACGCCAACCACTGTAGTCGCGGATTGCCGGCTACGCTTCCGCTGCGGCCGGCGTGGTGCGCTCCAGCTCCTCAGTGAACGAGTGCAGAGACATGTTCGCCACAGCCTCCAGCAAAACCTCGGAGACCGTGGTCCCCAACGCCTCGCACAGGGAGGCCAACAGCTCGGAGGAAACTTCCTTCCGGCCACGCTCCAGCTCAGAGATGTAGCCGGAGGACACTCGCGCTTCCTTTGCCAGCGCACGCAGCGTCACGCCCTTGTCCGCGCGGAACGCGCGCAGCGACATGCCGAGCGCCTCACGGAACAACGGCTCGCGGGATGCGGCGGGGGCAACCTCGGCCGGGGCGAGCGGCACGTTTACCGGGGTGTCGTAGAGCAAAGTAGTAGTGGTCATCATTTTCTCCAACGACTCGCCGTTTAGTTTTGTTCCCGCACGCCCGTCAGCGCACCGACCAGCGCGGCCTCCACCGCCAGGCGGCGGACCTCGTTGCGCTGCCCCGACAGCACACGCACCGGCACCGCAGCGCCCGGCATAAGCGCGTACTGGCCTACTGCTGGATCGAGCAGCTCCGCCGCCTGCGATGAGGCGGTCCACTTCGGCCCTGCCAGCCCGATCCACACGGTGCCGGCGGGTACGCCGTCCTGGTCGTCGGGGCCCGCGACACCGGTCAGCGCCACCGCCCAGTCGGTACCGCACACGCGCCGCGCCCCACGCGCCATCTCGCGCGCGACGGCGGCAGAGACTACGCCCTCGCGCTCGATCAGGTCCGCCGGCACGTCCGCAAGCGACGTCTTCAGCTCCGGCGAGTAGGTCACCAGCCCGCCGACCAATACATCCGAGGCACCGGGCACATCAGCCAACGTCGCCGAAGCGAGACCGGCAGTGAGCGACTCGCAGAAGGCGATGGTTTGGCGGCGGGTGCGGAGCTCGTCGATAAGCAATTGCGCAGTAGTCACTTGTTCACCTTCCCTGCATCAACCAAATACTGCACGCCCGTAACCACGGTGACCGCGACTGCCAACAGCATCACCACGAACGTCGGGGTGTCCATCCACGCAGGCAGCGGGCACAGGTACAGCCCCACGGCGAGGGTTTGCAGCGCGGTCTTGAGCTTGCCGCCCTTCGACGCCGGCACCACCTTGCCACGGCGCAGCATCACCATGCGCCACACCGTAATGCCCAGCTCACGCGCCACAATGACCACCGTCACCCACACCGGCAGCGTGCTCGCGATATTCAGCGTGACCAGTGCGGTGATCATCAGCGCCTTGTCCGCGATCGGGTCGGCGATTTTGCCGAAGTCCGTGACCAGCCCACGGGCGCGCGCGATGTCGCCGTCGAGCTTGTCCGTGATCATGAGCGCAACGAACAACCCGAACGCCCACCACCAGCGCTCAGACAGCACCAGCCAGGCAAAAACGGGAATGAACAGGATCCTCAGCGAGGTCAAAATGTTCGGGAGGTTCCAATTCGACTGCTTGTCGGGTTGCATCACAACCTCCACCATACCCATGCTGCGCCACGCTCCTAGACTGCCCTACATGAAGTATTTCGCAGCCACGTACACCTACGGCGAGCAAAAGCTTGTCGACGAAACACGCCCCGCCCACCGCGAATTCATCTCCTCCCAGCTGTCGCTGGGCCGGATCGTCGGCTCCGGGCCGCTCGCGGGCGCCGAGCAGGCCCTGATCATCCTGCAGCTGCCGGACACCGCCAGCGAGGCGGACGCGGCGGCCATCCTGGACGGCGACCCCTACACCGTCGCAGGGGCCCTAGCCGCCCGCGAGATCCGGGAATGGAACCCGGTGATGAATATCTTCGCCTAAGCCTTCCGGCCACCGCGCGCGACGTCGAGGTGGGCGGTATCGCGCGAACCAGTGGCGGTGTGGTCGCCCTTGCCGGAAGTGGCCGGGTCGTCGATCCATTCGACGTGGTGGCCTTCGCGGTCCACCTTGCGACGGTTTCCGTGGTCGTCGTAATCGATGTGGTACTTGCCCTCCTCCGGATCCCGGCGACCGGCCTTCACGTCCGCGCGGTCCTTCATCAGCGAGGCAACCGCGGTGACCACAAGCACGCCAACGATGACCAGCAGCGAGGCCACGGTGCCGACCTCCGGCACGTTGAGGCCCTCGCCGCCGTTGATGAACGACAGGTTGTTCTCGTGCAGCGCGTGCAGCAGCAGTTTCACACCGATAAAGCCGAGCACCACCGCGAGGCCGTACGGCAGGTACACGAGCTTATCCAAGAGGCCGTTGAGCAGGAAGTAGAGCTGACGCAAACCAAGCAGCGCGAACGCGTTGGCGGTGAAGACAAGGAAGGATTCCTGGGTGATGCCGTAGATCGCCGGAATGGAGTCGAAGGCGAACATGACGTCGATGAACCCGATGGACAGCAGGGCCACGAACAGCGGGGTGACCGCCTTCTTGCCGGTTTCCGTGACGGACACCAGACGGTCCGCGTGGTACGACTTGGTCACCGGAATGACTTTGCGCAGCGTTTTCACCACGAACATGTCGTTCGGGTCCGGATCGTCCTGGTCGGTCACCTCGTCGTACACCAGCTTGATGGCGGTGTAGATGAGGAACGCGGCGAAGATGTAGAACACATCCGACCACGCCTCGATGATCACGGCACCAAGCAGAATGAACAGCAGGCGACAGATCAGCGCGATCACAATGCCGATGAGCAGCACCTTCTGCTGGTAGGCGCGCGGAATCTTGAACGATCCCATAATCAGGGCGAAAACGAACAGGTTATCCACCGACAGCGACAACTCGGTGATGTAGCCGGTGAAGAACTGCACGGCGTGCTCCGCATCCCACAGCCACCAGACGAGCCCGCCGAACACGCACGCCATAGACATGTAGAACAGGGCCCAGCCGCCCGACTCCTTCATCGTCGGCTCGTGCGGGGTGCGCACGTGCGAGACGAAGTCGAAGATGAAAAATCCCAGGATCACAGCCGAGGTGATCAACCAAATGTACAAGGGCACATGCATAAGTAAGCCTCCGGTCCGCGTTGCAAAAAAGACCGGAGGTCTCCCCCACCACTGTGGGCGGTCCGGACCGGGGCCATCGCCTTACGACGGCACCGTGCTGACGATCCTGGACACTTCCGGGGTACTCCCCTCCAAGCGCGTTTCACACTACACCACGCGGCGTGGCATGCCGTTTTCGCCGCCCGGAGCATCCCCGTTCTCCCACCCAAGCAAAGGATCCAGCTACTAGGACCCAGCTATTCGCCTCTCAGGGGCTATTAGCTGGGTCTTAGTAGCTGGATTTGGAGCTGAATCCCCCACCGCGCAGCGCTGCCGGCTAAAACGCGCCGCCGGTCGGGTTGTACGTCGCGGTGACGGTGCGGGTGTCGGAGTCGCCACCGGCATCGGAGCCATCCGCGCCAGAACCGGAACCGTCGGCGTCGTCGGCGCCGTCGTCAAGCTGCACGCCCTTGGGCGCTTCGGCCGGGTCCGCGCCCTTGATCATCCAGATGATGGTCTCCAACTCCTCGGGCTTGACCAGCACGTCTCGGGCCTTAGAGCCTTCGGACGGGCCGACCACGCCGCGGGATTCCATCAGATCCATCAGGCGGCCCGCCTTGGCGAAGCCGATGCGCAGCTTGCGCTGCAGCATCGACGTGGAACCGAGCTGGGAGGTGACCACGAGCTCCACGGCCTCGAGCAGGTCGTCCATGTCCTTGCCGATGTCGTCGTCGATGACCTTGGCTTCGGCCTGCTTATCTTCGGTGACGCCCTCGACGTAATCGGGCTCGTCCTGCTGCGCCTTCGCAGCGTCGACGACCGCCTGGATCTCCTCGTCGGAGACGAACGCGCCCTGGAGGCGCTGCGGCTTGCCGGCGCCCTGCGGGATGAACAGGCCGTCGCCCATGCCGATGAGCTTCTCGGCGCCGCCCTGGTCCAGGATGACGCGGGAGTCGGTCAGCGAGGACGTCGCAAAGGCAAGCCGCGACGGCACGTTCGTCTTGATCAGGCCGGTGACCACGTCCACGGACGGCCGCTGGGTCGCCAGCACCAGGTGGATGCCCGCCGCACGCGCCTTTTGGGTGATGCGCACGATGGATTCCTCGATCTCCTTCGGCGCGGTCATCATCAGGTCGGCCAGCTCGTCGACCACGCACACGATGAAGGGGTACGGGCGCATCTCGCGCTCGGAGCCCGGAGGTGCGGTCAGTTCGCCGGAGCGGACCTTGCGGTTGAAGTCCTTGATGTGGCGCACGCGCGCGGACTTCATGTCCATGTAGCGCTGCTCCATCTCCTCTACCAGCCATTGCAGGGCGGCGGAGGCCTTCTTCGGCTGGGTGATGATTGGCGTGATCAGGTGCGGGATGCCCTCGTACGGGGTCAGCTCCACCATCTTCGGGTCCACCAGGATCAGGCGGACTTCCTCCGGCGTCGCGCGCGTGAGCAGCGAGATCAGCATCGAGTTCACAAACGCGGACTTACCGGAGCCGGTAGAACCGGCGACCAAAAGGTGCGGCATCTTCTGAATCGAGGAAGCGATGAAGTCGCCCTCGATGTCTTTGCCCAGGCCGATGAGCATCGGGTCGTCCTGCGCGGAGACCTTCGGCGAGTCCAGCACGTCGCGCAGCCGCACCATTTCGCGGTCGGCGTTGGGCACCTCGATGCCCACGGCGGATTTGCCGGGGATCGGGGTGAGCAGGCGCACGTTGTCCGTGGCTACGGCGTAGGCGAGGTTGGACTGCAGGTTGGTGATCTTGGAGACCTTCACACCGGGTCCAAGCTCCACCTCGTAGCGGGTCACTGTCGGGCCGCGGGAGAAGCCGGTGACTTGGGCGTTGACCTTGAACTCTTCGAAGACGTCGGTGATCGCCTCGATCATGCGGTCGTTGGCCTCGGTGCGCGTCTTCGGCGCGTTGCCCGCGAGCAGCAGGTCCGTCGACGGCAGGTGGTAGTCGCCCTGCGGGATCTTGCGCACCTGCTTCGGCGCGGGCTGCTCGGTCTCCGACTTTGGGGTGGTCGCGGGGATCTTGGAGGCGTCGATGCCGCTGCGTGCCGCGATCGCCTTCGCCATCTGCTCGCGCGAGCTAGCTACGGCGTCGGGGGCAGTTGCTTCTCGACGTTCCGTCTCCGGCTCTTCCCGCTGCAGCACCTTCGTCTCGTTGTCGCGCTGGGCTGGCTTCGGCGCTGCAGGTTTCGGCGCCGCTGGCTTGGGCGCCGCTGGCTTGGGCGCCGGGCGCTGGACCACGGCGGTCTCGGCGGAATCGGCAGGCTCTGCTGCGGGCTGTTCAAAGCTATCTTCAACCTCGTCGGCGAAATCGAACAGGTCCAGCTCGCCGTCGCCGTCGGCCGGGTAGCTCTCCATCGGAGTCGGGCGTCGCAGCGACGGGCGACGCGTCGGGCGGGCCGGGCGCTCGGCGTCGGCGGCGCGGCCGCGTGAACGTCGAGAAGCAGCGCGGTCGTGCGCAGTGCGTCGTTCGCGGCCCTCCGCGATGTCGTCCAGGTCGTCGGCGACGTGGCTGTACGGGTCCTGGTCTTCTTCGTCGGGCGTGTCCGTGTTGGACAGCATGCGGGTGACCAGGTCCTTGATGTAGTCGTAGGCCTCGCGCACGGTGATGCCGGTGGCCTTGAGTGCTCCGTAGAGAATCACCAGACCAAGCAGCGGGATCGCCACAAACGAGGAAAAGCCAGCTGCGAGGACACCGCCGGTGAAGGCGCCGAACGCGCCGCCGGCGAGTTTGCGCTCCTCCCACGTCGCCGGGTTGCCCGCGAAGACGTGGATCAAACCGAGCATGCCAATAGAGATGATGGAAAAGCCCAGCGTCACTCGTGCGCGCACTGCGTCGGAGGTGCGCACATTGAGCATCAGAGCGATGGCAATGCCAACGAGGATGACCGGCAAGATCAGCGCGCCGGCACCGATGAGCCAGTGGGTGCCGGTGGAGATGACCTCACCCACCGGTCCGGCCACATCGAACCAGACCGACCCGCCGATGACGGCCGCCAGGCCAATGAGAACTAAACCCCACGCGTCGGCGTGGGTTTCAAACGTGCTGTGGCCACCGGCGTGGCCATCGTGCCGCGGTTCGCGGCGCCGGCGTTCGCCTGTAACGGAGCTTTCAGTGCGCTCCTCTGGCATCTCGAGATCGTCCTCCCATTCATCCTCCCAATCGTCACGGCTGCGACGGGGCCTAGGGCCGGCGGCATCGTCGTAGTCGGACTGGTCCTTGTCGCGACGGAAAAACGACCCGACGCCGCGGGCGGCGGCGCCGAGCGAATGGCCGACAACTTTATACGCGGAACCCACGCGTTCGTCGGCGGTTTCAGCAGCCACGTTCGACGATGTCGGCGGGTGCGTCATGGACACCGGACCGCCGTGGCGGGTGCCGCCGGCAGGACGGCGCGTAGAAGACCGCGACGAGCGCGGCGCGGTGTTTTTGACAGACATGGCTGTAACTCTAACGCCTTAAGTCACATTTACACCTTACGCCACACCCGAGACGGCCAGTCAAGGGTCACATCTTGATCTCGAAACCCTCGAATGCGTCAACGGAGCCAGTCAGCTCTACCTTCGCCGCGTCGCGGCCAGAAACCCACAGCAGCAGCTCGCCAGGATCGCCCGAGACGCGCAGCACGTTGTCGCCACGTTCGGCCACCCCAGCCTTGTCGCCGATGGTTGCGGGTGGCGTGGTCGGCGGGGTCAGAATCACAGGCACGGGAGCGCCACGCAGCGTCAACTTGCCAAAGCGCTTAGCCAGCGCGAACAGCTCCTCGTTGATTACCTGGGAAAATTCGCGCGGCTCCACCACTCCCCCGCCCCGGCGCACGTCCTCGTGGTGGATGAAGTGCTCGGAGGTGTTCATCGCAGCATTGAAAGGCTTGAGCCACACCGGCGGGCCGGCAGCCCACTCTCGCACGACGTCCTCGTACGGGCGGGCCTTGTGCTTCGCCGTCTCCTTCTCCGTGACGCCCGAGAGCGCCTCGACGAAGATGCCGGGGGCGGCGGCCGGCTTGGACTCGCGGATGAGCAGGTGCACTGCGAGGTCCCGAGTGGTCCAGCCCTCGTTCAGCGTCGGCGCATCGGGGCCGACCCGAAGGAACAACTGGGCGAGGCGTTCACGTTCTTTCTGCGCAAAAGACATGCGCCCAGCCTAGCTGGAAAGGTTCACCCCGGAGCCGCTGGAAAGCTGCAGTTCCAAGTTGTTGAAGCCCTTGATCAGCGGGGCGAACTGCTCAACCTTCGGGTCGAAGGTAATCACTTCGCCGCCGACGCCCCATCCGAGCTTGGTCGCCTGCTTGCCGTCTTTGAAGCACTCATTGCGCCCGCCCTTGGCGTTCATGTGGCACATGACAGAGTCGCCCTCGAAGGCGCCCAGCACGCGCACGCCCTGCACCTTGATGTTGCGGAAGTTCGGGTCACCGAAGCGGATCACGTCGTAGAGCTTCCAGGCGGATGCGTAGCCGGGGTCGTACGGCACCTCCGTGCCGGGTGGCAGCGGGTGGCCACCCGTCCAGTCGACGTCATCCTGTGCGTGAGCGGTTGGTGCGAGGGTTACCGCGGCGGCAAGCAAAGCCGCGGCGGTTTTCGTTGCGGTCTTCATGGGCCACATTGTGCACACCCGTAACAGAGATGCCTAGGCCTTGTTGCGTGGTTGTTATGAAACCGTACGGTTTCCGCCTAGATCTGGGAGGACCCTGCGAAAAGGTTCGACAGGCCCAGCCGCGCCTGGATCCCCAAGAAAAAGCGGATTGCCGGCGCGAAGAAGTTGACCAACGGATCGACAGTCACGACCTTGCCGAACGGCATGTAGCTCAGCTCGGTCGCCTCCTTGCCGTCGACGTAGCAGCCCCACATGCCGCCCTTTGCATTTTCCAGGCACAGGATCGAATCCTGGTTGAACTGCCCGATCACGCGAACGCCTCGCACATCCTGGTTGCGGAAGTTGGGGTCGCCCAACTTCACCACGTCGTAGCTGCGCCACTGGGTGGCGTAGCCGGGATCGAACGGGACCTGCGTTCCCGGCGGAAGCGGGTGCCCGCCGGTCCAGCTGGTCTCGTCGGCGGAAGCTACTGGCGCAAGAAGCGAGACGGCAATAACGACGGCTGCTGCGGTGCGGTGGAAGTGTCTCATACCCCTTCTATCGCAACGCCCCACAAACGCGTTAGCCCCCTCGGCTGCCGCGGGGCGGGCCGAAGGGGCGTCGATAAGCAAATGCTTAGCGGGACTCGCGGGTGGAGGCGATCTCGTCCTCGGTGGCGACGTGGTTGTCCGAAGACATCGGCACCACGGTCGGCAGAATCACCGGCTGACGCTTGTAGTTCTGCTCGATCGCGCGGGAGACCTTGCGGCGGATCTGCTGCACCATGCGGAACGCATCGTTCTCGCCTTCGGCGGCCAGATCGCCCATGACGGCCTCGACGCCTTCAACGACCTTCTTGTTGAAGTCGCGGTCGTCGTCGCTGTAGCCCGTGGTGGACACCTGCGGCGCCTCCAGCAGGCGGCCGGTGCGGTCGTCGATCACACAGGTGATGGACACAACGCCGCCGGACGCCAGCGAGGTGCGGTCCGCCAACACGTCCGGGTCCACGTCGCCCATGGTGGTGCCGTCGACGTAGAGCTGGCCCACCTGGTACTGGCCGGCGACCTTGATATTGCCCTTGTGCATGTCGACAACCACGCCGTTTTGCGCAAGCGCGGTGTTGCTCGGCTTCACGCCGGTGGAAATAGCAAGCTCCTTGTTGGCGCGCATGTGGCGCCACTCGCCGTGCACCGGCATCGCGTTGCGCGGGCGCGCCGCGTTGTAGAGCGCGAGCAGCTCGCCGGCGTAGCCGTGGCCGGATGCGTGGACGTGCGCCTCGGAGTTGGTGATCACGTTCGCGCCGATCTGCGCGAGGTTGTTGATCACCGCGAACACCGCCTCCTCGTTGCCCGGGATGAGCGAGGAGGACAGGATGATCGTGTCGCCGTCGTGGATGGTGATCTGGCGGTGCTCACGGCGCGACATGCGCGACAGTGCAGCCATCGGCTCGCCCTGGGTGCCGGTGGTGATCAGCACCGTCTTGTGCGGCGCCATCTTCGCGGCCTCCTCGATCGGGATGATCGTGCCCTTCGGCGCCTTGAGCAGGTTCATCTTCTCCGCGATCTCCATGTTGCGCAGCATGGAGCGGCCGTTGAACGCCACCTTGCGGTTGTTGGCCACAGCGGCGTTGATGGCCATCTGGACGCGGGAGACGTTCGACGCGAACGACGCGATGACCACGCGCTGGCGCGCGTTGGACACTAGGCGGGTCAGCGTCTCCTCAATGCCGGCCTCCGAGGCGGAGATGCCCGGGATGGTGGCGTTGGTGGAATCGCACATGAATAGGTCGATGCCCTCGTCGCCGAGGCGGGCGAGCGCCGGGATGTCCGTCGGCTTGCCGTCGTACGGCGTCTGGTCCACCTTCACGTCGCCGGTCATCACAACGTGGCCGGCGCCGGTCTTGATGGAGACACCCAGGCACTCCGGGATGGAGTGGTTGACGTGCCAGAAGCGCAGGCGGAACGGGCCGACGGTGACCTCGGAATCCTTGTTCACGTCGTTGAGCTTCGGACGCTGGCGGTGCTCCTGCGTCTTCGCCTTGATCAGTGCGTTGGTGAACTTGGACGAGTAGATCGGGATATCGCTGCGCAGCTTGAGCAGCCACGGGATCGCGCCAAT
This sequence comes from Corynebacterium sp. ACRPZ, assembly GCF_022346205.1. Lineage (NCBI taxonomy): Bacteria > Bacillati > Actinomycetota > Actinomycetes > Mycobacteriales > Corynebacteriaceae > Corynebacterium > Corynebacterium sp. ACRPZ. Next base: position 50,235 of record NZ_JAKRMR010000008.1, read on the forward strand.
GTGGTCCTCGTGGCCGTGCGTGACCACGAGCGCGTCGATCTTGTCCAGCTTGTTTTCAATCGGGCCGAAGTCCGGCAGCACCAGGTCCACGCCCGGCTCGTCGGAGTTCGGGAACAGCACGCCGCAGTCCACGATGAGCAGGCGGCCGTTGTACTCGAAGACCGTCATGTTGCGGCCGATTTCAGAAATGCCGCCGAGCGCGTAAATGCGCAGCGTGTCCTTGGCCGGCTTCGGCGGTGCGGGCAGGCGCTTGGTCAGATCAGCGCCCTGCATGGACTTCATGGGGTTGCGGCGGCCGCCTCCCTGGCCCCCACCGTTGCCACCGTTGCCGCCGTTGCCGCCGCGGCCACGGCGACGGCGGTTACGGCTGCTGCCGCCACGGTTATTGCCACCGTTTCCGCCGTTGCCGTTGTTGCCGCCGTCGCGGCCGCCGCGGCTGTTGCCGCCGTTGCGGCCACCGTTGTCGTCGCGGTTGTTGTTGCCGCCGTTGCCGTTGTTGCCACCGTCGCGCTCAGCGGGCGCGTCGTTGCCGCCGCTGTTCGCAGGAGTGTCGCTCGGCGCCTGGAAAACCGGCTGCTGTTCGGTTGCTTCCGGCGGCCCGGCCTTGCGCGTCACCTTGCGTGCGCGGTTGCGGGGTTCATTCATATTTATAGGACTCCAGCCTGTGTCATTTCTTCGCGGAGCCGCTCGACCTGCTCGTCCGTCGCCGCAGCGACCGGCAGGCGCGGGTCTCCTACTTCGATGCCCTGCAGTCGCAGAGCTGCCTTTGCAAATGTCACGCCGCCCAGCGCGCCCTGTTGGCGCGCGAGCACGTTGAGTGTGTTGGCGTTGATTTCCCGTGCGCGGGCGAGATCGCCGTTCTCGTATGCAGTCACTAGTTCACGCAGTGCCTTCGGTGCGGCATGCCCAACCACGGAGATCATTCCGGTCGCACCGACGGCGAGCCACGGCAGGTTCAGCGGGTCGTCGCCCGAGTACCAGGCCAGCCCGGTCTCCTGGATCAAGGTGGACGCTTCGAGCATGTCGCCCTTCGCGTCTTTCATTGCCTTGATCGTGTCCACTTCCGCAAGCCTGCGGATGGTGTCGGAATCGATCGGGATGCCGGAGCGGCCGGGGATGTCGTACAGGCAGACCGGCAGGTCGGTCGCTGCCGCAACTGCGCGGAAGTGCGCTTCTACGCCTGCCTGGGACGGTTTGGAGTAGTATGGCGTGACCACCAGAAGGCCGTCAGCGCCGGCCTTAGCGGCCGCTTTCGCCATTGCCACCGCATGGCGGGTGTCGTTGGACCCCGCGCCTGCGATGATGCGGGCTTTGCCCCCTACCTCTTCGCGCACTGCTTTTAAGAACGCGACCTTTTCTTCGTCAGTGGTTGTCGGGGATTCGCCCGTCGTGCCTGCGAGCACTAGTGCGTCGATTCCTTGTTCTACCAAGTGGGCAGCGAGATCGCGGCCTGCCGCAAGGTCGAGTTCGCCATCGGAATCAAACGGCGTGACCATTGCTACGCAGACGGAGCCGAAGATGTCGGCTCCCAGATCAGCTTTGAGAGATGTGCCCATGGCCCAGTAGGATACCTGCCCCTTACGAGCAATTGCTTATCGACGTTCCCCTTCGGCCAAATCGCCGAAAAGCAGCGGCGCCTCGCGCTGCATGACATCGAGGACCGCACCGGCAAGCTGACGGATTTCTTCATGCTCGAACCTGCCGTTGTGCGCTGCGATGAATTCGCGCCACGCCCGGTAGGTGCCGGTGGCGACCAGTTCAGTTTCGGCCGCGGCGGGCACGAGTGCGTCGGCAGCTTCGCGCGCCCGCTTGCGGCGCACAAGCGCATTCGGCTCGTCAGCCATCGCATCCTCCAGGGCGCGCAACAGCTCACCCCGGACGAACTCCGCCTCTTCCACGGCAGCGTCAAACAGGCGCGTGAGTTCCTCGTCGGCGGCGATGGCCGCCGGCACTACTGCCCCGTCGGCCCCGCGCTCGCTCACGGCTAGCCCGTGGCCCCGGATCGCGGCGGCCGCGTCGCGCGAGACACCCCGCACATGCAGGGTGGCACTGGCGTGTTCCAGCAAGCCCGCGCGCGAATCGGCGAGATCGTCGGCGTTGCGGCGCAGGAGGGAGGCCGACGGGACGTCGCTAAGCATGGCGAATGCCACCGCCCCCTCGCCTTGGGTGACGCCTTCTGCAACCGGGATCCGCATCGCGGTTGCCGCGACAAGTTCTACCTGCATTTACAGACCGAGGTAAGCGTCGAGTCCGATGGTCAGGCCCGGGCGGTTCGCCACCTCGCGCACGCCGGTAAGCACACCGGGGACGAAGGACTCGCGGCCGTAGGAATCCTGGCGGATGGTCAGCGACTGCTCGGTGGTGCCGAAGATGACCTCCTCGTGCGCGACCATGCCCTGCATGCGCACCGCGTGGACCGGCACGCCGTCGACGTTCGCGCCGCGCGAGCCGTCGAGCGCCTGCTCGGTGGCATCCGGCATGTCGGAAAGGCCGGCTTCCTTGCGCGCATCCGCGATCCCCTGCGCGGTCTTGACCGCCGTGCCGGAAGGCGCATCCAGTTTGTTCGGGTGGTGGAACTCCACCACTTCCGCGGACTCAAAGAACGGCGCGGCCTGGCGGGCGAACGCCATGGTGAGCACGGCGGAGATGGCGAAGTTCGGGGCGATGAGCACGCCCACCCCCTCGTTCGCCGCGCACCAGTCGCGCACCTTCTGGTAGCGCTCGTCGTCGAAGCCGGTGGTGCCCACTACGCAGTGGATGCCGTTATTGATGCAGAACTCCAGGTTGTCCATCACCGCGTTCGGGGTGGTGAAGTCGACGATGACGTCCACGCCTTCGTCCACCAGCACCTGCAGCGAGTCGCCGCTGTTTACCTCTGCGGCGAGCTGCAGGTCATCCGCCTTTTCCACACCGGCAACAACGGCGGAGCCGACCCTGCCGGCCGCTCCGAGCACTCCAACTTTGATCATGGGTGTCCTTTCTATTTGTCTCCGCCGGCCATGGTAGCCCCGCTAGGGTGGGGCTTATGACTCTCCACAGCCGCAGCTTCCGCCCCCGCCGCAGCCGAGCCGTCTTCGCAGCGCTCGCAGTGACCGCTTTGACCGTTGCGGGCTGCGGCTCTGAAGCGGGTGACACCGGTTCGTCGTCTGAGCCAACCTCAGAGTCGGCTATGGCGACGAGCGCCGCCGAAAGTGCTGCAACGCCGGCATCTACTTCCACGTCCGCGGAACAACCGGAGGAGGCCGACACGAGGGACGTCTCCGCGGCGGCGGCCCCGGCGGGCGGCCCGTCCGCCTCCCCGTTCACCCTGGAGGACACCCACCTGCAGCACCCGGGCAACCGGGAGCTGCAGATCGAAGACGTCCGGGCGGGCTCTCACGAGGGCGTCGACCGCGTCGTGGTGGAGCTGTCCGGCTCCGGCACGCCGAACGTGTTGGCCGGCTACACCGCAGACCCGCGCCAGCAGGCCTCCGGGCAGCCGCTCGTGCCGGCTGGCAACGCGTACTTCGAGCTGATCATCCAGGGCGTGCCGTGGTCGATGGGCTTGAGCGAGGCCGACTTGGCCAAGGCTGACCCCGCCGGCGTGGCGGCCGGGGGCATCCAGGAGATCGCCGACGGCGGAATCTTCGAGGCGGATGCCCAGTACATCGTCGGCCTTGATGCCCAGCGCCCGTACAACCTGTACCTGTTGGAGAACCCGACCCGCGTGGTCGTGGACTTTCAGAAGTAGGAGGCAACAATGAGTCTGATTTCCTGGCTCGGACTCGGGTTCGTGGCACTGCTCGCCATCGGCGGCATCGTTGCCTTGGGCAATACCTCAAAGGAGATCTACGAAAGCGACATGGAGGAAGACTCCAAGCGCCGGTGGGGTTTCCTCATGGGGTTTTCACCCCTAGCCGGGCTGTACGCCTACAAGAGGCGGAATGAACTGTTCGGTCACGGCGAGCGGCCAGTGGATGAGCCTGGCAGGGGCGGCGATCAGGAGACATTCCGTAGTTAAACATTCCCAGCCTTTTATGCGATCCCGCGCCTAAACATCGTCTAAAGTGAACGGGAGCACACTGGCGCCCAAAAGTGGCGCCGGAGAATCTGTGTGAAAGGTTTTGTGATGTTTGACCCCTATCGCCGCCCCACGGTGGCGGTTGTCGGCGCCGGAATCTCTGGTTGCACCGCCGCGGCGGAGTGCGCGTTTTCCGGCTTCGACACCACGCTGTTCGACCGCCAGGAGTACATCGGCGGCCACCTGACCGCCCCGGACGCACCCACCGTGTCCAGGCGGCAACACTTCCGCACCCCGTACTTGAAGCTCACAACGACGGACGGCACCCCGCGCTCGCTCATCGCGCACCTCGAGGCCGCCGTCGATGCGAGCGGCGCGACCTTCAGAGGTGGTGCCGAGGTCACGGGCGCCGAATGGAACGCCGAGGAAGGACAGTGGGAAGTCAGTTACACCCGCAGCGGCGAGACGCGCACTGAGCTTTTCGACGTGCTGATCCGCGCGACCGGCGAGCCCTCCCCGTGGATCGGTATCCCGGGCCGGGCAAACATCAGCGCGGACGAGCTGTACCTCCACAACGGCGTGGACGTCGTCGGCCTGCCCAACGCGCTGTTCGTGGACTACCACACCCCGGACCCGAAATTCGACCAGAAGTCCTGGGCCGTCTTTGAGGCGCGCGGCGACTACGCGCGCAGGTACGTGCGCCAGCTGGAGATCCGCGGCCCCGGCGCCCTGACCGTCAAGCCGGACAAGTGGCGCGTGCAACCCGGCACCGTCCGCGGGCTGAAGGCAGCCCTTGTCGAATTCGATCCGGACGTCCACGCATTTACCCGCGCCGAGAACTACCAGGCCGCATCCCGCCGCGCCCGAAGCGAAGCTGCAAGCTAGGCAGCGGCGAACGATAGCTTTTTAGGAGACACGATGACCACCTTGAAACCCTCCGCCAGCACGACCCCAGCCGAGTTCGACTCCCACGGTGCCGCAGTAGACGCCAGCGGCCTGCCCGAGCTCGGCCCGGATTCTATTTTGTGGCAGCGCTTCGGCGACTGGCGCTCCCTGTTCGTGGCCCTGAGCGCCGGCGTGCTGCAGATCGCGCAGCGCGACATCAGCCGCTCGCTTGTGCAGCAGTCCAACGTGTTCGACAACGAGGTCGCCCGCCTGGTCCGCTCCGCGTTCCCGATTATCCGCACGGTGTACGAGGGCCCGGAGGTCGGCGCGATGATCCGCGACTTCCATAAGGACATCAAGGGCACCCACCCGGACGGCTCGCGCTACCACTCGCTGAACCCGGAGGTCTACTACTGGGCGCACGCGACCTTTACCGCCATGCCCTATCTCCTGGCCGGCAACTTCATGTCCGACATGACGCATGCCGAGCGCGAGCAGCTCTTCCAGGAGTCTCGCACCTGGTACAGCTACTACGGCGTGGCCGAGCCGGAGGGCGCCCCGAAGTCCTACGACGAATACGTCGACTACATGGATGCCATGTACGACAAGCTGGGCCCGAGCGAGACCATCGACCGCTCCCGCATCATGAACGGCCTGACGCTGGACCCGCCGGACCCGTCGGTGCCCCGCTGGGCGTGGAAGCCGATCGCGCCGTACGCGTCAAAGCTTCTGCTGTGGGTGTCCATCGGCTTGCTTCCGGAGAAGGTCCGCAACTCCCTCGGCCTTGAGTGGACCAAGTCCGACCAGCGCAAGCTCAACGTCTTCTCCCGTGCCACGCGCGCCGTGTTCTCGGTGCTGCCGCGCAAGGCGCGCATGGTAGCGATCGCCTCCCGCGCCTTCGAGCGCGCCGAGGCGGAGACCAGATAACGGGCGCGAAGCACGGGGCCGTCGGCACGCACCGACGGCCCCGTGCTTTTTCTTTTCTCTGCCTACTTCGGAACCTTCAGCTGCACCGCGGGCGCATGCAGGTGCAGCCCGTCGAGGCTGACCATCTGCATGGACACATTGCCGAGGGCGATTCGGTCCATCACAAAACTCGGCACGGGAACGTTTGGTACCGGGCGGGCATCCGGCACACCCAACTGAGCGAGTACGTCGCCGAGGGAGCCGCGGAGGTCTACTGTCACCGGGACCGTGGGCACTCCTGCTACGACAGGGGTTGCGGTCAGCCCGGTGGCAACGACGGTCACGGGTCCGTCGGAAACCTGTGTCTCAACTTGGCCGGTGGTCAGCATGCCGCGGGCTGAGAAGCCCGGCACTTCCAGCGAGAGGTTGCGCGCGGTGAGCTTGTCCCCTGTCAGGATCAGCGTCCGCGTCGGCACGTCGCCGATTGTGACCATGCCCATCGTGGCTCGCACGTTGCCGGTGATCGCCACATTGTCTGCGGTCACGGTGCTGAGGTTCTGCGGCGCGATCGTGCGCGTCGGCTCGAGTTCCGGGTACGTCAGTAGATCCCGCGACTCCTCGGGTTGGGGTGCCTGCGCCGAGGGCAGCTGCGGTGCCGGCGGCACCTGAATATCCAACGGATTGGGCACGCTTGGCAGCTGAGGCAATTCAGGCGCGGGCGGCAACTGTGGCAGCGCCGGGATCTGCGGCTGCTGCGGCGCCGGCTCTTGGGCGTTGACCGCAGGCTCTTCTCCAAGATTCACCACAAGCAGGCCCGCGCCCGCAAGCACGATGGCGACGGATTTGGCGTTGCGCAGTAAAGACAGATCGATCTTGGTGGATCCTCCGCGGCGGGAGGACTCTCCTTCGTCTGCAGCCGGTGGCGCCTGCTCCCGCTTTTTGCTTCGAGTGTGCTTGCCACCCGGTTTCGGATCCCGGTCCTCCCAGGCGAGACCGAGGGCTCCGCCCACAATGCCAAGCAGAGAGCCGACGAGGAACCCGCCTATATTCGACGTTGGCAGCGCGACAATGGCCACCAAAATGCTCATCACACCCAGATAGGGCGCAGCAAACGGCTGCAGCCACATCCCAATGCCGAACATGATCAGCGCGGCACCGATGAGCAACGTGGATACGCCCGAGATGGTTGCAATCATCACCAGCAAGTCGGACACGCGGATAGTGAAGTAGGCCGGTGCGAGCATCACTACGCCGGAGAGAATTACCAGCAGGCCCGGAAGAAACGGCCGCTGTTTCCGCCATGCTTTGAACCGTTCTCGTGCGGGAGTTTGCTCGGCACGGTGTCCACCGTCGCGGCGCTTCGCTCCCCGCCCCTTCTTCTCCTCGTCGGCAGCGCTTTGCTGCGCGTCTTCGGAGTCGCCGTCGTCGAAGAAGAAGTCGTCGTCCTCCGGTTCGGTGTTAGCTCGTGCAGCCATCGGCCATTCCCCGCGCTACGTCGACCACCACGCCGGAGGCGATGAGCTTCTTCGCACCGACGGAGGTGGCGCGAATGTCGTCCGCACTCAGCGTGACCTTATTTGCATGCAGACCCCATGTGCCCTGCGGCGCCATGGAGTTGAACTGATTCGCATCGGCGCCTACCGAGGCATCCGTGAGGTCGAGTGCGCCCTTGATGTCGGTCGCGCCGACGACGAGGTCGCGGACCTCGACGCTGTTGTCGCCGAGCGCCTTCAGCGTGAACGTGCTCTCGCCCACCACCGGAACGTCGGGAAGAGCCGCGGAAAGACAGAGGTTAGAGGCGTACGCGTGCTCAAACTTCAGGCGCGCGACGGGGAGCGACTCGTTGGCCATCTGTTCCCCGTCGGTAAAAATGCTCAGCCCTTCCCCATCAAGGTGGGTCATACTGATTTTGAAAAAAGTTCCCGACAATGCGAGGTTCGCAGTCAGTCCGCCCTGCGCAACAGCAACGCCGGTGGCGCCAAAGCCGATGAGCCCAGCGAGAAGAGCTGCACCAGCTTTCGCCTTGTTGATCCTTCCCATGGCGTTTCCTTCCGTCCGTGGCCGGACGCCAAACCGCCGGTCTGCCGACGGCTGCCATCACGGTAAGCATTTATGATCTGGAACACCGTAACACATCGCCTGTAAGGGGTTTAACACATCCGCGCCACCCATTTTTTGACCGTTACCCGTGACCCACTTCGCAGTGACTATTTGTGTGTATTACACTTCACAAACACACGCGAACTTGTCCCTAGCAGCCCACAGAGAAAAGGAAGATCGCTGATGTCTCACGCACTTGCACCTGATGGAGCAGACGCCCGCACGAACGAATCCGCAGAGGACACCCGCTTCGCGCAGCCGGACAATCTGGAAAAGCCGGAGCGCGCAAAGCGGGAACTGAAGCGAGCGCCGCTCGGCCCGGATTCCTTGCTTTGGAAGTGGGGCTCGGACCAGCGTCTGCAGCTCCTGCGCGGCTACACCGGCGTGTTGCAGAACATGCACCCGGCAATCGGCCAGTCGCTGCTGGATCACTCCAAGTTCTTCGAAGAGCCCTTTGCGCGCCTTGAGCGCTCCACCCCGCAGATCATTTACTCCATCTACGATGACGGAACCCGCGCCAAGATGATCCGCGATTACCACCACACCATCAAGGGCAAGCTCCGCAACGGCGAGCGTTACCACTCGCTGAACCCGGACGTGTACTGGTGGGCGCACGCCACCTTCGTCTGGCGCGTCATTTGGGCGCAGGAGCTCTTCGGCACCCCCTTCACCCGCGCGGAGAAGGAGCAGATCATCCAGGAGGGCGTGACGTGGTGGGACATGTACGGCATGTCCGAGCGCCCGGTGATCGACACTCTCGACGGCTACATCAAGTACTTCGAGGAGATGGAGGAAAAGGTCCTCGAGCGCAACGAAACGGTCGACTTCGCCTTGCGCACCGCCCGCGTGGAGCCGGTCAAGGCTCCGGACGGCGTGCCTGAGGCTGTGTGGAAGGTCATTTGGAAGCCACTCATGAACAGCGTCATCTGGCTGACCTACGGCACGCTGAGCGATAGACAGCGCGAGATCCTGGACCTGCCATGGACCAAGAAGGACCAGCGCCGGTTCGACCGCATCGCCAAGGCGGTGAAGAAGCTGTTCACCATTCTGCCGGAAGACAAGCGCTACATGGAGCCGGGTCGCTCCATGATGATCAAGGCGGGGATGATCGAAGGCAAGTACAAGGAACCGAAGCTTGCCGACGCGTACCACGGCAACGGCGGCAACGACGCGGACACCGCGCCCAAGGACGCACCGAAGGACGGCGACGCAGACGGTCGCCGCGCCGCCGGTTGCCCCTTCTAACCGTTCTCATCCGCCCCAGGACCGCAGGCCCTGTCCCTCCACTTCGCAGGCGCCTCCGGTGCTGGGGTGTTCTTCTCGTTCAACCATTGTTACGGAGACCTCATGGCTATCACCCGCTTGAAAGAACAACCGCTCCCCGCGGACTTCCTCGACCGGCTGCAGAAATTCACCACCAACGCGACGACCGGCTCCCTGTACACAGGCGAGCGTAAATCGGTCACCTCCCCGTTCTTCGACGGTGAGCTTGGCTGGGTCGGTGTCGGCACCGCCGCCGACGTGGACGAGGCGTTCAAGCTCGCCCGCCGCGCGCAGCCGTTGTGGGCCGCGAAGCCAGTGAAATACCGCGCCGCTTTGCTGGAACGCTTCCACGACCTGGTCAAGGAAAACCGTGAGCTGCTCGCGGACATCGTCCAGCTTGAAACCGGCAAGGACCGCACCGCGGCTTACGACGAAGTGCTGGACGTGATGAACAACGCCCGCTACTACGCCAACATCGCCGCCGACGAACTAGAGATGAAGGCGCGACCGGGCGCATTTCCCCTCATCACAAAAACCGTCGAGCAGCGGGTGCCGAAGGGTATCGTCGGGCAGATCAGCCCGTGGAATTACCCGCTCGCGCTCGGCATCTCAGATGCGCTCGCGGCGCTCGTCGCGGGCAATGCCGTGATTGCCAAGCCGGACCTGAACACCCCGTTTTCCAACATCATCTCGCTGAACCTCCTACTCAACGCCGGCCTTCCGCACGACGTGTTCCAGATCGTCACAGGCACCGGCCGCGAGGTGGGCCAGGCAATCGCCCAGCAGTGCGACTACCTCATGTTCACCGGCTCCACCGCCACCGGCAAGCTTTTGGGCAAGGTTGTCGGCGAACGCCTCGTGGGCTACTCCGCGGAGCTCGGCGGCAAGAACCCGATGATCATCGCGCCAGATGCGGACATCGAAGCCCACATCGACACCATCGCCACCGCCTGCTTCTCCAACTCCGGCCAGTTGTGCGTCTCCATCGAGCGCATCTACGTGCCCGACGAGGTCTTCGACCGCTTCATCGGCGCGTTCCGCGAGGCCACCAAACGCATCAAACTGGGTTCGGGCTTGAACTGGAACTACCAGATGGGCTCGCTGATCAACCAGAACCAGTTGGAGACCGTGCAACGGTTCGTCGATGACGCCGTGGCCAAGGGCGCGACCGTCGTCACCGGCGGCACACCCCGACCGGACCTTGGGCCGTTCTTCTTCGAACCGACGGTGCTCACAGACGTGCCGGACAGCGCCGACCTGCTCACCCAGGAGGTCTTCGGCCCGGTCGTCTACGTCCAGCGGGTGGCGGACACCGACGAGGCGATCCGCCTAGCCAACAACACCAGCTACGGCCTCAACGCCTCCGTTTTCGGCGCTCCCGACACAGCCTGGGAGATCGCTGAGCAGGTGCAGGCCGGCGGCGTGACCATCAACGACGGCTACGCGGCCACCTGGGCATCCGTGTCCACCCCGCTCGGCGGCGTGAAGGAGTCGGGGGTCGCCCGCCGCCACGGCCCTGAGGGCCTGACCAAGTACACCGAGGTCAAAAACATCTCACAGCAGCGGATTATGTCCATGCGTGGCCCGAAGCAGCTGCCGCGCAAGTACTACGGCGAGCTCATGACCACTGCGCTGGATCTGGGCAAGAAGTTGCGGTTCTTGCCGTGACGTGAATCGTCGAGAAGCAAGAAAGCGGGCGCCCTCACCACGAGAGCGCCCGCTTTTCGACGATTACCTGCCGGTTTACTCGCCGTCCTCGACCGGAACCAACGAGATCTTGCCGCGGTTGTCGATGTCGCGGATCTCCACCTCGACCTTGTCGCCGACGTTGATGACGTCCTCGACGTTTTCCACGCGGGTGTTACCGCCCAGGTTGGAGATGTGAATCAGGCCGTCGGTGCCCGGCATGATGGACACGAACGCGCCGAACGCCACGGTCTTGACCACGGTGCCCAGGTAGCGCTCGCCCACCTTCGGCATCTGCGGATTGGCAATCGCGTTGATCTTCTCAATCGCGGCGTCCGCTGCCTCGCCGGAAGCGGCGGAGACGAACACCGTGCCGTCGTCCTCGATGGAGATCTCCGCGCCGGTGTCCTCGGTGATCTGGTTGATGGTCTTGCCCTTCGGGCCGATGACCTCGCCGATCTTGGCCACTGGAACCTTCACGGTGGTGATCTTCGGGGCGAGCCCGCTCATCTCGTCCGGGCCCTCGATGACCTCGGCCATGGTGTCCAGGATGGCGTCGCGGGCGTCGTGCGCCTGGTTCAGCGCGTCAGCCAGCACCTTCGACGGGATGCCGTCGAGCTTGGTGTCCAGCTGCAGCGCAGTGATGAACTCGCGGGTGCCGGCGACCTTGAAGTCCATGTCGCCGAACGCGTCCTCCGCGCCCAGGATGTCGGTCAGCGCGACGTACTCGGTCTCGCCGTTGACCTCGCCGGAGACCAGGCCCATGGCGATGCCAGCCACCGGGGCGGCCAGCGGCACGCCCGCGTTGTACAGCGACAGCGTGGAGGCGCACACCGAACCCATGGAAGTCGAGCCGTTGGAACCCAGCGCCTCGGAAACCTGGCGGATGGTGTACGGGAAGTCCTCGCGCGACGGGATCACCGGCAAAAGCGCGCGCTCGGCGAGGGCACCGTGGCCAATCTCGCGGCGCTTCGGGGAACCGACGCGGCCGGTCTCGCCGGTGGAGTACGGCGGGAAGTTGTAGTGGTGGATGTAGCGCTTGGAATCCTCCGGGTGCAAAGAATCCAGGTGCTGCTCCATCTTCAGCATGTCCAGGGTGGTCACGCCGAGAATCTGAGTCTCGCCGCGCTCGAACAGTGCGGAGCCGTGGGCGCGCGGGATGAGCTGGACCTCGACCTCAAGGTCGCGGATGTCGGTCACGCCGCGGCCGTCGATGCGGAAGCCCTCGGTGAGGATCTTCTCGCGCACGATCTGCTTCATCAGCGCGTTGTAGGCCGCGCGGATCTCCTTCGACGCCGCCGCGTACTCCTCGCGGTCATCGTCGTCGATGTCGAAGTCGTCGAGAAGGCTTGCCTCGATGTCTTCCATGTACTCGTTGGTGGCCTCGTCGCGCTCAGCCTTGCCCTTGATGGTGAGCAGCTTGCCCAGCTTCTTGGACGCCTTCTTCTCCACGGCGTTGAAGGCCTTGTCGGAGTACGCCGGGAAGAGCTGGAACTCCTTGGTCTCCTTGGCCATCTCGTCGGCAAGGCCGCGCTGGGCGCGGCACAGCGTCTCAATGAATGGCTTGGCGGCCTCGATGCCCTCGGCGACGGTGGCTTCGGTAGGCGCCGGGTAGCCGGCCTCGATCTGCTTAACCACGTTCACGCCGGCGCCAGCCTCCACCATCATGATGGCGACGTCTTCCTCGGTTTTGCGGCCGCGCTTGCGCTCGACCATGCGGCCAGCCACAACCATCTCGAACAGGCAACGCTCGTGCTGCTCGTGGTTCGGGAAGGCCACCCACTGGCCCTCCGGGTGCTTGTCGTCCGCCAGCAGCGCCATGCGCACGCCGCCGACCGGGCCGGAGACCGGCAGGCCCGACAGCTGGGTCGCAGCGGACGCGCCGTTGATTGCCACGACGTCGTAGTACTCCTCCGGGTGCTGCGAAAGCACGGTGATGACCACCTGCACCTCATTGCGCAGGCCCTTGACAAAGGTCGGGCGCAGCGGGCGGTCGATCAGGCGGCACGCCAGGATCGCCTGCGTGGAGGGGCGGCCCTCGCGGCGGAAAAAGGAGCCCGGGATCTTGCCGGCCGCATACATGCGCTCTTCCACGTCCACGGTCAGCGGGAAGAAGTCGAAGCCCTCGCGCGGCTGGTTGGATGCGGTCGTGGTGGCCAGCATCATCGTCTCTTCGTCGAGGTAGGTAGTGACGGAGCCGTCCGCCTGGCGCGCCAGCTGGCCGGTTTCAAAGCGGATGGTGCGCGAGCCGAAGTCGCCGTTGTCCAGGGTCGCTACTGCCTCGGTGATGCCAAATTCCTCGTCCACGTGGACATCGAAAGCATTCTTTGGCTTGAAGTTGCTCAAAAGGATCCCTCTCCTTGAAGGTTCGTGGCGATCATCGGTGCCGCCTTGTCGTGTTTCTCATGCAACGGCCAATGATGATAACAAAAAACGCCCCACTATGCTGGTGAGGCGTTCTTTTGAGCTGAAGCTTTGCGACGGCTTAGCGACGCTTAGCGGCGCAGACCCAGACGACCGATCAAGTCGCGGTAGCGCTCGACGTTGTTCTCGCGCAGGTACTTCAGCAGACCGCGACGACGGCCGACGAGCAGCAGCAGGCCACGACGGGAGTGGTGGTCGTGCTGGTGGTCCTTGAGGTGCTCGGTCAGGTTGTTGATGCGCTCGGTCAGCAGCGCAACCTGAGCCTCCGGGGAACCGGTGTCGGTCTCGTGCAGGCCGTAAGCCTTGAGGATCTCAGCCTTCTTCTCAGTGGACAGCGCCATGAGGTACTCCTTGGTTGTTTCAGTTCGCGTTCTACGGAAAAAGTCTTCACTGCGCCGCAACTGCCGCGAACCACAGTCGATTGGCGCAAGACCTTGGGAGAGGTTACACGACCGGGGTCTCGCGGGCCAAACCGGTCAACCTGCGCATGAACTCCTCCAAGAAGCGATCCACGTCCACCCCCACGGCCACGCGGGCAGACTTCACCGGGTCGTTCAGGCACGTCTCGTCGCCGATGGTGCGCCCGCGCGTCTCGCCATCCGTGTCCACCTTCAAATTGATCGCCAGCGTGTCCACCAGGGAAGGATCCGCGGCCACCGCGACAGCCAGCGGGTCGTGGAGACCGCATCCGCCGAGGTGCGGTGCCGTGGTCTCGTAGGCCTTGATGTAGTAGTTAGTAGCCGTGGCGAGGAAGTCTCCCCCGGCAGTGCCCAGATCTCCCCACTGCTTGGTCTCCACCGTGGTCAGCAACGTTTGCAGGGTGACATCCAGGCCGATCATGGTGATGTCCTCGCCCTGGCGGAACACAAAGTCGGCCGCCTCCGGGTCCTGGTTGATGTTCGCCTCCGCGCACGGGGTGACGTTGCCCGGCACTGTCAGCGCGCCGCCCATGCACACAATGTGCGCGCGCGAGGCGAAGGTTTCGTCGGCCTCAGCCGCGGCAGCCACCGTCGTGAGCGGCCCGACGGGGACGATAACCAGGTCGTCGCCGTACCGGTGCACAGACTGCACCATGAAATCGACGGCGGATTGCTGCTCGGCGGCACGTGAGGCGTCGTAAAGCTTCGCCTCCCCGATGCCGTTGACTCCGTGGATGAACTGGGAGATCTCCATGACCTCGAAGCCGTCGCGCTGCGGCCCGGCGAACACCGGAACGTCCGTCCTACCGAACAGTTCCAGGATGGCCAGCGAGTTTCGCACCGCCTGATCAACTTCGACATTGCCGTACGTGCACGTCACCCCGATGAGGTCCAACTCCGGCGAGGCAAGCGCGTACGCGATAGCCAACGCGTCGTCGATGCCGGTGTCCACGTCCAGAATGAGCTTTCGGGCCATTTACGCCACTCCTAAGATCTCGCGGGTCGTTTCCACGTCACGGGCCATGTTATCCAGCAACTCGTCCACCGAGTTGAACTTCACCATGTCGCGCACTTTGCCCACGAACTCCACACGCGCCATCCGGCCGTACAGGTCCGCGTCGCGGTCCAGCACGAAGGACTCCACGCTGCGCCGCGCGTCGCCGAACGTGGGGTTGGTGCCCACGGAAATGGCCGCCGGGTAGCGCACGCCGGGTTGCATGTCGCCTTCGATCTCGCCGTCGTCGATGATGGTCAGCCACCCCGCATACACGCCGTCCGCGGGCACCGCCGAGGTGTCGGAGGCGTACTGGTTCGCCGTCGGGTAGCCCAGCTCCTTGCCGCCGCGGCCCGCACCGCGCTCAATCGGCGCGATGACGGAAAACGGCCGGCCCATAAAGTCGGTGGCCAGTGCGACGTCGCCGCCGGAGAGGTGGTCGCGGATGGCGGTGGAGCAAATCCGCACCTCGCCCTTGCCCAGCAGCTTGACGATGGTCACGTCCACGCCCGCCTTCTCCCCCAGCTGCGCCATGTCGGTCGCGGTGCCGGCGGCGTCGCGGCCGAAGGTGAAGTTCTCCCCCACCAGCACGTGCTTCGCACCCAGGGCGGAAACCAGCACGTCGTCCATGTACTCCGCTGGCGTCAGGCCAGCGAGTTCTTCGCGGAAGTCGATGACCAACAGCGCATCCACGCCAAGCTCGGCGATATGGCGTGCGCGCTCGTCGAGAGGCATCAGCGCCCTCGGGGTGCGTTCCGGGGCGAAAATGGTCACGGGGTGCGGGTCGAAGGTCATCACCACGCACGGCACGCCGAGCTCGCGCGCGGTGTCCACCGCTTTGGAAATGAGCAGCTGATGGCCGCGGTGCACCCCATCGAACACACCGATAGTGACCACCGTGCCGGTTTCCGCGAAGGAATCCGGCACGCTCGAAAGCCCGCGCAGAATATCCACGGGGACTTAGCGTACGGCATACTTCGGAAGCATGAACGATCCCCTCGCAACCTCCGGAATCGTCGTCGTGGACAAGCCCGCTGGCATGACCAGCCACGACGTTGTCGCCCGCCTGCGCCGTATCTTCGGCACCCGCAAAGTCGGCCACGCAGGCACGCTCGACCCCATGGCAACCGGCGTGCTCGTCGCTGGCATCGAGCGCGGGACGAAGCTTCTGGCCCACCTGGTGGCGGAGGACAAGGTGTACGAAACCACCATTCGCCTGGGCGCCTCGACGACGACGGATGATGCCGAGGGCGAGATCGTCGACAAGCATGATGCCTCTGGGGTGACCGATGCGGCGATCCGCGCCGAGGTGGCGAAGCTGACCGGCACGATCATGCAGGTGCCGTCGAAGGTGTCCGCGATCAAGATCGGCGGGCGGCGCGCGCACGAGCTGGTACGCGCCGGCGAGGAGGTGGACATCCCCGCCCGCGAGGTGACCATCCACGCGTTTGAGTTGGGCGAGATCCGCCGCGCCGGCGAGTTCGTGGACGTCGACGCGCGCGTGCACTGTTCCTCCGGCACCTACATCCGCTCGCTCGGGCGCGACCTCGGCGCCGCCTTAGGTGTCGGGGGGCATTTGATTGCCTTACGACGCTCACGCGTCGGCTCCTTCTCCCTCACCGACGCACGCACCCTCGAACAGCTCGAGGACTCCGCCGAGCTGTCCCTGAGCCTGGACGAGGCCTTGACGCGGGCGTGGCCGGTGCTCGACGTGACTGCCGAGGAATACGACGCCCTGGCCATGGGCAAATGGCTGGAGCCGCGCGGGCTGGAAGGCGTCCACGCGGCGGTGGGCCCGGACGGGCGCGCGGTAGCGCTGGTGAAGGAGAAAGGCAAGCGGCTGGCCACGGTGTTCGTGGCGCGCCCGTCGACGCTGTAGACGGTGTTGGTTGGGCTGCGGTCGCCGTCGCCGCGCCCGCGCTACCGCACGTAGGTGGCCGTGACCACGTAGCCGCAGCGCTCGACCCAGCGGCCCTCAAACAGCGGCACGGGTGCGGGGCGGGCCAACAGCTGGGAGGTGAAGGACCCGTCGGTGCGCAGCTCGATTTCGGCTTCGTCAAAGTCCAGCCAGCGCCGGGTCATCGGGTACCAGCACTTGTAGGTGGCTTCCTTCGCGCAAAACAGGAGGCGGTCCGCCCACGGGTAGCCGTCGGCCTGCAGCCGCTGCACCATCGCGATTTCGGTGGAACTGGCGATGGAACGCAGCACACCGTCCGGGAGCGGCTCGGCGGGTTCCGCGTCCAAGCCCATTGAGTGCACGTGCCGGGTGGAGGCGGCCACGGCGGCGCGCAGCCCGTCGGTATGCGTGAGCGAGCCGGTGAAACCCTCCGGCCACAGCGGCATGCCCCGCTCCCCCCGCAGGATCGCCCCGGCCGATTCGACGCCGAGCTCGCGCAGGGCCTGGTGGGCGCACCAGCGGGCGTCGCCGAACTCGCCTTTGCGCAGGTCCACGGCGGCGCTGACCTCGTTGCGCTCGTCGGGGTGCAGGTGCTCGTAGCGGGTCAGGTCCACGGCGTCGGATGCGTCGTCGGTCAGGTAGAACACGCAGCGTGCCTCGGCAGGGAACAGCGCAACGTCTTGCATCACTGCTCAACCTCCATGACCGGGTACGGGAACGGCTGCGCGGACGGGTGACGCTCCCATTCGCGCGGATAGCCGAGAGACGCTTCGATGTGCTCGATTCCGTCGACAGTTGTCACCCCCGGCATGTGCAGGTGACCGTACACGACCGCTTGCGCGTTGTAGCGCTGGGCCCAGGTTCGCGTGTGCCGGGTGCCGCACCACAGGGCGATGTCGGACCACTGCATGCGCTGCACCGGTTCCTGCACCAAGGGCCAGTGGTTGATCAGGATCGTCGGGCCATTGATGCGGGACAGCCGTTTGGTGGTGTAGGCCAGGCGGTCCCAGCACCAGGCGCGGATGTCCACAAAGGGGGCGATGGCGACCTCGTCGGTCATCACCACGTTGTTCTCGTGGGCCGCGGCGAGCGCCTCCTCCACGGTCAGGTCGCGGGCGCGGAACGAGTAGTCGTAGAGGGTGAACAGCGGGCAGATGGTCACTCCGCCGAAGACCGGGTAGCGGTCCTCCGGGGTGATCACGCCGATCGAACGCATGGCCTGCACCAGCATCGTGTACTTCTCGCGCCCGCGGTGCCTGTCCGCGGAACGGCAGAACAGCTCGTGGTTGCCCGGCACCCACACCACCGTGTCGAAGCGGTTGGCAAGATCTTCCATCACCTGGACGATCAGCTCCGGGCGCTCGGCTACGTCACCCGCGACAATGAGCCAGTCCGACGGGTCGGCCGGCTGGATGGCATCGATTTTCGGGCCGTTGCGCTTCACCGCCGCATGCAGGTCGCTTACGGCCCAGAGCGTGGTGGTCATTCCTCATTCTTACCATCCACGCCAGACACGGCCCACCGCATTGAGCGGAATCTCCACGCCACGCCAATCAACCGCGCCACAACCTGGCCCAGCTGCCCGACCCAGATGCCGGTAAGCCCCCAGCCGAACGCCCCGGAGGCCAGGATGAACGGCAGCGCCACCCCCAACAGCGAAAACAGTGTGAGGTTGCGCAGAAACGCTGCGTCGGCGGCGCCGAGCAGCACGCCGTCGAGGGCGAAGACCGCCCCGCCGACCAAGATCATCCCGATGAGCAGGAACCAGGGAACCCGCAGCGTGTCGACGACCTCCGGGTCCGACGTAAACAGAGTCTGAATCGGCACAGCGAACACCGCGAACACGGCGGACAGCGCCACCGCGAAGATCATGGAGTACTTCAGCGACTGCACCCCCACGGCGCGGGCCTCCTTCGCTCCCCCGCGGCCCAGCGCGGAACCGGTCAGTGTCTGCGCCGCAATCGCCAACGAATCCAACACGAGCGTGAGGAAATTCCACAGCTGCAGCATGAGCTGGTGCGCCGCCAGCGCCACCACCCCGATCCGGCCTGCCACCGACGCGGCCGCGAGGAGCGAGACCTGGAACGACAGCGAGCGCAAAATCAGGTCCCGGCCCAGCACGAGCTGGCGTTTGATCACGCCCCAACGCGGCGCCCAGCTACCGCCGTACCTGCCGTTCTCGCGCACCAGCACGGCCACGAACAGCGTTGCGGTGATCCCCATGCCGATCACGTTGGAGACCGCCGAGCCGATCAGCCCGTAGCGCCCCACCAGGATCGGCAGCAAAATCGCGCCGGGGACCAGCCCGCACAGGGTGAGGTAAAACGGCAGCTTGGTGTTTTGCACGCCGCGCATCCAGCCGTTTCCGGCCATGATCATCAGTGTCATCGGCACCGCAAAAACAGCCACGCGCATCCACTGGGCCGCCCGCAGACTCGTGTCGTAATCGCTGGCGAGCGCTTGGGCGAGAGGCTGCGCGAACAGCCCCACAATGAGCGCCAGCAGCGTGCCGACGCCCAAGGCCACCCACGTGGCCTGCACCCCCTCTGCGACAGCCTTGTCTCGCCGGCCGGCGCCGAAGAAGCGCGAGCTGCGCGCAGTGGTGCCGTAGGACAAAAACGTCAGCTGGGTGGTCACCGTGGACTGGATCGCAGCCCCCGCCGCGAGCGCGGCGAGCTCGGCGGTGCCGAGCCGGCCCACCACCGCGGTATCCAGAAGCAGGTACAGCGGGTTGGCTGCCAAGACGCCGAGCGCAGGCAGGGCGAGCATGAGGATCTCGCGGCCCATTGAACGTTGTGTTGCTGGTTGCGAGTTAGTCATCGGGCTCCGGGAACGCGTCGAGAAGCTGGCGTATGACCTCGTTGCGGGTGCCGGTGGCGGAGTAGCCGGCCGCGGCCCAGTGGCCGCCGCCGCCCAGCTGTTGCGCGACGGCGGAGACATCCACCACCACCGAGCGCAGCGACATCGCCCAGTACTTCGGCGCCTGCTCCTTGAGCACAACGCCGACATCGGTGCCTTCCAGCGAGCGGGAGTAGTCGATGATCGACTCCACCGCCGTCTGGCTCATGCGCGAGTGGATGCCGACTGGAATCGTCAGCACCGCCACCGACAGTCGCTTCGTGGGCACGATCTGGGTCTTGGCCAGCACCTCGCCCATCAGCTGCAGGTCCACAGGGCCCATCGTGTCCATCAGGTCGAGGGCAATCTGGCGGGTGTTCAGCCCGTACTCCATCAGCTCCGCGGCGAAGACGTGCATGCGGGGCGTGCCCCAGCGGAAGCTGCCCGTGTCCGTGACCAGGCCGGCGTACAGGCAGTAGGCGATGTCCGGGTCAAGCTCCACGCCGAGGCAGCTCAGCAGCTCGCGGACCATCACGGTGGTGGATTCGCTCTCCACAATCAGGTTCATCCCGCCGAAGCCGGGGTTGGTGTTGTGGTGGTCGATCACGATGACCCGCGAGGGGTCCTCCAAAATCGCCGGCATGAGTGAGCCGGTGCGGTCGGCAGAGGCGCAGTCCACGGTGACCACGAGCCCGTCGTCAGGCAGCGGTGCCCCATAGTGGATGCGGCCCACGCCCGGGATGGTGCGCATGTTCGCCGAGTGCGGCAGAGGCTGGCCGATGTAGACCTGCACGTCCTTGCCCAGCTTCTCCAGCCCGAACGCCAGCGCGCACGCGGAGCCGATCGCGTCCGCGTCCGGTTTGATATGCGCGACCACCGAGATTGTTTCGGCTGCGCGCACACGGGAGGCGGCGGCCTCAAACTGCGCCGCCGCCTCCGGAATGTATACCGGTGCCTGCTTAGACATCGTCACCTGTGCGCTTGTAGGGGTCGCTCTCACCCGCCGGCTTCGCGTTCGCGCGCAGCTTCGCCAGCTCCTCGTCGCGGGCGCGGGCGCGGTTGAGCAGCTCCTCCATGTGGGCGGACGACTCAGGCACGGTGTCACGCTCAAAGGCGATCGTCGGGGTGAAACGCACGCTGAGCTGGTCGCCCACGATCTTGCGGATCTGACCGCGGGCGCGGTGCAGCGCCTCTGCCGCCTGGTCGTAATCGGGCTCGTCGTTGATGTCGCGTCCGCGCACGGTGTAGTACACGGTTGCGTCATGCAGGTCGCCGGTGACGCGGGTGTCGGTGACGGTGACCAGCTCCAAGCGGGGATCTTTCACCTCTCGCTCGATGGCGGAAGCGACGATCGTCTGAATCTGCTTTGCCAGGCGCTGCGCGCGTGGGTTGTCAGCCATGCTCAACTCCTTTGTCCGAAACTCTCAATAGTGTAACCCCCGCCCTGCGCGGGTTCGCGCGGAGCGGGGGTTGGCGTCGTAAAGCAATTGCTTTGCGACGGTTGTCACGCGGCAGTGCTAGTCGCGCGGCACCTCGACCATCTCGTAGGTCTGGATGATGTCGCCCACCTGGATGTCCGGGTAGGACAGCACCATGCCGCACTCGTAGCCCTTCGCCACCTCGTTGGCGTCGTCCTTCTCGCGGCGCAGCGACTCGATGGTCGCGTCCGGAGTGATGACGTTGCCGTCGCGGACCAGGCGCAGCTTCGCGCCGCGCTTGACCTTGCCCTCGGTGACCATGCAGCCGGCGATGAGGCCGACGGAGGAGGCCTTGAAGATCTGGCGGATCTCCGCCTCGCCCAGATCGCGCTCCTCGTAGATGGGCTTGAGCATGCCCTTGAGCGCGTTCTCCACGTCCTCGATGGCCTGGTAGATCACCGAGTAGTAGCGGATCTCCACGCCCTCGGCGTTGGCTTCCTCGGTGGCCTTGCCGTCGGCGCGGACGTTGAAGCCGATGATGACAGCGTCCGACGCCGCCGCGAGGGAGACGTTGGTCTGGGTCACGGCGCCGACGCCGCGGTCGATGATGTTGACCTCGACCTCGTCGTCGATCTCGATCTTGAGTAGCGCCTCTTCCAGGGCCTCCACCGAACCGGCGTTGTCGCCCTTGAGGATGAGGTTGAGCTGGCTCGTCTCCTTGAGCGCCTGATCCAGGTTCTCCAGGGAGACGCGCTTCTTGCTGCGCGCCTGGATCGCCGCACGGTGGCGGGCGTCGCGCTGCGCCGCAATCTGGCGCGCCACGCGGTCGTCGTCCACCACGAGCAAGTTGTCGCCCGGGCCCGGGACACCGTTGAGGCCCTGGACCTGCACCGGGCGGGACGGGCCCGCCTCTTCGACGTCGTTGCCCCACTCGTCGACCATGCGGCGCACGCGGCCGAAGTTGCCGCCGACGACGATGGAGTCGCCGACGCGCAGCGTGCCGCGCTGCACGATGACGGTGGACACCGGGCCGCGGCCGCGGTCCAGGTGGGACTCGATGGCCACACCCTGGGCGTCCATGTCCGGGTTCGCCGTCAGCTCGAGCGCCGCGTCGGCGGTGAGCAGGACGGCCTCCAGCAGGTCGTCGATGCCGGTGCCCTGCTTCGCGGAGATGTCGATGAACATGGTGTCGCCGCCGTACTCCTCCGGCACGAGGCCGTACTCGGTGAGCTGGCCACGGATCTTGTCCGGCTGCGCCTCCGGCTTATCCACCTTGTTCACGGCGACCACGATCGGCAGCTCGGCCGCCTTGGCGTGGTTGATCGCCTCGACGGTCTGCGGCATCACGCCGTCATCCGCCGCCACGACCAAAATGGCCAGGTCGGTGGACTTCGCACCGCGGGCACGCATGGCGGTGAACGCCTCGTGGCCCGGGGTGTCCAGGAACGTAATCTTGCGCGGCTGGTCCTCGAGGGTGACCTCGGTCTGGTACGCGCCGATGCCCTGGGTAATACCGCCGGCCTCGCCGCGGCCCACATTGGCGTTGCGGATCGAGTCCAAAAGACGGGTCTTACCGTGGTCGACGTGGCCCATGACAGAGACCACTGGCGGGCGCTGCTCGAGCGCTTCCTCGCCGCCTTCGTCCTCGCCGAACTGCAGGTCGAAGGACTCGAGCAGCTCGCGGTCCTCGTCCTCCGGCGAGACGATCTGCACCTCGTAGTTGATCTCGGCGCCGAGCAGCTGCAGCGTGTCCTCGGACACGGACTGCGTCGCCGTCACCATCTCACCGAGGTTAAACAGCGCCTGCACGAGCGAGGACGCGTCGGTGTTGATCTTCTCCGCCAAGTCCGACAGGGTCGCGCCCTGACGCAGGCGGACGGTCTTGCCGCCGCCGTCAGGCAGACGAACGCCACCGATGACGTTCGGCTTGTGCATCTCCTCGTACTCGGCCCTCTTCTGGCCCTTGGACTTGCGGCGCTTGCCCGGTGCACCACCGGGACGGCCGAACGCACCAGCGGTGCCGCCGCGGCGTCCGCCGCGACCGCGGAAACCGCCGCCGCCCGGTCCGCCGAAGCGGGGACCGCCCGGTCCGCCACCACGGCCACGGCCACCGCCGCCACCACGGCCGCGACCGCCTGGAGCGGCCGCCTTGGACGGCATCTGTGTCGGGGACGGACCTGCCGGCATGTCAGCCGGGGACGGACGGGAGCCGCCGCCCTGACGAGCGCCGCCAGGACGCGGACCACCCTGGCCGGGACGGCCGCCACCCGAACGCCCGCCACCCGGACGCGGCGGACGCTGGCCGCCGCCGGTGTTGGAAGAGAACGGGTTGTTTGCCACACGCGGACGGCCCGGCTTCGGCACCGGACGCGGCATCGCGCCCGGCGTCGGAGCGCCGCCCTTCGCTGCCGGCTTCGGCGCGCCCGGCTTCGCGGCACCGGGCTTGGCGGCACCAGGCTTCGCGGCACCGGGCTTTGCCGCACCAGGCTTGGCGGCGCCCGGCTTCGGTGCACCGGGTTTTGCTGCGCCCGGCTTCGGCGCACCGGGCTTTGCTGCGCCCGGCTTCGGTGCCGGCTCGCCGCCCGCTGGCTTCGCTGCGCCCGGCTTCGGGGCGCCCGGAACCGGCTTCGCCGCAGCCGGCTTGCTCTCCGCCGGCTTGGCCGGCTTCTCGCCCGCCGGCTTCGGGGAGGCAGGCTTCGGCGCCGCAGCCTTCGCGCGGTTCTGGCCCGGCTTCTTCAGCGGCGGCTTCTTCGGCGCAGCTTCGGCCTTCTTGTCGTCGGCAGCATCGTCGCCGCCAGCCTGCTTGGCGTAGTGCGCCTTCATCTTCTTCACGACGGGCGGCTCGATTGTCGACGACGCCGTCTTCACAAACTCGCCCTGCTCCTTGAGCGTGGCGAGCAGTTCCTTACTTGTTACGCCGAGCTGTTTGGCCAACTCGTGAACGCGTAGCTTTCCGGACACGTATCTCCTCTTCGTTGTTGCTAGGAGCAGTGCCCTTCCGGCTACCTGCCCCTAGACGTGGTCAGTGACATTCATCGCTGATGCTGCTTCATGGTTGCGTACTCATCAGTGTTCAGTCTTTCCTTTTTCGTCTGGGTCGTTCACCCCGTCGCTGTTGCTTTGCGACGACGCAAGGTACGTACGTACATGACCTAGGTCCACCGCAGTGGACAGACGGAGCGCCCGCCCGAAGGCACGGCGTTGTTCCGCCAGCTCGACCGCATCCATGGAGGGCGTGATCCACGCTCCCCGGCCAGGAAGTTTCCTGCCCGGGTCTGCGAGCACCCGCCCTGGCACGTCCGGATCGGCGACAACCCGCAGCAGCTGGGTATCCGGCTGCGCGGTGCGGGTGGCGATGCAGGTTCGGGTGCGGATCGGCTGCTTTCGAGCAACACCCATCCGCGTCCCTTCCTTTCTCGCGATCATCGTCGCCGCACCTGAACGTGCGGACACAAAAGCCGTATAACACTGTACGCCAAAACCCGCTGGATCTATATTTCCAGCGGGCTTCCTGGTTACAGCGGTGTTATTTACTCGGCTGCGTCCGCGTCGGAGCGGATGTCGATCTTCCAGCCCGTCAGACGAGCCGCAAGACGCGCGTTTTGGCCTTCCTTGCCGATGGCCAGCGACAGCTGGTAGTCCGGCACCGTCAGGCGGGCAGCCTGCGCCTCAAGGTCCAGCACCTCGACGGAAACCACCTTCGACGGGGCCAGGGAGTTGCCCACGTACTTCGCAGGATCCTCGTCCCAGTCGATGATGTCGATCTTCTCGCCGCCGAGCTCGGACATGATGTTGGTGACGCGCGCTCCGCGCGGGCCGATGCAGGCACCCTTGGCGTTGACGCCCTTGACGGTGGCTCGCACCGCCACCTTGGAGCGGTGGCCCGCCTCTCGCGCGATGCCGACGATCTCCACAGAGCCGTCCGCGACCTCCGGCACCTCAAGCGCGAACAGGCCGCGCACCAGCTCCGGGTGCGTGCGCGACAGGTTCACCTGCACACGCTTATCGCCCTTGTTCACGCCCACGACGTAAGCCTTGATGCGGTCGCCGTGCTTGAGCTTTTCGCCCGGGATCTTCTCCGCCGGCAGCAGGATGCCGTCCTGCGGGTCTGCCTCGGTGCCCAGCTGGACGATGTTCAGCCCGCGGGCCTCCGCCTGCGCGTCACGCTGCACGATGCCGGAGACCACCTGGCCCTCGAACCCGGAGTACTCGTCGTAGACGCGGCCGGCTTCCGCCTGGCGCAGGCGGCCCTTGATGGCGTCGCGCACAGCGACGGAGCCGATGCGGGAAAAGTTCACCGGAGTGTCGTCGTACTCGGAGACGACCTCCCCTTCGGCGTCCAGCTCGCTGACGATGACGGCGACGTCGCCGGTTTCTGTGTCGATGTCGACGCGCGCCTTGGACTTGTCATCCCCCTTCGCCCCGGCATCCCCCTCCTTGAACTCGCGGTAGGAAAACAGCAGTGCATTCGCGATGGTCGCCAGCAAATCCTCCATGGCGATCCCCTGCTGTTCCTCGATCGCCTTCAGCGCGTTCAAGTCGATATTCACTTGTGTTCCTTTCCTTCCGCCGCAGCGGCCTCAAGCTCTTCAAACGCCCGATCCGCCAGCTCCGTTTCGGCCGCCGGCGGGGCATTGAATTCAATTTCTACCACTGCGCCCGACAATTCAGAAACTGGCGAAACGCGAACCTCCTCCCCCTTTTTCGGCGCACGCACCAGCGCCACCTGAGTCTCCTCCGCGTCGAGCGGGCCCACGCGCCACTGCTCCCCGCCCACCTTGACCCTGCGGCCGCGGTTGCGGCGGAAGTGCCGCGCCTCAGTCAACGGCAGGTCCACGCCCGGGGTGGTCAGCTCCAGGGTGTAGCCCGCGCCGAAGCTGACCTCACCACGTTCCTCGGCGTCGTCGAAAAGCGTAGAGAGCTCCTTGGACACCTCCTCGAGGTCATCGAGTGTCGGATGCTCGTCCGAATCCAGAGCGATGATCACCTGCGACTTCTTGCCCGCCTTGACCGTGCGGATCTTCTCAATGTCCATGCCGTAGGTGCGCGCAACCGGTGCAACCATGCGCTCGATTACCTCGTTCGTGGGAAAAGCCATGCCGACCAACCTAGCGTGTAACGTGCAGCGCGTGAAGAAACTCCTCCTGCTGCCCGCCGCCGCGCTTTTGCTCACCAGCTGCACCGTGATGGACGTCGTGGGTCCACGCGCGAACGGCGAGATCATGGCGCTGGCGAAGCAGGCCTCCGCCGACTGGTCCGGCGGGGACCCCGCGCGGGAGCAGTGGCGCGAGATGCGCAAGAAGCAGAGCGAGGAGCTGAAGGGGGAAGCGCGCAGGCTGTGCGGCCTGGACGCGCAGGGGCAAACGCCCACCTCATGCGACGTCAGCTACGGCGACACCGACCTGCCCGCCACGGGTAACGCGGACGCGCTGCTCGAACACACCGTCGCTGCCGCAGACAAGGTGCCGGCGGAGTCTGTCGACCTCATCGTCGCCCAGGCTATCGACGCACTCACGCTTTCCCCCGTCGACCTCGAGCCTGTCACCGAGACAGTGTCGGATACCGCCGACACGGAAGCGGCCCGCGACATGCTCGCCCGAGAAAACGCCGTCTACTACGGGCTCGGTCTCGCGCTCGCCTACGCCGATTCCGATCTGCGCGAGCGCGTCGGCGAGCTGCGCGAAGCCTCCCACGAGCGCACCGCGGCACTGACCCGCGTGCTGGATGTCGCCGACGGCGAGGCCTTGGTTCCGGCCGCCGGGTACGAGTTCGCCGAGGGTTATGCCGAGCCCGCGAACGCAGAAGATGCCGCCCAGCTGGTCAAAACCATGCAGAGCGACCTTGTCAAGCAGTGGCGCTACGCCGCCGCGCACGCGGAATCGGCGACCTGGCGCGGAGACGCCATCAGGCTGGCCGCCCACGCCCAGCGGGTCTAGCCGAGGCGCTCGGCGACGAGCTCCTGCACCTTCGCCACGATCTCGTCGGCCGGGACCTCCAGTGTCTCGCCGCCGCGGATCCGCAGCTCCACCACTCCGTCGGCGAACGCGCGGCCGAGAATGACAATGAACGGCATGCCCAGCAGCTCGGCGTCCTTGAACTTTACGCCCGGGGAGACCTTCGGTCGGTCGTCGAAAAGCACCTCGAGCCCGGCGTCGGACAGCTCGGCGGCGATGCGGTCGCCCGCCTCGAGGGCGGCGGCGTCCTTGTTCGCCACCGCGACGTGCACCTGGAACGGTGCGATCTCCACCGGCCAGACCAGGCCCTTGTCGTCGTGGCGCTGCTCAGCGATCACCGCGAGCATGCGGGAGATGCCGATGCCGTAGGAACCCATGGTGGGCACGGCGCGCTTGCCGTTTTCGTCCAGGATCTGCACGTCCATGGCCTCGGTGTACTTGCGGCCGAGCTGGAAGATGTGGCCCAGCTCGATGCCGCGGGCGAGCTCGACGGTGCCGTTGCCGGACGGCGACGGGTCGCCGGCCTTGATCTCGGCAGCCTCGATGTAGCCGTCGACGGTGAAGTCGCGCCCGGCGACCAGGCCCACCACGTGCTTCTGGGGCGCGTCCGCGCCGGTGATCCAGGAGGTGCCGTCGACCACGCGCGGGTCCGCCAGCACGCGCACGCCGTTCGCCGCGAGCGCGCGGGGGCCGACGTAGCCCTTCACCAAAAAGTCGTTCTTGGCAAAGTCCTCGTCGCTGGCCAGCTCGAACGTGGCGGGCTCAAGCGACGCCTCGAGGCGCTTCTCGTCCAGCTCGCGGTCGCCTGGGATGAGCACGCCGACCAGCTGCGGGCCGACCGGCTCGCCGTCCTCATCTACCTGACGCGGGTCGTTGACCTTCACCATCATGCATTTGAGGGTGTCGGCGGCTTCGGCGGAGCGGCCGTCGACAAGCACGCCAGCATCCTGCGCCCACTCCACGAGCGCCGCGATGGTCTCGGACGCAGGCGTGTCGTGCTCGACCGCCTCCGGCAGCCCCTCAATCGGGCGCGGCTCGGGCGCGACCGTGGTCACGGCCTCCACGTTCGCCGCGTAATCGCCCGCGGTGGAGACGACGAAGGTGTCCTCGCCGTTGTCCGAATACGCCAAAAACTCCTCGGACGCGGAGCCGCCCATGGCGCCGGAGGTGGCCTTACAAATCTCGTACTTCAATCCAACGCGGTCGAAGATGCGCTGGTAGGCGGCGCGGTGGTTGGCGTAGGACTGGTCCAGCCCCTCGTCCGACATGTCGAAGGAGTAGCTGTCCTTCATCACAAACTCGCGCCCGCGCAGGATGCCGGCGCGCGGACGCGCCTCGTCGCGGTACTTGGTCTGGATCTGGTACAGCGTGACCGGGAAGTCCTTGTAGGAGGAGTACAGGTCCTTCACCGCGGTGGTGAACATCTCCTCGTGCGTGGGCCCGAGCAGCATGTCCGCGCCCTTGCGGTCCTTCAGACGGAACAGGTCGTCGCCGTACTCCGCCCAGCGGTTAGTGGCCTCGTACGGCTCGCGCGGCAGCAGCGCCGGGAAGAGCAGCTCCTGGCCGCCCATGGCGTCCATCTCCTCGCGCACAACGCCTTCGATCTTACGCAGCGCGCGCAGGCCCAGCGGCAGCCAGGAGTACACGCCCGGCGCGGCGCGGCGCACATAGCCTGCGCGCACCAGCAGCTTGTGGCTTGGCACTTCGGCGTCGGCGGGATCTTCGCGCAGCGTGCGCAGGAACAGCGTGGACAGGCGTGTAATCATGGTTTGGAAGTTTACCGCTAGGGTTTTGCGCATGCTGATCGTGCTCCCGCCTTCTGAAACCAAAGCCCCCGGCGGCACCGACGCCACCATGTCGCTGTCGTTTCCTTCCCTCGACGCCGTACGCACATCGCTTATCGACGTCCTTACGGCCACCGACGTGGACACCCAAATGCGTGAGCTGAAAATCCCTGCCGGAAAGCGCGCGGAGGCCGAGGAGAACCTCGCGTTGCGCACGGCGCCGGTGATGCCGGCAATCGAGCGCTACACCGGGGTGCTCTACGACGCCCTCGACGCTCCGTCCCTGCCCGATGAGGCCCTGGCACGCCTGGCCGTGGGCTCCGCGCTGTTCGGGGTGGCGCGCGCAGGCGATCTGATCCCCCGCTACCGCGTTTCCGGCGGCTCCAAGGTCGGCGGGAAGACGATGAAGGCGTGGTGGGGCACGTCAGTTAGCGATGTGCTCGGTGATCAGGGGTTCGTGGTGGACATGCGCTCCGGCGCCTACCAGCAGCTCGGGCCGGTGCCCGGAGCGCTGACGGTGCGCGTGGAGCAAGCCGACACCGGCAAGGTGGTTAGCCACTTCAACAAGCAGTACAAGGGCGAGCTGGCCCGCGCGCTGGCGCCTCACGACGCCACGTCCGCCGAAGATGTCGCCGACATCGCTTCCGCCGCCGGGTTCGACGTTTCGGTCGACGGCACACTGCTCACAATGCGTGTGTAGGTTGAGCTCCATGCCATCCCAGTACCGTCGCTACGCCCTGGCCGCGCTGATCTACGCCGCCGGGTTCGCCTACATCCTGCTGCGTTGGGACGCGATCCCCGACCCTGTGACGGTGCACATCGGCCCCACCGGCGAGGCGGACGGCTTCGCGCCGAAGACGCTGCTCAGCACGACCCTGCCGATGATCATCGGCATCGCGGTAACGCTGATCCTGCCGCTGTTTCTGCCGCCGAGATCGCTTGCCCGGCACACCGTCGACGTCCCGGCCGACGGCGCGTTGCCGTTTTCGGAGACGGTGGCCCGGCGCGTCGAGAAGCTTTGCGACGCCTCCGCAGACATCGTCTCCAAAATAATCCTCGCGATGGCCGCACTGTTCGCGGTGATGAACATCTCCATGGTGGTGCCGGACGTGAAACTGCCGTTCTGGCTGGAGATTGTGCTCTGGATCGGCTTCATCATCTATGTGGTGGTGATCGGCATGCGCGTGACCTCAAAAAAGGACGGGATCGAACCGGACGCGGACGAACAGGCCCGCAACGAGCAGTTGCGCTACCAGGGCGGCATGGGCACCTATTCGGCGCCGAACGACCCTATGGTCGCCGCGGTGCTGCCGTCGAACCCGGGCAAGATCGCGGTGAACACCGCCCACGCGCCGGGCAAGCGCTACTTGCGGCGGGTGGTGGTCGGCATAGCTTTGATCCCCATAGTGTGCGTGGCGCTGTCTTTTG
The DNA here is from genome assembly GCF_022346205.1 of Corynebacterium sp. ACRPZ. NCBI lineage: Bacteria > Bacillati > Actinomycetota > Actinomycetes > Mycobacteriales > Corynebacteriaceae > Corynebacterium > Corynebacterium sp. ACRPZ. The sequence goes on from NZ_JAKRMR010000008.1 coordinate 80,231, forward strand.
CGGTCTAGCTCGGTCCTGCCCTCGCGCCGGCGAGATTTATCGGTTTATCGGCCGAGTGGAATTTATCGGTTTATCGGTTGCACCCCTTCTACCTGCGCTAACTCGCCGCCTTCTCAACCATCTCCGCTAACGCGAGAAGCCGGCGCACATCAGCCACAAACTCATCTTCTCTGAACAACAAATCGACCGGCGATGGGCGCAGTAGCTTGACGCCGGCCTTCAGCAGGTTCTTTTCGCGGCGGCGTTCTTTCCGCAGCGTCTCGTCGGTGGGTTTGAACGTCACTCCGTCGTATTTGTAGTCGCCGTCTATCTCCGTCACGAACATCCCGCGGCGAAGATCCACCTCATAGCCGGCAAACATGCCGTTGACGATCCAGTGCTCCGCCACCCGCTCAATCAGAATCGCTCTTCCGTACGACTCGAACGGCGAGCGCGAGTTGTCCACCGCGAACCTCACTACTTTCCGCAGCGTGTCAATGCCTCGCACCCTGCCCAGCTTCTCCATCTCGGCCTCGACCGTGTCTCTGTCCGCGTAGAACTTCAGTATCCAGTCCATGGCGACGAGCCCCTCCCGGAAACCATGTCGCAGCGCGATTTCGAACGCCGTGGTCAGTTCATCCGTGGCACGCAGTGTGTCGAAGCGCCGGATTGTCGCTGGCCGCTTCCTTGCCCGGTGATAGACCGTGTTCGCCGGCTGCTGCTTCTTCGGCGGCGCTTTGCCGTTTGGCAGAAGTAGCTCCACTGGCTCGTTGACCTCGGTCGTCACCACCCACATATCCAACACCCTTGCAGCTGATCGCCCGGCCAGTGCTGCTTTCCTGGCGGCTTTCCCCGCAGCGATGGCCTGGATCCACCGCCTCTCATAGAACGCGAGCCCCGAGAAGTCGGCCCGCGACATGCAGTGCTTCGATGACAGGATCACTGCACCTGCGTTGTCGTTGACGTTATCCCGATGGCGTAGTTTGCGCACAATCTCTGCTTGTCTCCCCCGATCCATGCCGCGATACTGACAGAGGTTCACGCAAAATGGAAGGGCTCTTGCTCATCTGTGGATAACTCGCCGCCATCGTTATCCACAGTTCAGGTACTTGGGAACCTCTCTGTACAAAAGACGATATCGGCATTTACCGTCCCGACCCGACCGCGACCAGGGCTTTTACCGCCGCGTCAGCCCTAAATGCCGATATCGTCGTTAACACCGCCCCCTGGCCCCCGCCCCACAGGTACCGTCGCACCCATGACCGCCTCCTCCACCATCGACACCGCCCGCGCCCTTATCGCCGACGCCTCGCACATCGAGGTCTTCACCGGCGCCGGCATGAGCGCCGACAGCGGCATCGCCACCTACCGCGACGCGCAGACCGGTCTGTGGGAGAACGTGGACCCGCAGGACATGGCGTCCATCGACGCGTGGCACGACGATCCCGACACCATGTTCGCCTGGTACCTCTGGCGCGCCCACCTCGCGCAGCAGGCGGAGCCGAACGCGGGCCACGTCGCCGTCGCCAAGTCGCCGAAGACGACGGTGACCACGCAAAACATCGACAACCTCCACGAGCGCGCGGGAAGCAAGGAGGTCGTCCATCTGCACGGCTCGCTGTTCGACTTTCGCTGTACGCTTTGCGACGAAAGCTTCGCCCAGCCCATCGATCTCCCCAAAGAACCCGTGACAGCAATTACTCCCCCGGCTTGCCCGGAATGCGGAGGCCCAGTGCGCCCCGGCGTGGTCTGGTTCGGCGAGGCGTTGCCGGAAGCCGAGTGGAGGGAAGCGGAGCGCCGCATGCGCACCGCTGACGCGCTGGTGATCGTGGGCACCTCCGGGGTGGTCTACCCCGCCGCCGGCCTGCCGCTGATGGCGCACGCCCGCGAGATCCCCATCATCGAGGTCACCCCCATGCGCACCGACCTGTCGCACCTGGCCGACGTGGTCATCGAGGACACCGCCGCCAACGCGCTGCCTGCTCTTCTGGGCTAGTAGTGATAGCGGACCTGCAGGATTACCAGATCGCCATCTGCGAGCATGTAAACCAACCGGTGTTCTTGGGTAATACGCCTTGACCAGGCACCATCCGCTCCATATTTCAACGGTTCAGGCTTACCAATCCCTTCGAAAGGATCTCGCAGCGTATCACGGAGAAGCTGATTCACGCGCTTCAGCATCTTCCTATCGTTGGTTTGCCAATAGAGGTAGTCGCTCCACGCATCAGCAGTCCAAACGAGGCGCATTACTCATCCAGATCGAGATCATGCTCAACGAACTTGCCGTTGAGGGCATCCTCATAGGACCGAGTCAACCTGCGCCTGTTCTCCCGCGATTTAAACAGGTAAGCAGTCTCTACCCATGCCTCATAGTCTTCTGCGGCCATAAGCACGGCATTGCCATTGCGCGACACAATTTCAACCGCGTCGCGGTCGTTGTTCACACGCTCGATGAGCGGATATAAAGTCCGGCGAGCTTCCGATGCACTGATGGACATTTACCCCTCCTTTATGTGGTACCGCAAAACGGTACCACATTTACGAGCTGGCGCGGAGCACCGTGAAGGTCCTACCGCGCGCGACCTGCTCCACGGACGCGAAGTGGCGCTCCACCTCGCCGCGGTAGCGCAGGTGCGAATTGTGCACCAGATACAGCGCCCCGCCGGGGGCGAGCAGACGCACGGAGGCGTCGAGGAGGTGCTGCACTAACGTGGCGTCGACGGTGGTGCCGTCGTGGAACGGCGGGTTCAGCGCGATTGTGTCGAAGGACGCGTCCGGCAATCGGGAGCCGGCGTCATCCCACGTCGCCTCCAGCCCGATGGCGCGGGCGGAGAGCACCGCATCGGCGTCCGCGTCCGTGGCGACGCCGCCCAAGCCCCGGGTGACGGAGCCGTTGCCGCAGCCCAGGTCGAGAAGCCGGCCGGGCTCGGCGGGCAGGCAGGAGCGAAGCAGCTCCCCGCCCCGGTCCGGTTTTGCGCCGGAGAAAACTCCGCCGACGGCGACGAGGCCGTCGTAAAGCAATGGCTCATACGACACCTCGCGGGGGCCGGAGGCGACCAGGCAGCGAAACTTGCCGCGGCCGAGCGAGGCGGCAACTTCTTCGAACGACTCCCCCAACGTCGCGTTCATGCTGCGTGCGAGGTGTTTATTGTTCGCGCCGAGCACGAGGCGCACTTCGTCGAAGCCTGCGCCCGCGATAGAACGCGCCAGGTAATCCAGCCGCGCCAGGGACTTCGGCATCTCTCCGACCGCAACGGCAGCCCCGGTCGCGCCGGCGAGGTACTCGTCCAGGCGCACGTCCCCGGCCACCTCGGCGCCGAGCGACCGGGCCTGCTGGCTGCGCGTGTAGTCCGAGTCGCAGAACAGCACGGGCGCGCCCGTCGCGACCGCCGCGCGGGTCAGGTCCAGGGTCGGGTCGTGGCAGATGAGCACTGTCCTTTGACCACCGTCAGCCGCGCCGAAGGCGACATCCCAGATCAAGCTATCCAGCGTGCGCAAGGCCCGCGACCTCCCCCACCACGTACACGGCGGGCGCGGCGACGCCTTCGGCCTCCATCACGTCGGCCAAGCTCGCTGCGGTGGCGAAGTACACCCGCTGCGCGTCCGTCTCGCCCTCCTGGATCACGGCGGCGGGAGTGTCCCCGGACAGCCCGGCCTCCACCAGCGCCGCCGTGATCGCGCGCACGTTGCGCACGCCCATCACCACCACGATCGTGCCACCGACGCGAGCGAGCGCACCCCAGTCCACCAGCGACTTCTCGTGCCCGGGCGGCAGGTGCCCGGAGACCACCGTAAACGCGTGCGTCACCCCGCGCTGGGTCACCGGCACCGAAGCGGCGGCCGGCACGGACACCGCAGAGGTCACGCCCGGCACCACCGAGCACTCCAGCCCGGCGGCGGCGCACGCCTGTAGCTCCTCGAAACCGCGGCCGAACACGTACGGGTCGCCGCCTTTGAGCCGGACCACCTGCTTGCCTTCGTGCGCGTAAGCGACCAGCATCTCGTTGATCCGCTCCTGCGCGACCTGCCTCGCGTACGGCAGCTTCGCCACGTCCACGACTTCCTTGCCGGACAGGTCCAAGAAACTCTCCAGCTCGGCGGAGGGGCCGAGGTGGTCGGCGAGGATGACGTCGGCAGCCTCGAGCGCGCGCAATCCGCGGATGGTCAGCAGGTCCCACGCGCCTGGGCCGCCGCCTACGAGTGTGATGTGGCCGGTAGTCATAGGCAATCAGTTTAGGGTGGAGCCATGAATCGACCCCAGCTCGCCCACACGCTCGCAGAGACCCTGCCGGAGCTCGCGCACGCAGAGCCCGGCACGAAGTTTGAGAACCCGCAGCTTGTTGCGCTCAACGAGCCGTTTGCGGAGGAGCTCGGTCTCGATGCCGCATGGCTCACGTCTGACGACGGCCTGCAGTTCCTCTCCGGCGCCTCCGGCGGCCACGCCATGGCGTACGCGGCGCACCAGTTCGGCCAGTTCGTGCCATTGCTTGGCGACGGCCGCGCCCTCCTCCTCGGCGACACCTGCGGATATGAGATCCAGCTCAAGGGCTCGGGTCTGACGTCGTTTTCACGTCCGGGCTCGGACGGGGTGGGCGCGATCGGGCCGATGTTGCGCGAGCACTTGGTTTCCACGTTCATGCACGCGGTCGGTGTGCCCACCACCCGCTCGCTTGCGGTGCTGTCCACCGGCGGCACCGTGATCCGCCAAAACGGCGCGGTCCCCGGCGGCATTGTGGTGCGCGTGGCGAAGAGCCACCTGCGCGTGGGCACGGTGCAGTACGCGGCGACGCAGTCGGAGGAGCTGACACAGAAGGTGGTTACGGCCGCGGGCTTCGCAGATGCCGAGGAGATGCTGCGCACCGTCACCCGCCGCCAATTCGACCTGGTGGCGCACTGGATGCGCCTGGGATTCGTCCACGGGGTGATGAACACCGATAACGTGGCGCTGTCGGGCGAGACCATCGACTACGGGCCGTGCGCGTTCACCGAGCGTTTCGACGGTACCGCGAGCTTCTCCTCCATCGACAGGCAGGGACGCTACGCGTTTGGCAACCAGCCCAACATCATCGCCTGGAACATGGCGCGGCTGGCGGAGGCGCTCTATCCGCTGCTCGGCGCGGAGAAGGTCGACGCCTACGTCAAAACTGTCCAGCCAGCCTGGGACGAGGCCTGGGCGACGTGGATCGGGGACGACCACGACGGGCTCAACGCGGCTGCCGACATCACCACCTACAACCGCGAGCACGGCATCAACGGTGAGCCCGGCCCTATCTTCATCCCCCGAAACCAGATGCTGCAGGAGGCTATCGACGCCGCCGAGCTCCGCGTCGACTACACCGCGTACAACGAGCTGCTCGCCGCGGTGAGCGACCCCTACAACGAAAAGGCCGGGCCCGAATGGATGGCCCGGCCTGAGGGGCAGCTGCCCTACGTCACCTTCTGCGGGACGTAGGAAGCGCTCCCCCTGTAGTGCGACGAAGTCGCGCTACAGCGTGTTTTCGCCCGTGTCCAGCCCCAGCGTCTTCTGCGTCCACGCCCACTGCTCGTCGTAGGCGTCCTTGTCGCGCTTGAGGGACTTGCCGTAGGTGGGGAACATCTCGTGCAGCTTGTCGGCCCAGTCGATCATGTGCTCGCCGAAGCAGCGCTCCAAAAGCTCGATCATGGCGGCCGGGGTAATCGATGCGCCCGGGGATGCGCCGAGCACGCCGGCGATGGTGCCGTTCTGGTCGTTGACCAGGGCGGTACCGAACTCGAGGGTGCCGAAGCGCGGAGCGGCGGCCGGCTTGATCACCTGCACGCGCTGGCCGGCGACCACGACCTCCCAGTCCTTGCCGTCTGCTGCCGGGTAGTACTCGTGCAGCATGTCCACCTTGCCGTCGAAGTCGCGGAAGACTTCCTGCACCAGGTACTTCACCAGTGCGAGGTTGGTCGCGCCGACGCCCAGGTAGGACGGGATGTTGTCCGGGCGGATGGACTTGAACAGGTCCAGGTAGGAGCCTTCCTTGAGGAACTTCGGGCTCCAGCCGCCGTAGGGGCCGAATAGGAGGGATTCCTTGCCGTCCACGACGCGCAGGTCCAGGTGTGGCACGGACATCGGCGGAGCGCCGACCTTGGCCTTGCCGTAGACCTTGGCCTTGTGCTGCTGCACCAGTTCCTGGTTGTCGGTTTTGAGCCACATGCCGGAGATCGGGAAGCCGGCGTAGCCGTGGACCTCGGGCACGCCTGCCTTGCGCAGCAGGTCGAGGGCGTAGCCGCCGGCGCCGACGAAGACGAAGCGGGCGCGCACGACCTGCTTGTCGCCGGTGTGGGCGTTTTTGACGGTGACCTTCCAGAAGTTGCCTTCGCGCTTGATGTTGGTCACTTCGCGGCCGTAGCGGATCTCGGTACCGTTGTTCTTGGCGGCGTCGAGGAACTGCTTGGTCAGCGAGCCGTAGTTGATGTCGGTGCCGACGTTGGTCCAGGAGATGGCCACCGGCTCGGCGTCGAAATCGCGGCCCTGGGACATCAGCGGCAGCTTCTCAGCGAAGGTGTCGCGGTCGTCCGCGAACTGCATGTTGGGGAACATGTGGTTCGCGGAGAGCTTGTCGTAGCGCTTGCGCAGGTAGTTGATCTGGTCTTCGCCCTGGGCGAAGGACACGTGCGGCACGGGGTTGATGAAGGCGCGCGGGTCGGTCAGCACACCGTTTTCCACCTGGTAGGACCAGAACTGGCGCGACAGCTGGAACTTCTCGTTGATGTTCATCGCCTTGGAGACATCAATGCGGCCCTTCTTCTCGGGCGTGTAGTTCAGCTCGCACAGGGCGGAGTGGCCGGTGCCAGCGTTGTTGAAGGGGTAGGAGGACTCCTCGGCAGGCCCATCAAGCCGCTCGAAGATCATCTGGGACCACTCGGGTTCCAGCTCGTGCAGCATCGAGCTCAACGTCGCGCTCATGATGCCGGCGCCGACGTGCAGGATGTCCACCTCGTCCGCGTACTTCTTACCACCGTTGTCAGACATACGTAGTCATCCTTTGATGTTTATCGACTTTTGGGAGTGGTGACTATATTACGTCCCCTTCATCGCCAAGGTGCAAAGGCTTGTCGACGACCACAGGTGCCGACCGTCCGCAGAAAAGTATCATCGGCCGCATGAATGAGCTTGATTGGCAACCCGACCCGCTGGGCGACGGATTCGAGCAGGCAGCGCTCCCGCAGGGGAAGGACCCGGACAGCAGAACTCGCGTGGATGCGGTGCTGGTGCGGGACGTGCGGGCGTCGCAAAGCACAAGCCCCTACAAGCCCGCGGTGCTGTGGGTGCACGGCATGTCCGACTACTTTTTCCAGTCCCACGTCGCCGACGAGTTTGCGCGGCACGGGTATCCGTTTTACGCGCTGGACCTGCGGCGCTGCGGGCGCGCGCTGAGGAAGGGGCAGCGGGCGCACTTCACTCTTTCGATGAGCCGGTACTTCCCCGAGCTCACCCAGGCGCTGGATATTCTCGCCGCGGAACACGGTTCGGTGGTGGTGCTGGCGCATTCCACCGGCGGGCTGATCGTGCCGCTGTGGGCGGACCACCTGCGCCGCGAGAAGCCCGCGGAGCATGCAAAGCTCGCCGGGGTGGTCCTCAACAGCCCGTGGCTGGACATGCAGTTTCCGAAGTGGCAGGTGGCAGCGCTCAAGCCGCTGCTGAACTTCTTCGGCACGATCTTCCCGTCGCTGCCGCTGTTGCAGCGCGGGGAGGGCACCTACGGCAAGTCAATCCACCGGGACTTCCACGGCGAGTGGGAGTTCAACACTGAGTGGAAGCCTATCGACGGGCACCGCAAGTACCTGGGCTGGATCCGAGCGGTGATGCAGGGGCAGGAACAGATCCACACCGGAAACGTTGACACTGGTGTGCCGACGTTGACGCTGTGCTCGTCGCATTCGTACCTGGGCGAGGAGTACTCCCCCGCCGCGGACACTGCCGACACGGTGCTGGACGTCGACCAGATCCAGCGCTGGGCGCCGACGCTGTCGGACGAGACAGAAGTGCAGGTCATCGACGGTGCACGCCACGACGTGTTCCTGTCCGAGCGCCACGCCCGCGAGGCCGCGTTTAAGGCTGTGTTCGGGTGGCTCGACGGCCAGCATTTCACCCAGTAACGTCGATACGCAAAATACACATATATATAGAGGAGAAGACCATGCCCGCTCACGTAAGCGATTTACAGGACGCCACACACTACGACCTGATCATTGTGGGAACGGGTTCAGGAAACTCCATTCTCACTCCCGACTTCGACGACAAAAACGTCGCCATTGTGGAAAAAGGCGCGTTCGGGGGCACGTGCCTCAACGTCGGCTGCATCCCCACCAAGATGTACGTGCTCGCCGCGGAGCAGGCGTACGCGGCGCGCGAGGCTGGAAAGCTCGGCATTGATCTCGAGTACAAGGGCGCGGACTGGCCCGGGATCGTCGAGCGCGTCTTTGACAACCGCATCGATCTGATCGCCAAGGGCGGCGAGGACTACCGCCGCAACGGTTGCCCCAACGTCACCGTCTACGACGTGGAGGCGTCCTTCCTCGGCCCGAAGACGCTGAAGACCGGCCGCGGCGGGGCCGAAGAGTTCATCACCGCCGACACGATCATCCTCGCCGCCGGCGCCCGCCCGTTCATTCCGGAGTGGGCCAACGACGTCACGTTCCACACCAACGAGGACATCATGCGCCTTGAGCGCCAGCCGAAGTCGTTGACCATCGTCGGCGGCGGCTTCATTGCCATGGAGTTCGCGCACGTCTTTGACGCCTTGGGCACCGAGGTGACCATCATCAGCCGCTCTCAGCTGCTTCGCCAGCTGGACCCGGACCTCGCGGAGCCGTTCAACAAACTCGCCGCCGAGCGCTACACCGTCCACATCGGCCGCACGGTCACTTCCGCCACCGAGAACAGCGAGGGTGTCACGCTCACGCTTGACGACGGCACCACGGTCAGCTCCGAATCCCTCCTCATCGCCACTGGCCGCATCCCCAACAGCGACACCCTCGATGTCGCCACTGCAGGGATCGAAACGCACGAAGGCGGCCGCGTCGCCGTCGACGAGTTCGGCCGCACCTCAGTGGACGGCGTGTGGTCGCTCGGCGACCTATCTTCCCCGTACCAACTCAAGCACGTGGCGAATGCGGAGCAGCGCGCCGTGACGCACAACGTGCTGAAGGCTTGGGCGGGTAACGACGACTCCGCGATGGTGCCGATGCCGCACGATCACATCCCATCGGCGATCTTCACCCACCCGCAGATCGCGACCGTGGGAATGACCGAACAGGAAGCTGTGGACGCTGGCTTCGACGTCACCGTGAAGGTGCAGAACTACGGCGACGTGGCATACGGCTGGGGTCTGGAGGACTCCACCGGTGTGGTGAAGCTGGTGGCGGACCGCGAATCCGGCCAGCTGTTGGGCGCGCACTACATGGGTCCGCAGGCGTCCACGCTTATCCAGCAAATGATTACCGTGCTCGCATACGGGCTGGACCTGCGGGACTTTCCTCGCTCGCAGTATTGGATCCACCCGTCGCTGGCGGAGGTGACCGAAAACGCGATCCTCGGCCTCGACCTGACGTTCAAAGAAGTCTAAACCCCTACTTTACCCCCTCTTTCGGGGGACCGGGTTAAAAGGCATGACCTTTTCCGCACAGGTGCCGAAAAGAGCACGTGAGAGATATTTGGTTTAGCCCAATTTTTTCAGTGAACGCCAAGCTTTCCAACCTTTGGTTGAACTTTTGAAAAATTTTAAGCGTCAACTTGCATACGGCTGGAAGTGTTCGGCTATTGTCAGTGCAGACACCGGGACCGAGCCCACCGGGCTTGCTATCGGTCCTAGGAGCTCAATGCCCCTGGGATTCTTTGAATTCCACCCGGACGTCGTGCAAGAACTATCAGAGAAGGATTTCGTTTCATGCGTAATTTCCGTAAGGCAGCCCTCGCCGGCGCAACCGCCGTCGCTGTGGCATTCGGCTCCACCGCAGTCGCAACCGCCGAGACCGAGAAGGCACAGCCGGAGAACTCGGCCACCGCGGCACCGACCCGCACCGCTGAGGCTAAGGACAACAACGGCCAGGAGCCGGGTTCCGCAACCCGCATCGGTCACGCCCTCGGCGTTTGGGAGAAGGACAAGGACGGAAACGTCCAGCTGAACGGCACCGATGGCCGTGCTCTGTTCGGCTCCTCCACCGATTCCGAGACCCAGAACGGTGGCAACTGGGGTGACCAGCCGACCTACGCAAAGGCTGGTTACATCCTCTCCATCTTCACCGCTGTCTCCGCCGTTGTCGGCCTGGTCGTTGGCCCGCTGTACAACTACTTCGTCCACGGCGACTTCAACTTCTAAGTTCGCGGATCCCCGCAACCCCATTCCAATTCATATTTCGAAAGAAGGAAAACGATGCGTAACTTCCGCACCGCTGCAGTTGCTACCGCAACCGCTCTGACCGTCGTTGCTGGCGGCACCGCAATCGCCTCTGCTGCCGACCAGGCTGAGGAGCAGAACTCCGGCAAGGACCGTCAGGTCGTCTTCGTTGGTAAGCAGGAGGGCAATAAGGTCAACCCGGAAACCGGCGAAAAGACCAAGCAGGCTGACAAGTCCTTCGGCGAGGTTGTCAGCGACGGCACCAAGGGTCTCTTCGACGGCGCTGGCTCTTCCCACTACTTCACCAAGGAAGACGCTGCAACCCCGTTCTACCCGACCGACGCCTTTGGCAAGACCACCAATGCAGAGGACGTCCCGCAGTGGGCTCGCTACTGGATCGACGGCTCCATCGTCGCTGCTATCGGCGCCCTGGTTGGCCTGGTCATCGCTGGCTTCAACTACGCCTTCTACAACGGCTGGCTGCAGCACCCGCTCAGCAAGTAATTCTTGCAGCTGAGACACGTAACCCCCACTGCACGTAGCAATGGGGGTTTCGTTCTGTCTGCGGTCCGTCCGTAGACGTAAAGCGGGCCCGTACGGAATAGATCCGTACGGGCCCGCTTTGCCTTCTTACGCGGTTCTACTCCCCCAGCATGTGCTGCCCGGCGGCGGCATCCGCGTCCGGGATGGTGAGGATCTCGTTGCCGTCATCGGTGATCACGATGGTGTGCTCAAACTGGGCGGTGTACTCGCCGTCGACATTCTGCACTGTCCAGCCGTCGTCCCACACGCGGTACGGCAGCTCGCCGAGGTTGATCATCGGTTCGATGGTCAGCGTCATGCCTGGCTCGAGGACGTCCGTGTAGGCGTCGGAGTCGTAGTGCAGCACCACAAGCCCGTTGTGGAAGGTGGTGCCCACGCCGTGACCGGTGAAGTCAGTGACCACGTTGTAGCCGAAGCGCTTAGCGTAGGACTCGATCACGCGCCCGATCACGTTGATCTGGCGGCCAGGCTTCGCTGCCTTAATGCCGCGCATCATCGCCTGGTAGGTGCGGTCCACCAGATCCTTGTGCTCCTGCGCCACCTCACCGGCGAAGAAGGTGGCGTTGGTGTCGCCGTGCACGCCGTTCTTGTAGGCGGTGACGTCGATGTTGACGATGTCGCCCTCCTGGATCACCGTGGTGTCCGGGATGCCATGGCAGACAATTTCGTTCAGGGAGATGCAGGAGGACTTCGGGTACCCGCGGTAGCCCAGCGTCGACGGGTAGGCGCCGTGCTCTACCAGGTAGTCGTGGACGATGCCGTCGATCTCGTCGGTGGTCTTGCCCGGGGCCACGGCGGCACCGGCAAGCGCCAGCGCGTTCGCCGCGATCTTGGAGGCTTCGCGCATCGCCTCGATGGTCTCGCGGGTCTGGACGATCGGCTCGCCGACGTTCTCCTGGACCTCGTCCTTCCACGCGTACTCGGGGCGCTCAATGGACTTTGGCACCTTGCGCTCTGGGGTGGGTTTTCCTGGGGTAAGTAGGCCTCGGTTATTCATGTCCCCAATGGTAGACCTGCGGTCAAACGGGCCCGCGCAGCCCTCTGGGCGGCCTACTGGGCGGGCGCGTCCAGGTTCAGCAGCATCCGGTCCGAAAGCGCCACAGCGGCCTCAGAACCGCCGCCGAGGACTACCAGGGTGGCAAAGGCGATGTCGTCGTCCGCGCGGTAGCCGGTGAACCACGAGTGGGAGCCGCCGTTGATCTCAGCTTCGCCGGTCTTGCCGCGGATATCCCCGCCCGCGGTAAACGCGCTCGCGGTGCCGCCCGGGCCGGTCACGGCGGCCATCATCTGGCGTAGTTCGTCCACCGCCTGCGGGTCCATCGGCGGTGCATCTCCGCTGAGCTTCGTCTCCTCGCCCTCCACCAGGTATGGCACGGGCAACGATCCACGAGCGGCCGCTGCGGAGACAAGCGCCATGCCGAACGGGCTGGCCAGATCCAGGCCCTGGCCGTAGCCGGCCTCGGTGCGGTCCAGCGGCTCCACGCCGTCGGGGATGGAGCCGGTGATGGTCTCCACTCCGGGGATCTCCATGTCTATGCCCAAGCCGAACTGTTTGCCGATGGTCTTCAACTCCCCTGGCGCCAGCTTCGTGGAAATATCCGCGAAGGTGGTGTTGCAGGAACGGGCGAACGCGGTCTCCAGCGGCACGGTGCCCAGGCCGAAGCCTGCGTAGTTGGTCACGGTGCGCCCAAAGAGGTTCATCGTTCCGGGGCACGGCACAGGCGAGCCCGGGATGAGCCCTTGCTTGGTCAGCCCGGCGAACGCGGTGAGGATCTTAAACGTCGAGCCCGGCGGGTACTGGCCCATCGTTGCCAGGTTGCCGCCGGCGTCCGCGGCCGGCGTCTGCGCAATAGCCAGGATGCCGCCCGTGGACGGCCGGATGGCCACGATCATGGCCTGCTGGCCCGCAACCGGCTCCAGCGCCATCTCCGCGGCGCGCTGGATGCGGTGGTCCAGGCTGATGTGCACCGCCGGTGCCGGGGCGGCGTCCTGGCGCTTGATCTCCTCGTAGGAGGCGCCGTTTTCGTTGACCACGTCGACGCTCCACCCGGTATCGCCCTGCAGGTCGTCGCGCACCAGCTCGCCCACGCGCGCCATGATGTCGGGGGCGAAGTCCGGCTGCGCGTTGACCATCGCGGCCTCTTCGTTCAGCCGCACGCCGGGTTCCCCGGCCAGCGCCGCTTCGAACGCGTCGCGCGCCGGCGCGGGCACCACGGCGACGGAGTACGCGCCGGAGGCGTCCTGCAGCTCTTTGGCAAGGTCCTCTGCGTCGCGCAGCGGCACGCCGCGATCCACCTCGTGCGCCTTCGCCAGCGCCGCGCTGATACCCGCGGCCGTCGAGCTTGCGCTGCGCATCTCGTCGGTGTCCACCAGCACCCGGTACGCGGTGCCAGGCTTGAGCAGCTCCACCCCGTCGGAGGAGACCACACTCGCCTGCGAGGGCGCCACCGAGCGCAGCTCCAGGTGCTGGTTCGCGCCCAGCCGCGGGTGCAGCACGGACGGCTGCCAGCGCACGTTCCACGTATTGCCGCTCTGCGTCAGCGTCATCTGCGCCTGGTACGTCAGATCCCGCTCGCGCGGCAGGTCCCAGCGCAGCTCATAGGTGGCGGTGGCCAGGTTGTCGTCCTGGTTGACGTCGATAAGCGATGCGCTAAGGCCCTCCGCCTGCAGCCCACCCCATGTCTCGTTCAAAGAGGTTTCGGCGGCGGACGCGTCGTCGATAAGCGCAGAGTTCACCTCGCGCTTCTCCAGCGCACTCAGAAAGTCCGATGCGGCGGGTTCGGCGTCGTTGGGGCGCGGGGTGCAACTGCTTATCGACGCCGCCAGCGCCACCACCGCAATCCCCGCGACACGGCGACGCAGCATATTAGCGGGTGACCTTGACCTCGGCCTTGGCGCCCTCGACCTCCTCGAGGCCCTCCTCCTCGGCGATGCGCTGCGCGTAATCGATCAGCGTCTCCACGATCTTGGACTCCGGCACGGTCTCCACGACCTCGCCCTTGACAAAGATCTGGCCCTTACCGTTGCCGGACGCCACGCCAAGGTCGGCGTCGCGCGCCTCGCCCGGGCCGTTGACAACGCAGCCCATCACGGCCACGCGCAGCGGGAACTCCATGCCGTCCAGGCCGGCGGTGACCTCCTCGGCGAGCTTGTACACGTCCACCTGGGCACGGCCGCAGGACGGGCAGGAGACAATCTCCAGCTTGCGCGGGCGAAGGTTCATCGACTGCAGGATCTGGTCGCCGACCTTGATCTCCTCCACCGGGTCCGCGGACAGGGACACGCGGATGGTGTCGCCGATGCCCTGCGACAGCAGCGCGCCGAAGGCCACGGAGGACTTGATGGTGCCCATGAACTTCGGGCCGGCCTCGGTCACGCCGAGGTGCAGCGGGTAGTCGGTCTTTTCCGCGAGCTGGCGGTAGGCCTCCACCATCAGCACCGGGTCGGAGTGCTTCACGGAGATGGCGATGTCGCCGTAGCCGTACTCCTCAAACAGGCCGGCCTCGTAGATCGCGGACTCCACCAGAGCCTCCGGGGTGGCCTTGCCGTACTTCTCCAGCAGGCGCTTGTCCAGGGAGCCGCCGTTGACGCCGATGCGGATCGGGATGCCCGCGTCGCCCGCCGCCTTGGCGACCTCCTTGACGCGGCCGTCGAACTCCTTGATGTTGCCGGGGTTCACGCGCACGGCCGCGCAGCCGGCGTCGATGGCCGCGAAGATGTACTTCGGCTGGAAGTGGATGTCCGCGATCACCGGGATCGGCGACTTCGCTGCAATCGCCGGCAGGGCCTCCGCGTCCACCGTCTTCGGGCAGGCCACGCGCACAATGTCGCAGCCTGCGGTGGTCAGCTGCGCGATCTGCTGCAGCGTGGCGTTGATGTCGTGCGTCTTCGTGGTGGTCATGGACTGCACAGAAATCGGGTGATCCGAGCCGACGCCGACATCTCCCACCATCAGCTGACGGGTCTTGCGGCGCGGAGCCAAAGTCGGTGCCGGGCCTTCGGGCATGCCTAATCCGATGGGGGTGTTCATGGTGGCTAACTTTAGCACCGTCAGCCAAAAATTCGGACGGGGTTGACCACGTCCGCGGCCATTACCAACACACCGACGCCGAGCAGCAGCGCAGCCATGGCGTATGTCAAGGGCATGAGCTTTTCGTAGTTCGCGGGAGCGCCCGGGCCGAGGCCACGGAGGCGTCGTAAAGCATCGCGAATCTTTTCGTACAGCACCACCGCAATGTGCCCGCCGTCCAACGGCGGCAGCGGCACGAGGTTGAACAGGGCGAGGAAGAAGTTCAGGCTAGCCAGCATCATCCAGAACGCGGACCACATGTCCTGTTCAACCAGCTCGCCGCCGGTGCGCGAGGCGCCGATGACGCTGACCGGGCCTTCGATGTCGCGCTCCGCGCCGAAAATGGAGGCCACAACGCCAGGGATCTTCGCCGGGAACGACGCGATGCCGTCCACCGTCGCGCGCAGCATTTGGCCGGTGAACCGGACGGTCGCAGGCACCGCTTCCGCCGGGCCGTACTGCTTCACCGTCACCGGTGCGGAGACAATACCCACCGCGCCCTGGGTGACGCGCTCGCCAGTGGCCGGATCGATGCGCTCGACGGCGGCGACAGGCACGTCGAGGGTGACGGTCTCACCGCCGCGCAGTACCTCGAGGCTCACCGTTTCGCCTGGCTGCTTCGCGACGGCATCGCGCAACTGCTCGAACTGCTCAATCTCCTGCCCGTTAAGCGCCACCAGCGTGTCGCCTGCTTGGACACCGGCCTCGCCGGCCGGGCCCGCGCCGGAGCACTCCCCCAGCGTCTCAGCGTCCACCTGGTCGGCCACGCACACCGTCTTGCCCACGCGCGGGGTGAAATCCGCGTCCGGGTTCGGGATGCCGGAAAAGATGGCGACAAAGTAGATGATCACCACGCCGATGAGCAGGTTCATCGCAATGCCGCCGGCGAGGACCGCGATGCGCTGCCACGCCGGCTTGTTCACCATCGCGTGCGGCTCCTCCTCGGGCGTGAGGGGATCCATCGCGGTCATACCCGCGATGTCGCAGAACCCGCCGAACGGCAGCGCGGCAAGGCCGTACTCGGTGTGGCCCTTCGTGGTCGACCACACCGTCGGCCCGAAACCAATGAAGTAGCGCCGCACGCGCATGCCGAAGGCGCGGGCAGTGAACATGTGCCCGGCCTCGTGCAGCGCAATGGACGCGGCGATCGCAAGCGCGAACGCCAGAATGCCTAGCGCACCCACAAAACCCCTAGTGCGCTACGCGCTGGCGATGCGCTCGACAACAGCCTCCGCGCGCTCGCGGGCGCGGGACTCGGTGCGCAGGACCGCGTTGACGTCGGCAGGCGCCTCCGCGAAATCGCCCGCGCCGTTGAGGACCTCGGTGATGATGTCCACGATGTGCGGGAACTTAATGCGGCCCTCGACGAACGCGTCGACGGCAACCTCGTTGGCCGCGTTGTAGATCGCCGGGTACGGCTCACCCTTCGCCGCGGCCTCGCGGGCCAGCTTCACCGCCGGGAAAGCGTCTTCATCCAGCGGCTCGAAGGTCCACTCGAAAGCCTGCGAGAAGTCCAGCGCAGGCTGCGCGTCCGGAATGCGGTTCGGCCAATTCAACGCGTGGGAGATCGGCAGCATCATCGACGGCGGAGATGCCTGGGCGATGGTCGCGCCGTCGGTGAACGTCACCATGGAGTGGACAATGGACTGCGCGTGGACGGTCACATCGATGTCGTCCGGGTCCACGTCGAAAAGCAGCGATGCCTCAATGAGCTCGAGGCCCTTGTTCACCATCGTCGCGGAGTTCAGCGAGTTCATCGAGCCCATGGACCACGTCGGGTGGTCCACGGCCTGCTCGTAGGTGACGTCCATGAGCTCCTCGCGGGACTTGCCGCGGAACGGGCCGCCGGAGGCGGTGAGCACGAAGCGGGCCACCTCGCCACGGTCGCCGGAGCGCAGCGCCTGGGCCATCGCGGAATGCTCCGAGTCCACCGGAATAATCTGTCCGGGTTTCGCAGCCTCCAGCACGAAGCGGCCGCCGGCGACGAGCGACTCCTTGTTCGCCAGCGCCAGCGTCGCGCCGGACTTCAGCGCCGCGAGCGTTGCCGGCAGGCCTGCGGAGCCGACGAGCGCGTTGAGCACCAGGTCCGCCTTCTGCGACTCCACGAGCGCCGCCGCGCAGTTATCGCCGGTGATGACGAAGCCGCCGATCTCCTTGGACACCTTCTTGGCCCCCTCCAGATCGCGCACAGCAATCTGGTCGGCGCTGAGGCCGAATTCGCGGGCTTGCTCAATAGCCCGGTCAGGGTTGGTTCCGCCGGTGGCGATGCCGACCACGTTGAACTGGTCTCTATGTTCGCGGATGACATCAATCGCCTGAGAACCGATAGAACCTGTCGAGCCCAAGATGATTACATTCTTCACGCACCTATTGTGACATGAAACAGCACATTCTGGCACTGTGCGGGCGTAATCCCGTGGACTGTGGTGCGAAAGTTTGAACACATTGGGGGTGAGAAGTCCCCTTTGCCCCACCCGGTGTGCGATGATAGGCGCTGAAAGTTTTACCGATCTTGGCAACCGCTAAGCAGGCTTTGAAGGAGCATTCCAGTGGCCCACGCGAAGGACAACGCACCCCAGGTGTACAACGGCGTTTCTGAGGCGGATGTTCCGTCCGCCCGTTTCGGCTGGAGCGCCTTCACCGACCGCACTATTCAGATCGCCGGTTGGATCTCCGTCCTGTTCCTTATCGCCTACAACTTTGGCAACCACCAGGGCCACGTCGAGACCATCTGGCTCATCGCCCTCGCGGTGCTGATCGCGCTCGGCCTGATCCTGCACGCCACCAAGCCGAAGCTGAACCAGGTGCGCACCGTCACCGCCCACAACAAGCCGGTGGGCCACCAGGAGCCGGACTGGATGTACGACCAGGCCACCCTCTCCGGCGACGTGTACGAGAATCTCTCCGACTCCCAGCTGCGCGCCCTGAACATCGAGCCGGGCCGCGTCGCCCACCTGCGCCCGGCACACGGCCAGGAGCGCGTGGTCGAGCGCACCGCTGCCCGCCCGGTCGACGCGGCGCAGCAGCGCGAGGACGTCGAGGTCATCACCGTCGAGTCCCGCGGCAAGCACGAGCGCATCTAAGCTTCTCGACGCCACCGTCCACCGCCAGCCCCGCCGCTGGCGGTTTTTTCATGCCGTGTGTGCCCTTGCTGCACGCGACGGCTCCCTCCAAACGCCAAACCCTGGGATCCAAAGCCTGGGAATGCGCGATTTTTGCGCGATCCCAGGCTTTGGATCCCAGGGTTTGTGCCACTGCCAGCCCGTCCCGGCTTGAATCCGCAGACCCCGAGCAAGAGACCCCTAGTATGGCCGGATTTTGGGCATACTCAGGGTCTGTCGCTCAGGGTTTGTGCGCGGCAGGTGTGCGCGAGAAGGTTTGTGCGCGGCAAAGACCGCGGCTCGGCAGAAGCTAAGCGGCTAGCTGGCGTCCTCGTCGGCGGCGAGCTGGCCGCAGGCGGCGGCGATTTCCTGGCCCTTGGTGTCGCGCACGGTGCACGGCACGCCCTGAGCGGCCACGCGGCGGACAAACTCGTCCTGGCGAGCCTTCGGCGAGGCGTCCCACTTCGAGCCCGGGGTCGGGTTGAGCGGGATGACGTTGACGTGCACGCGCGAGCCGAGCGCCGAGTGCAGCTTTTTGCCCAGCAGGTCCGCGCGCCAGTCATGGTCGTTCATGTCGCGGATGAGCGCGTACTCGATGGACACGCGGCGGCCGGTCTCGTCCGCGTAGTAGCGGGCGGCGTCCAGCACTTCGGACACTGCGAAGCGGTTGTTGACGGGGACGAGTTCGTCGCGGAGCTCGTCGTCAGGCGTATGCAGGCTCACCGCCAGGGTGCAGGACAGCCCCTCGTCTGCGAGCATGCGGATCTGCGGGGCAAGGCCCACCGTGGAGACGGTGACGTTGCGCTGGGAGATGCCGAAGCCGTCCGGGGACGGCTGCGTGATCTGGCGCACCGCCTCCACAACGCGCTTGTAGTTGGCCAGCGGCTCCCCCATGCCCATGAACACGATGTTGGACAGGCGCGAACCCTCCGCCGCCATCATCGCCGCGGCTGCGCGCACCTGGTCCACGATCTCCGCCACGGACAGGTTGCGGTCCAGCCCGCCCTGGCCGGTGGCGCAGAAGGGGCAGGCCATGCCGCAGCCGGCCTGGGATGAGATGCACAGGGTGGCGCGGCCTGGGTAGCGCATGAGGACGGATTCCAGCAGGGTGCCGTCGTGAAGCCGCCACAGCGTCTTCGTGGTGTCGCCTTCATCGGTCTCCACCGTGCGCACCGGGGAGAGCAGCGTGGGAAACAGCGCGTCCTTGACGGTCTGGCGCTGTGCCTCCGGCAGGTCCGTCATGGTTAGCGGGTCGGCCTCGAACTTGCCGTAGTAGTGGCGCGCGATCTGGTCGGCGCGGAACTTGGGCAGGCCGAGTTCCTTGAGCGCGTCGATGCGCTCGTCTTTGCTCAAGTCCGCGAAGTGCTTCGGCGGCATGCCGCGCTTCGGCGCGAGCAGCTGGATCTGGGGGAAATCGCTCATAGTGCGCCCCATCTTGGCACGTCGCGCGGCGAATTTCGAATCTGGCGCGGGCGTAAACCTACGGGTTCATCAACGTGATGGTGGTGAGCAGGATGTAGGTCGCCGCCGCGGCGGGCAGCATGCCGTCGAGGCGGTCCATGATGCCGCCGTGGCCCGGCAGCAGGTTGGACATGTCCTTGATGCCCAGCTCGCGCTTGAACTGGCTTTCCACCAAATCGCCCATGGTCCCGCAGATGACCAGGGCGATGCCGAGCACGATGCCCATCCACCACGGCCCGTGGATGAGGAAGTGCACCACCAGCACACCGGTGATGATGCCGGCGGTCGTGGATCCGGCGAAGCCCTCCCAGGATTTGTTCGGGCTGACCGCCGGGGCCATCGGGTGGGAGCCGAACATCACGCCTGCGGCGTAGCCACCGACGTCGTTGGCCACCACGCACAGCATGAACGCCACGATGTAGGCGGATCCGTCCACCCCGGCCTCGGTGATCCGGGAGATCATGGCGGCGAATGTGCCAAACAGCGGGATCCACGCCAGCACGAAGATCGCCACTGCGGTGTCGCGCAGGTAGTTCTCGGGCTGGTGATGCCTGCCCTGGTGGAACATGCCCCAGAACATCACCACCAGCACGGTGAAGGCGAATCCGGAGACAAGGCCTGTGGTGCCGTAAGGCGCGGACAGCCAGAGCATGGCCTGGCCGAGGATTATCATCAGCGTGCGCGGCTGGACGTAGCCGGCCTCGCGCAGACGCGTCATCACCTCCCACATGGCCAGTGCCACGGCGACGGCGACCAGCGGGTACCAGGCCACAGGCCCAATCCACACCGCCCCGATCACCAGCGCGCCGAGCACCACACCTGTGGCGATGGCCGCCGGCAGGTTGCGTCCCGCCTTGTTCTTCGGCTTCGGGGCTCGGCTGGGCCAGCGGCTCGGGGTGGCCTCGGGCGCCTCCGGAGCATCGCTCATGGCCGCACCCATCTCCTCGCCTTCAGCGGGACCAGTGGGCTCGGTGGCTTCCGTCTGCGCCTTCGACACGTCGGCTTAGACCTCCAGCAGCTCGTTTTCCTTGCGCTGCACGACCTCGTCGATCTGCCCGACGTAGCCCTGGGTGGTCTTGTCCAGAGCCTTCTCGGCGGTCAACACCTCGTCCTCGCCGGCGTCGCCGTCCTTCTGGATCTTCTTCAGCGCTTCCATGCCCTGGCGGCGCACGTTGCGGATGGCGATCTTGCCGTCCTCGCCCTTCTGCTTGGCCTGCTTGACCAGCTCCTTGCGACGCTCCTCGGTCAGCTGCGGGACAGAGACACGGATGACCTGGCCGTCGTCGGTCGGGTTCACGCCGAGGTCGGAGTTGCGGATGGCGTTTTCGATCTCGCCCATGGTGGACATGTCGTACGGCTTGATCAGAAGCATTCGCGGCTCCGGCACCGAGATGGTGGCCATCTGGTTGATCGGGGTGGGCGCGCCGTAGAAGTCCGCCATCACGCCGTTGAACATGGCCGGGTTCGCACGGCCGGTGCGGATGGTGGCCAGCTCGTTTCGGGTGTGCTCAACGGAGGCGGTCATGCGCTCTTCGGCGTCCAGCAAAACGTCATCAATCATGGTTTTACCCCTATCGTTTCTCGGGTTTGCGTCACCCTTAACTTACCAGCGCCCGCCGCGTGCCTAGACTGTCGCCATGCCGCACCCAGCCTTCACGTTCGTCGCGCCGCCCGGCGCCGCGCTCGCAGGCCCGCTCGGCGGGCGGCTTTCCGGCTGGAGCATCCCGATCAAAGACGGCACCGATGTCGCAGGCTGGCCCACCACGCACGGCAACCCCGCGCGCGCCTACACCGCGCAGGCAACGGACCCGTTTGCGGAGATGCTTATCGACGCCGGAGCGCGCGTCGCCGCCAAAACCCTGACCTCCGAGCTGGGCGCCACCTGCTACGCGGAGCGGCCCGGCGTGGCCGTGCTGGAATCCCCCGCCTTCCCCGGCCGCACGCCCGGCGGGTCTTCCGCGGGCGCCGCAGTCGTTGTGGCGGACGGCACGGTGCGCGCCGCCCACGGCACCGACGCCGGCGGCTCAATCCGTGTGCCGGCCGCGGCCTGCGGGGTGGTGGGGTTGAAACTTGCCAGCCGCGATCTGTCCGCCCACGGGTTTTTCACCCGCAACGTCGGCGACCTGTTCACACTCACCGGTTGGACGCCGCCCGCGCGCAGGAGGCTGCGCATCGGTGTGCTCACCCGGGGCGTGTTCGCGGACCCTGTGGTGTCGGAGGGGCGCGGAGCTGACGTCGAGAAGCTTGCTGCTGCTTTGGGACGCACCCACGATGTGGTGGAGATTTCCCCCTACGACGAGTCGCGCGAGACGTACACGCACTTCAGTACCACAATCAAGCGCTCGTTCAAGGACGTGGACCCGCTGGACAGCGGCTACATCGCGTGGCTGAAAGAGGAAGCGCACCGCCTGCGGCCAGAGCAGGTCGCCGCGGCGAAAGCGCACACGCGCGCACTCCCCGCGTTGCTTGCGGCGCAGTGGGGCGTGGACGCGGTGCTCTCCCCCACCATCGCGTTCGATCCGCCCCCGCTCGGCTACTTCCCCGCGCTGCGCCCCGAAGAGAGCTTCCACGCGCAGACGGAATGGTCGCCGTGGTGCTCTGTATTTAACATGCTGCGCACCCCCGCAATCGCACTCGCGGGGGTGCACCTGGGCAGCCTGACACTCAGCGGCCCCGAGTTACTCGGCCTGGCTGCACAGGCCGAGCTGCTGCGCGCTTAGGCCACCAGCGTGCCCACCTGCTCGCCGGAGACGGCGCGCGCGATGTTGCCCTCCTGCAGCAGGTTGAACACCAGGATCGGCATGTTGTTGTCCATGCACAGGCTGAACGCGGTGGCGTCGGCGACCTTCAGCCCGTTTTCGATGACCTCGCGCGGGGAGATCTCGGAGTACAGCTTCGCGTCCGGGTTCTCGCGCGGGTCGGAGTCGTACACGCCGTCGACAGCCTTGGCCATCAGCAGCACCTCGCAGCCGATCTCCAGCGCGCGCTGGGCGGCGGTGGTGTCCGTGGAGAAGTACGGCATGCCCATGCCGGCGCCGAAGATGACCACGCGGCCCTTCTCCAGGTGGCGGGCGGCGCGCAGCGGCAGGTACGGCTCGGCGATCTGGGCCATGTTGATGGAGGTCTGCACGCGGCAGTCCACGCCCATCTGCTGCAGGAAGTCCTGCAGCGCCAGGCAGTTCATCACCGTGCCCAGCATGCCCATGTAGTCGGAGCGCGCGCGATCCATGCCGCGCTGCTGCAGCTCGGCGCCGCGGAAGAAGTTGCCGCCGCCGATGACCACGGCCACCTCGGTGCCTGCGCGTGCCACGTCCGCGATCTGGCGTGCAACGGACTCGACCACGTCCGGGTCGATGCCGACCTTGCCTCCGCCGAACATTTCACCGCCCAACTTCAGCATCACTCGCTTGAAACCTGTGCGGCTGGGATTGAGGTCAGTCACCGAAATTCGCTCCTTTTGCGCGGCGGGATGTGCAGATGTTCGCAGACGATTCTAGACGTGCTTTAATGCGCACACCGAACCGTGCAATTGGGGGCATCATGCTTCACGACGAAGCCCCGCACACGCCACCGGCCCAACTGGGCGGAAGCGGTGCGGGGCTTGGCTGTTAGCGCAGCTTACGCCTGTGACTTAAGCCTGGCCGACCTCGAAGCGGACGAAGTCCAGAACCTCGATGCCGTTCTCCTCGGCGTACTGCTTGACGGTCTTCTTGGAGTCAGACAGCGCCGGCTGATCCAGCAAAACAACGTCCTTGAAGAAGCCGCCCATGCGGCCCTCGACGATCTTGGCGATGGCAGCTTCCGGCTTGCCCTCGTTGCGGGTGATCTCTTCCTGGACCGCGCGCTCCTTCTCAACGACGTCAGCCGGGACGGACTCCTGGTTGAGGTAGCGGGCCTTCATCGCGGCGATCTGCAGAGCGACCTGGTGCGCTGCCTCGGCGTTGTCGCCGGTGTAGGACACCAGCACGCCGACTGCCGGCGGGAGGTCCGCAGCCTTCTGGTGCAGGTACGCCTCAACACGCTCGCCCTCGATGGTGGCGGCGCGGCGCAGCTCGAGCTTCTCGCCGATCTTGGCGGAGAGACGCTCCAGGACGTCGTGCGCGGTCTCGCCGTTCACGTCTGCGTTCGCCAGCTCCTCCTGGGAGTTCGCCTTCGCTGCGGCGGCTGCGTCAGCGATCTGGGCTGCGATGTCCTTGAACTCCTGGTTCTTGGCCACGAAGTCGGTCTCGGAGTTGATCTCGATGATGGTGTTGCCGGAAACGGCGACCAGGCCCTCGAGGGCGTTGCGCTCAGCGCGCTTGCCCACGTCCTTCGCGCCCTTGATGCGGAGGTTCTCGACGGCCTTATCGAAGTCGCCGCCGGTCTCCTCGAGTGCCTTCTTGCAGTCGAGCATGCCGGAACCGGTGGTCTCGCGGAGCTTCTTGACGTCAGCAGCAGTGTAGTTCGCCATAGTGGGCGATCCTCCTCGTGAATGTGTTGCTAAAAGTGTTCAAACCGTTTCAAGCGTAGCCGACAGTACTCGCTGTGGCACGGCTTGGAACGGGGCGCACACAAAACACCCCGCGCCCGCACTGTCCCGGGCGTGAAAGCCGGCGGGCGTGAGCGGAACGCGGGGTGCGCGTGCAGGTGGCGTGAGCCGGAAAGCTTACGCCTGGGTTGCAGACTCGTCGCCGGACTCGTTCGCCTTGGCCTCAGCCTGCTCAGCTGCGCGGACAGCGTGCGGCTGCTCAACCTCGGCAACTTCCTGCGGAGCTGCGGACTCAGCTGCGACGGCAGCCTTCGCTGCGTCAGCTGCGGACACTTCCTCGGAAGCTGCAGCCTGGGCAGCAGCCTCCGCGGCCTCTGCCTGACGCTTCGCGTCGTTGTCGCCTGCAGCGTCGCGTGCGGAAGCGAGCTGGCGCTCCTCGCGCTGCTGCTTACCGGCGATGACAGCCTCGCCCACGATGTGGGTGAGCAGCTTCACGGCGCCAATGGCGTCGTCGTTGCCCGGGATCGGGAAGTCGACAACGTCCGGGTCGCAGTTGGTGTCCAGGATGGCAACCACCGGGATGCGCAGCTTCTGCGCCTCGTTGACGGCGATGTGCTCCTTGTTGGTGTCCACGATCCACAGCGCGGACGGCGCCTTGGTCATGTCGGCGATGCCGCCCAGCACACGCTCGAGCTTGATGCGCTCGCGGGTGAGCATGAGGACTTCCTTCTTGCCGCGGCCTGCGTAGCCGTCCTCGGCTGCGTCCATGGCCTGCAGTTCCTTCATGCGGCCGATGCGCTTGGACACGGTCTGGAAGTTGGTGAGCATGCCGCCCAGCCAGCGGTGCGTCACGTACGGCATGCCGACGCGCTGCGCCTCTTCCTGGATCGGCTCCTGTGCCTGCTTCTTGGTGCCGACGAACAGGACGGTGCCGCCGTGTGCGACGGTCTCCTTGACAAACTCGTAGGCCTCATCGATGTAGGTCAGCGTCTGCTGCAGGTCGATGATGTAGATGCCGTTACGGTCGGTGAAGATGAAGCGGCGCATCTTCGGGTTCCAGCGACGCGTCTGGTGGCCGAAGTGCACACCGGCGTCGAGGAGTTCACGCATGGTTACAACTGCCATGGTTTCGTCTCCTTCGGAGAAAGTAGTTCGGTTACATTGCGTATCTCACGTGCGGGTTTTTATCCCGCACCCTGGCACCGTGCTCGCCCTGCACCCTGTGAGAGGGACCGTCGCTGAGCAGGCATTATCCGGCGCGCGTAGTCAGCCCATAAAAGCTGCCCGTGCAACACTACCCGCTTACGTCCGCAAAACCTAATCTCATCTGCACATTCTGTGGATAACACCGCAGCAGGCACCGGGTTATCCACAGATTTCCGCAACCAGGCTAGTTTTCTTGCGTCCTGCGTGCTCCTATTCACGCATGCGCCTATCGACGATCCTCCGGTCCACCACCGCCCTCATCCTTGCCGCCGCCACCTGCGCCGCCCCGGCAGCCGCCTGGGTCGATCCCGCCGCCGGCACCCCGCACCCGGCGGCGGTGGCGCGGCCCGCTGACATCCCGGAGCAGAACTGGAAGCCCGGCCACCGCGGCGTGGATCTGCCTCTTCGCATCGGCGCCGACGTACTGGCCGCCGGCGATGGCGTGGTGGCGTTCGTTGGCGCGGTGGCCGGCACCCCGGTGGTCTCCGTCGACCACGCCGGCGGGATCCGCACCACGTACCAGCCGGTGCGCTCCCCGCTGACTGTCGGCGACAAGGTGAAAGAGGGCGAGCCGATTGGCACCCTGGCGCACGCCCCCGCGGGGTTTTCCGGCTCCCACGACGGCCTGCACTGGGGCGCGCTTACGGGCAAGGACGCCTACATCGACCCGCTCACACTGTTGGAGGCGCCGCGGATCAGGCTCAAACCCCTGGACGGCTCCACTACGCGCGCGGGTGCGCCTGGTCGTAGACGCGTTTGAGCCGCTGCGCGGAGACGTGGGTGTAAATCTGCGTGGTTTGCAGGCTGGTGTGGCCGAGCATCTCTTGCACCACGCGCAGGTCCGCCCCGCCTTCCAGCATGTGGGTGGCGGTGGTGTGGCGCAGCGTGTGGGGGCTGACGTGTTCCACCCCGGCACGTTGCCCGGCGCGCTCGACGATGCGGCGCACCTGGCGCTGGTCGATGCGCCCGCCGCGGGAGCCGACGAACATCGCCGGCGTGTCGCCCGCAAGTTCTGCACGGCCGAACTCCAGCCACTCGGACACAGCCGCCGCGGCTTCGTCGCCGAACGGCACGACGCGTTGCTTGTTGCCCTTGCCGGTGACGTGCGCCAGGCCGCGGGCTAAGTCCACGTCGCCGAGGTTTAGGCCCGTCAGCTCGCCGACGCGGATGCCGGTGGCGTAGAGCAGCTCGAGCATGGCGCGGTCGCGCAAATACTCGGCCGGGTGGGCGTCGTCGGCGGTGCCCGCCTCAACGAGCTCCCCGGCGCGCTCGCCCTTGACCACCGTGGGCAGCGGGCGGTTGACCTTCGGCGCTTTCAGCCGCGCCGCGGCGTCGGTGCTGATGTATCCCTGGCGGTAGGCCCAGGTGGAAAAGGCGCGGGCGGCGGCGGTGCGGCGAGCCAGCGTGGCCCGGCTCTTGCCAGCGCCCATCGCGTCCGCCAGCCAGCGCCGCAGCGCGTCGAGGGTGAACGCGTCGAAGGTATCTGCGTAGCCCGCGAGCCGTTTGAGATCTGCGACGTAGCCCTTGACCGTGTTCGGGGAGCGGCCGAGGACAAGTTCGGCGTATTCGGCGAAGTCTTCCACCGCCGCCTGCACTTGCCCCAGCTGTTTACTCATGTCACGGCAGTGTACTCGCTCCCCTTACCCGGGCTGCTCCACCCGCGACCAGAGCCGCTTGTCGCGCTCCACCAACCCGCGCTTGGACAGGTCCATCAGGATGTGCACCGTCAGCGCGATGGAAAGCCCAGAATCCGCCGCCACAGCCTCGGCTTCCCGGCCGGCGCGGCCGGCGGGCGGAAGGGCGTCGTAAATGCGCAGCTCGTTGCGGGAGAGCTGCTGGGTCACGCTCGGCGGGTACTCCATCTCCATCTGCTCTTCGGCGCTGTACTCTCCGACGGCGGAGAGCTGCTCGTGGATCTGGCCGGCGTTGAGCACCATCTCGGCCTCGTTGTTCTGGATGGCCAGGTTGGCGCCGAGGGATTGGGCGTCCGTGACCGGCCCCGGCACCGCCATGGCGGTGCGGTTGAACACGTTGACCCACTTCAGGGTGTTCAGCGCCCCGGAGCGAAACGGCGCTTCCACCAGCACGGTGCCCAGCGTTAGCGCCGCCACGAGGCGGTTTCTGGTGAGGAAGCGGTGCCTGTCCGGGGTGACCGAGGGCGGATACTCCGTCATCAACGCGCCGCCCGTGGCCACCACGCGCTCGAAGAGCGCCTTGTTGGAGCGCGGGTAGTGCTCGCCAGGCCCGCAGGCCGCCACCACCACGGTCGGGGTGTGCACGTCCATGGCCGTCGTGTGGGCGACCGTGTCGATGCCCAGCGCGCCGCCGGAGACCACCGTGTAGTTGTGCCCGCCCAGGCCGGCGACCAGATCCTTTGTTGCCATGTGGCCGTACTTGGTGGCGTGGCGGGTGCCCACCACGCCCACGGACTGGGCGAACAGGCCCGCCAAGTTCGTGTTTCCCGCAACCCACAGCGCGTGCGGCGCAATGCCGTCGGGCTGGTGGCTGGCTTTGCTCGCCGCCCCCGTCTGCTTACGGCCAAACGAGCACTGGATCGCCTCCGTCGGCCACTGCGGCGACTCCGGGGTGATAAGCGTGTAGCCGAGCTCCGCCGCGAACTCGAGGTCCTCGGCCGGGCGGTCCCAGGTGTATCGGTTCTCGGTCTGCGACAGCAGGCCGCCGATCCAGGTGGCGCGGGTGCGCACACCGTCGGCGATCTCGTCCGCGGACTTGCCCACGCGCAAAAGCGCTTGGATGTGGTGCGACGGCCCCTCCACCACCCGTGAGAGGTAGGCCCAGGATTCCAACGACGACATCTACGCCACCTCCTGCTGCTGCAGCTGGTGCTCGCGCATCTCCACCGCGCGGCAGACATGGTGGATGTCCGGCTGGTCCATCTCTTCCAAGTCCGCGAGCGTCCAGGCCAGCTTGAGGCATTTATCCACCCCGCGCTGCGTGATCTTGCCGTGGACCAGCTCCGCCTGCAGCATCGCCATCGCCGATTCCTTGGCGGGGAAATGCCTGCGGATCAGCGTCGCGGGCACACGTCCGTTGACGTCCTCGTCGCAGCCCGCTTTCGCCCACCGGGCTGCGGCGCGCTCGCGGGCGGCCGCCACACGCTGGGCGATGCTTCTCGACGGCTCCGCGTCCCTCGGGCTGAGCACCGCCGCGTCGCCAGAAGTGGTCACGAACACGTCCAGCCTGTCCTTCAACGGTCCGGAGACGTTGCTTAAGTGCCGCGCCCGCTGCGGGGACTTGCACGTGCACTGCCCCTTGATGCGCTGGCAGGCGCACGGGTTCGCCGCCAGCACCAGCTGAAAGTCCGCCGGGTAGACCACTTCCCTTTTCGCGCGTGTCAGCCGCACCTCGCGTTTTTCCAGCGGGATGCGAAGCGCGTCGAGCACCGGCGCCGGAATCTCCGAGGCTTCGTCCAAAAACAGCACCCCGCGGTGCGCCTGGCTCACCACACCGGGCCTCGGGGTGCCGCCTCCCCCGCCGATCAGCGCCGCGCGCGTCAGCGAGGGGTGCGGGGCGATAAACGGGCGCGTTGCCACTACCCCGCCGCCGGACACCCCGGCAGCAGAGTGGATGGCGGTGACCTCCACCATCTCCTGCACATCCATCGGCGGCAGGATCGACGGGATGCGCTCCGCCAGCATGGACTTGCCTGAGCCCGGCGGGCCGATCATCATCACGTGGTGCCCGCCGGCCGCGGCCACCTCGAGGGCCTCGCGCTCCTCGGACATCCCCGCCAGGTCCTGGAAATCCGGCGCCGCACGCTGCGGCGTGGCCGCTTCCGGCGCTGTGGCGGGCTCCAACTCCGCTTCGCCGGTGATCCACTGCCACACCTGCGCAAGCGAATCCGCCACCAGCACCTCCCGGCGGCCCAGCAACGCGGCCTCGGCGGCGTTAGCCCTGGGCACGACGACGGTGCGGATTGGCTCTGCCGCGTCGAAAGCTGCGATGAGCATCGGCAGCACGCCTTCGGCCCGTCGCAAAGTCCCGTCCAGCGCAAGCTCCCCGCAGAACATCGTGGACGCGAGCGTGCGCTCCACGCGTGGATCCAGGCTGCCCAGCACCGCCAGCGCGATCGGCAGGTCGAAGTGCGAGCCGGCCTTCGGCAGGTGCGCGGGCGAGAGCGACACCATGATCTTCGTGCGCGGCCACGGCAGGGAAGAATTCGAAATCGCGGTGCGGATGCGATCGCGCGACTCTTTCACAGCCGCGTCGCCCAACCCCACCATGTGCATGCCGGGCAACCCGGCGCCAACGTTTGCCTCCACCGTGACCAGGCGGGCG
Source organism: Corynebacterium sp. ACRPZ (assembly GCF_022346205.1). Lineage (NCBI taxonomy): Bacteria > Bacillati > Actinomycetota > Actinomycetes > Mycobacteriales > Corynebacteriaceae > Corynebacterium > Corynebacterium sp. ACRPZ. The sequence continues at coordinate 109,721 of NZ_JAKRMR010000008.1, forward strand.
GTGACCCCCTCCACGGTCGCGCTCATCGTGCTAGCAAGCGCCATCTTCGACCCCCGGGAACCGGCGCAGGATGTAATCCTCCCCATCGAAGACCACCTCCACCACGTCGAAGCGGATCGGGCGGTACTGGCCCTGCGAATGCTTGTCCAGCCACTGCGCCGCGCACCGGCGCATGGTGTTGAGCTTCTTCGTGGTCACCGCCTCCGCGGCGCCGAACGCGGTGCCGCGGCGGGACTTCACCTCCACGAAGACGACGGTGCCGTCCTCGTCCTCGACGACGGCGTCGATTTCGCCCGCCCGCATGCGCTGCCGGTGGCCCAAGAGGGTGTAGCCCTCGTCCTCGTACCACCTGATGGCGGCGTGCTCGCCTGCCCTGCCCAGCTCCCACTGGTCCTGATAGTTCACCTGCACGGTGCCTCCCCGTTTCATAGAGTTGCCAAAAATGTTGGTCCTCTATCAGACGCGGAAGGCCCCGCCGCGGTTCCATGGCGCGGGCAGTTTTGTAAAACTCGGCGACCGCACCGGAATTTGGCCAGGTGAATCCCTGACGCAAAGCGCGACACGCCGAGTTTTACAAACGGTTCGCGACAGCCCTATTCCGGGAAGGTCAGATCGGGCTTGTCCAGCTCCTCGATGTTGACGTCCTTGTAGGTGATCACGCGCACGTAGCGCACAAAACGCACCGCGCGGTACATGTCCCACACCCACGCGTCCGACATCAGCACCTCGTAGTAGACGTCGCCGCCATCGGTGTGCGGGATGAGTTTCACGGCGTTGGCCAGGTAGAACCGGCGCTCCGTTTCCACCACGTAGGAGAACTGGCTGGCCACGTCCCGGTACTCGCGGTAGAGGGAAAGCTCGACGTCAGCCTCGTAGTTGTCAAGATCCTCGGCGCTCATGCGTGCCCCTTCTTGCTGGACTGCCAATAGAAGTCGTCAGCGTCCCTGACGTTCGCATAACTATAACGGTGCTCGGGGCTCGCACCGTGGCGGCGCACCGCGTCCATGTGCACCTTCGTGGAATAACCCTTGTGGCCCTCCAGCCCGTACTGGGGAAACTTCTGGGCCATTTCGCACACCAGCCGGTCCCGGCTCACCTTGGCCAGCACGCTTGCCGCGGCAATGCAGCGGGCGGTGTAGTCGCCTCCCACCACCGGCAGTTGGGGTGAGGGAAGGCCGGGGATACGGAACGCGTCGATAAGCACGTAGCCCGGCTGCACCGAAAGCCCGGCGACGGCGCGGCGCGCGCCGTCAATGTTGGCGTGCTGGATGCCACGGCGGTCAATCTCTGCCGCAGGGATGTGCACCACGGAGTACGCCACCGCGATGTCTTTCACAGCGTCGAACAGCACGTCGCGCTTGCGAGCGGTGAGCTTTTTGGAGTCCGTGAGCTCCGCCAGTGCCGACTGCGGCTTTGGCGGCAGCACGCACGCGGCGATGGTGATGGGGCCGAAACACGCGCCCCGGCCGGCTTCGTCCACCCCCGCCACCGGACCGAAACCCGCCTTGTCCAAGGCGACCTCGTAGGTGCGCAGCTGTTTTAAGCGCCGCACGGGCCTACTGCTGGATGTCCGGGTCGCTCACGCCCTGCATGCGGTTGACCGGGAAGACCACAGCCTTGACCTTGCCGCGGATGTTCTCCTCCGGGATGGTGCCCTGGAACTGGTCGCCCATGTGCGCGCGCGAGTCCAGTGAATTGGTGCGGTTGTCGCCCATCATGAAGTAGTTGCCCTCCGGCACCGTCACCGGGCCGAAGTACGGCCCGCCGCAGGCGTCGGAGCCTGTGGATTTATCCACCGGGTAGAAGTTCGGCTGCAGAATGTAGGACTGGTCGATGGGCTTGCCGTCCACCATGATCGCCGGGTCCCCCGCCTGGCAGGACACCGTCTGCCCGCCGGTAGCGATGATGCGCTTGACCAGAGTGTTCTCGTCCTTCGGCACCAGGCCCACCCAGGAGCCAACCTCCTGCATGCCCCGGATGACCGGGTTGGAGGAACGGTTGGAGTCGAAGCCCGTGTTCCAGGAATCGGTGCCGGCGAAGACAATCACGTCGCCCGGCTCCGGGTCGGAGAAGTAGTAGCTGACCTTCTCCACGAAGATGCGGTCGCCGGAGCCGGACTCGCCGTGCAGCGTGGGCTCCATGGAGGCGGACGGGATGACGTAGAGGCGGCCGATGAACGTCTGGATCACAAACATGATCAGAAGCGTCAGCACCACCACGACCGGGATCTCCACGTACCAGGGAAGCTCCTTCTTCTCCTCCGGCTCGTCCGCGGCCGGCTGCTGCGCCACCGGGGCGGCCTCATAGCGCGGCTCGGCGGCGTACGGGTTGTGGGGCTGTGCAGGCTTCGAGGCAGAGGGCTCGCCTGCGGGTCCGTTCACGTTGGTCACCCGGGATACGTTAGCACCGCGGGAGCCGTCGACAAGCAAAGTGCCCCGCCCGAGCGAACTCGGACGGGGCACTTGTGCGCGCTGAAACTAGCGGCGCTCCTTGATACGGGCAGCCTTACCGCGCAGGTCGCGCATGTAGTACAGCTTCGCGCGACGGACGTCACCCTTGCGGACGACCTCGATCTTCTCGATGTTTGGGGAGTGCACCGGGAAGGTACGCTCAACGCCGATGCCGAAGGAGACCTTGCGCACGGTGAAGGTCTCGCGGATGCCCGCGCCCTGGCGGCGGACCACAAAGCCGGTGAAGACCTGGGTACGGGTCACAGAACCCTCGATAACCTTGACGTGGACGTCGAGGGTGTCGCCCGGGCGGAAGTCCGGGATGTCGTCGCGCAGCTGGCCTGCGTCGACAAGATCAATGATGCCGTTGCTCATGAAAGCAATCCTTTACGTGTTCGGACAGAGGACCCTGGCGGCACTTCCCCGCCTGGGGCGCTCGGCCGGTTCATGTCGATTACAAGAACCTGCAGCATTTTACATATGCGCCGGTCACTTCCCAAATCCGGCGCGTTTCAACGCGTCGGCCATCGAGCCGGATGCTTCTCGACGTCCCTCCGGCCTACCCCGCTTCCGACCCTTGCCCGAAGTCTTGCCCTGCTGCTTGCGCTGCTTCTTCTGCGCCGGCTGACCCGGCTCGTCATCGAGCCGCAAGCTCAGCCCGATGCGGTTGCGGGCGACGTCGACATCCATGACCTTGACTTTCACCACCTCGCCGGAGCGCACCACCTCGTGCGGGTCCGAGACGAACTTGTGGCTCATGGCGGAGACGTGGACCAGCCCGTCCTGGTGCACGCCCACGTCCACGAACGCGCCGAAGGCGGCGACGTTGGTCACCGTGCCTTCCAGGATCATGCCGGGTTTGAGGTCCTTGACCTCGTTGACGCCTTCCTTGAACTCGGCGGTCTTGAATTCCGGGCGCGGGTCGCGGCCCGGCTTGTCCAGCTCGGCGAGGATGTCGGTGACGGTGGGCACGCCGAACTGTTCGTCGGCGAAGTCTGCCGGGGCGAGCTTGGTCAGCACCGCGGTGTTGCCGATGAGCTGCTCGGTGCTCAAACCTGTGGCCTGGGCGACGCGCTCGACCACCGGGTAGGCCTCCGGGTGCACCGCGGAGCCGTCGAGCGGGTTGGCCCCGCCCTGGATGCGCAGGAAGCCGGCGGCCTGCTCGAACGCCTTCGGGCCGAGGCGCGGCACCTTGCCCAACTCCTTGCGGGTGGTGAACCGGCCGTTTTCGTCGCGGTAGGCCACGATGTTCTTCGCCACCGTGCCTGACAGGCCGGCCACGCGCTCGAGCAGCGGCGCCGAGGCGGTGTTGACGTCCACGCCGACGGAGTTCACCGCGTCCTCCACCACTGCGTCCAGCGTCTGGGCGAGCGCGGTCTGGTTCACGTCGTGCTGGTACTGGCCCACGCCGATGGATTTCGGGTCCACCTTGACCAGCTCCGCCAACGGATCCTGCAGGCGTCGCGCGATGGAGACCGCCGAGCGCAGGGAGACGTCCATGTCCGGGAACTCCTCCGCCGCGATCTGGCTGGCGGAGTACACCGAAGCGCCGGACTCGGACACCACCACCGGGGTCGGCCGCTTTCCGCCGGCCTGGGCGATCAGGTCCGCCACCTCGCCGGCGAGCTTTTCACTCTCGCGCGAGGCGGTGCCGTTGCCCACGGCGATGAGCTCCACGCCGTGCTGCGCGGCCAGCGACGCCAGCTCCGCGCGGGAGGCGTCCCAGCGGTTTTGCGGCTGGTGCGGGTAGACGATGGTGGTGGCAAGCACCTTGCCGGTCTCGTCCACCACGGCGCACTTCACGCCGTTGCGGTAGCCCGGGTCCAGGGCCAGCGTGGCGCGCTGGCCGGCGGGTGCGGCGAGCAGCACGTCGCGCAGGTTGGTCTTGAACACCTGCAGCGCGCCCTCCTCCGCCTTTTCCTTCAGCCGCATGCGGGTATCCAGGTTCGCGGAGACCTGCAGCTTGGTGCGCCAGCCCCAGCGCACCGCCTTGGCCAGCCACTCGGAGTCTTTGACCGGCAGGTCGAAGTGCTCCGCGATCATGCCCTCGTAGACGGCCTCCTCGCCCGGGTCCATGTCCAGGGTGAGCACGCCCTCGGCTTCGCCGCGCAGCAGCGCCAAGATGCGGTGGCTGGGCAATTTCTCAAAGGGCTCGGAGAATTCGAAGTAGTCCGCGAACTTCGCGCCCTCGGTTTCCTTGGCCTCCACCACGGCGGAGCGCATTGTGCCTTGGGAGTACACGCGGTCGCGCACCTCGCCGACCAAGTCCGCGTCCGTGGCGAAGCGGTCCACCAGGATCGCGCGGGCGCCTTCGAGCGCGGCCTTCGTATCCGGGAATCCCTCCGAGAGGTGGGCCTCGGCCAGGGTTTCGGGGTCGGCCGAAGGGTCGTCGATAAGCTTTTGCTCCAACGCCTCAAGGCCGGCCTCGCGCGCGATGTCCGCCTTGGTCTTGCGGCGCTTCTTGTACGGCAGGTAGAGGTCCTCCACGCGCGCCTTGGTGTCGGCGGCGAGGATCGCCTGCTTCAGCTCGTCGGTGAGTTTGCCCTGCTCTTCAATACTTTCCAGCACGGCCTGCTTGCGCTCGGCGAGCTCGAGCAGGTACGTGTTGCGCTCCTCGATGTGGCGCAGCTGCGCGTCGTCGAGGCCGCCCGTGGCCTCCTTGCGGTAGCGGGCGATGAACGGGACGGTGTTGCCCTCGGCGAGCAGTTTCAGCGCCTGCTCGACCTGGTTGTCCCGCACATTGATTTCGTTCGCGATGGTGGCTGCGATTGATGTCATTCGGGCGAGTCTAGTCGCGCCCGTTTCGCGCGAGTTTTACAGCAGCACCTGCGCCAGAAGCGAACCCACCACGCACGAGGTGAACACCGAGATCGCGCCCGGGACCAGGAAGGAGTGGTTGATCACGAACTTGCCAATGCGCGTGGTGCCGGTGGTTGCCCACCACATAGGTTAAACCTCTACAGTCTCGCCTGACTGATAAGCCCCAGGTGGCAGCGCATTTTCCACCGCACGCGTGGCCTCCTCGAGCGCGAGCGCCGTGCGCCCGGCGACAGTGAGCGTATCCCCCTCCAGCGTGATCTCGGGGTCGCGGTATCCGGCCTTCTTCAAGGCCCTGCGCACTTGCTTGACGACGACCCGCGTCGCCCCGTCCACTCTCACCGTCGTAAGCACGTCGCGTGCGTCCAACATGAACCGGTCGTCCTCGCTCAGATGAGTTTGCTCCAGCAGCTCTGGGCGGACCTCGCGGGTGCGCTTCAAGGACTGCTCCCTGCGCCAGGCCTCCACCTTGGCGTGGTCGCCGGAGGTGAGCACTGCCGGCGCCTCCAGCCCGCGCCACACGCGGGGCTTGGTGTAGCTCGGGCCTTCGAGCAGACCGTCGGAGAAGCTGTCGTCCTCGTGGCTTTCGGTGTTGCCCAGCACGCCCGGGATCAGGCGCGTGACCGCCTCCGCGATGACCAGGACGGCAACCTCGCCGCCGATCAGCACGTAGTCGCCGATGGAGACCTCGCACACCCGGTAGCGCTTTTTCGCGTCCTCGAAGACTCGCTGATCGATACCCTCGTAGCGCCCGCAGGCGAACACAATGTGCTCCTCGCGCGACCACGCCTGCGCATCCTGCTGGGTGAAGGGCTTGCCGGCCGGGGTGGGCACGAGCAGCAGCGGTTTGCCGCTGTCCTCGCCGCCCTCGTACGGACGGGGTGCCACCTCGTGGAGGTCGTCGTGGCGCAGCTTGTCGTTGCGGTGCGCGGCGGCGGTGTCGAGGGATCTTCCGGGGCGGCCTTTGGCGACGTCGTCAAGCGCGGGCCCCCACACCTCCGGCTTCATCACCATGCCCGGCCCCCCGCCCAGCGGCGGGGCGTCCACGGACTTGTGGTTGCCGGTGGCCCAATCGCGCAGGTCGTGCACGCCTACCGACAGAATCCCCTGCTCGATCGCCTTGCCCAGCAGCGCGTGGCGCAGCGGGTCGAGGTACTCGGGGAAGATGGTGACAACGTCGAGGCGCAGCTTAGACATCCAGCAGGCCCTCGGGCGGGGTGATGGTGAGGTAGCCCGCATCCGTGTCGAGCTCCGGGACGAAGTCCATCACAAACGGGACCATGACGTCCTTGCCGTTGTAGTCGATCTCCAGGATCTTCCGGTTCGGCGCGTCCATCACGCCGGTGACCTCGCCGACCTCAGCGCCGTCGTGGCGCACCTTCAGGCCGATGAGCTCGTGGTTGTAGTACTCGTCCGAGTCCTCCTCACGCTCCAGCGGCTCGGCGAAGAACTTCATGCCTCGCAGGCTGTCGGCGGCCGTGCGGTCCGGCACCTCCTCGAAGCTGACCAGCAGGCGCTTCTGGTGCGGGCGCACCGTCTTCACGGTCAGCTCCCGCTCCTTGCCCGCCTGGCGGCCGGTCAGCACAGCGCCGACGACGATGTGCTCCTCCGACTCGTCCGCCAGCAACTCGACGGCAACTTCACCTTTCACGCCGTGGGACTTGACCACGCGGCCGATCTGCAGCTCCATGGGAGCCAAGACTATCAGCGCACAATCTGCTTACACTGCGACAGTATGAGGATCTACGAAGGCCCAACCGGCACCTCCAATGATTTGAAGTATCCCTTCGACGAATTCACTACACGCCCCTCAATCCGGTTCGAGGCCAGCGAACGTCCGGATAGCCCCACAACCTCCAAGGTGTGTGGGACCCCGTACCTCCCCGAATACGCGCCGTACCCGTATCGCAGTGGTGAGCCTATGTACTTCATCGCTCAGTTCAATTTTTCAGAATTCGATCCTCTCCCTGGTTTTCCAACCACCGGAATACTTCAACTGTTTGTCTCAGATGATGACATGTGGGGCGATAATTACCGGGATACGGTGAGAGAACCATCGAACCCCGAGCCAACTCAAAACGCTCGATACCTTCCGGACACGACGGAACCGCACGTTGGTGAGGTGCCCGAAAGTGTCCTGGATTCTGGTGATCACCCCGCGATTGATCCGCTCGAGGCCACCACTATTTCTGGTGTGCGCACCGAACAATTTGTGACTCTAGGGTCCAAAGAATTCAACACTTACGCTTTTTCACCCCACAAACCCCACGTCCTTCTTAGAAGAGACAGCGATCTGCAAACACTACATGTATTCCGTGGGCGGATCGTGTCACGCAGAGTAATCGGGGATCAAGAAGAAATTTGCACGACGCGAGCGTGGACAGATGACAAAAGCGAACTTCAAGCTATGTTTGATTCCGCTGTCGCACAGGCGGAACAAGAAGGATTCGTTCTCGACCCCTCAGCTGACCAGCTACTACAGCCAGCACCATACTTTTGGAAGGACAGCACCCGGCTCGGGGGATACTCCCAGTGGATCAATGACTGCATTCTGACACCCGGAGACCCGCGCGTGTCGCTTGCATCTGTAAGTCACGACGGCAATCTGATGTTTGGCGACTGCGGCTGCGGCAATTTCTTCATCCACCCTGACGATCTCGCCGCACGCAACTTCGACCGGGTCATCTTCGGCTGGGACTGCGGATAGTAAAAGCTCATCCACCAACACGAAACCCCCGTTCCGCGCGCAATGTGCGGGAACGGGGGTGGCGTCGATAAGCGAAGAGTGCTTAGTTCTCCTCAGCCGGAGCGTCCTCGGAAGCCTCGGACTCAGCCTCTGCGGACTCGCCCTCTGCCTCAGCAGCCTCTGCCTCGGCGGCAGCGGCGGCCTCAGCGGCCTCCTTTGCCTCAGCCTCTTCCTTGGCCTTCTTGCGCTTCTCGGTGATGGCCTCGGCGGTCGGGCCGTTCTTGGCCTCCTCCAGAGCCTGGTTGAACAGGTCGAGCTTGGACGGCTTCTCCTCGGCCACCTTCAGGGTGCCCTCGGCGCCGTCGAGGCCCTTGTGCTTCTGCCAGTCGCCGGTCACCTTCAGCAGTGCCAGCACCGGCTCGGTCGGCTGCGCGCCGACACCCAGCCAGTACTGAGCGCGCTCGGAATCGATGCGGATGAGCGACGGCTCTTCCTTCGGGTGGTAGATGCCGATGTTCTCGATGACGGCACCGTCGCGGCGGGTGCGGGCGTCAGCGATGACGACGCGGTACTGCGCGTTGCGGATCTTGCCAACGCGCTGCAGCTTGATCTTTACAGCCATGGTGTACTTCCTTTTAGGTCACTGGGCAGTGCAGACACTCGCCACTTATCGACGAGCCGGTTCAACCCTTCTTATTTACCCTGCGCGTGCCTGGCCGGGCGACCTCCCGTGCTTCAAAGCACGGGGTGAGACGGATCCGGCGCGTACGCAGTTATGGACTTGTCGTGCCTGGCGAACAAACACGCCGGACAACCCGTGATACCTTACGCGCGCTTTGGCCAGGCTCCAAAACACGCGTCCGCTTTTGCCCGGTCATGCCCGCGCGAGTCTGGTTCGGTCTCGCGAACACGGAACGGTATTGTCCTTAACCGCTTGTGACGATAGTCGGCACAGCACAGAAGCACACACGACAAGACGGTTTGGAGAAACGGTTGAGTACGACGGCAGGGCACCCACCACAGCCGACGAAGGGCTCCACCGTCTACCGCGTCGACCTGGACGGACTGCGCGGGTTCGCGATCGCGCTCGTGGTGATCTTCCACGTGTTCGTCGGCCGCGTCTCCGGCGGCGTTGATGTGTTCCTGCTGCTGTCCGGCTACTTTTTCCTCGGCGGCCAGCTGCGCTACGCGCTGCGCCCGAACCCGAACCTGAATCCGTGGTGGCCACTGTGGCGAACAATCCGCAGGCTGGTGCCAGCGCTCGCGCTGGTGGTGGTTGCAGTCGTCGGCCTGGTCATGGCGTTCACCCCGGAACTGATGGGCGTGGAGCTGTCGCGCCAGGTCACCGCGTCGATGCTGTACTTCCAAAACTGGGAGCTGATGGCGCAGAACGCAGACTACGCCGCGGCCAGCCAGGAGACTTCCCCCCTGCAGCACCTGTGGTCCATGTCCGTGCAGGGGCAGTTCTACGTCTTCGGCATTCTTATGGGCTGGGTCGTTGCCGTGGCCGTCGTGAAGCTGCGCGCGAAGCCTGAGCACGCCCGCCGCGCCGCGATTGCGCTGCTGGCTGTGATCACCGTGGCGTCGTTCGCCTGGGCCTCCCGCTTCGGGCTGGAGGGCACCGGCGAGAACTACTACTCCACGTTCTCCCGCGCGTGGGAGCTCTCCCTCGGCGCGCTGCTGGCATTCGTGCCGGCGAACCGGTTCCTGCCGCAGACCACCGCGTGGCTCACCGCGCTGCTCGGCGTGGTGCTCATCGCCGTCACCGGTCTGATCGTTCCCACCTCGCTGGCCTTCCCCGGCCCCATCGCCCTGATCCCGCTCACCGGTGCGGCGCTGGTGATCCTCTCCGGCAACGCCAACGGCGTGTCCAGGGTGCTCGCCTCCGCCCCGATGACCTGGCTAGGCAGCGTGGCCTACTCGCTGTACCTGTGGCACTGGCCGCTTTTGATCATCGTCACCGTCATCGGCGGCTACGACACCCCTCCGGCCTGGCTGGGCGCACTTGTCATCGTGGTGTCGCTGTGCCTGGCACACGTCACCCACACGCTCGTGGAGGACCCGCTGCGCCAGCACCGCCCGCGCCCGCGTGGCGACGACCATCCGGTGGCGGACGCGAGAGCGTCGCTACGCACCTTGCCCGGTGCCGCGCGTGCGGTAGGTGGCGTGCTGGCGACAGCGCTTTTTGCCGTGGCGCTGGCCGTGCAGCCGTACTGGGACAACCGCGTCGACAGCGCGGAAAAGGCCCTCGACCCGGTCAACTACCCCGGCGCCCGCGCCATCCAAGGCGCGCAAGTGCCGAACGTGAAACCGCAGCCAAACCCGAACCTCATCGCCGGCGTGTTCCCGCCCATCGGGCTCGACGACTGCATGATCTTCCTCCCCGAAGCCCCCGACGCCATGCCGGGCCCTGACTGCACCTACGGCGACCTCGCGGCGGAGACGACGGTCGTGCTCGCCGGCGGCTCCCACATCGAGCCGTTTATCGTCCCCCTGGACAAACTGGGCAAGGAGCACCACTTCAAGGTCGCCACCTTCGTGCGCCAGGAATGCCCGCTGGTCGTCGGCGGGCCTCTGGATCCGGCCAACGAGATCGTCTCCCCCGAGTGCGCCGAGTGGGGCGAAAACGCCATGCAGGAGATCATCAACCTGCAGCCCGCCATGGTCATCTCCACCTCCACCCGCCCCGCGGGCCACGCCGGCGACGGCCGCGTCTCCGCCGACTACGTGCCGGAAGCCTACGCCAACCTCTGGCAGCGCCTGGCCGAGCTAGGCATCCCGTTCGTGGGCCTGCGCGACAACCCGTGGATGTTCACCCCCACCGGCGAGCCAATGGACCCGAACCTGTGCATCGTGGCGGGCTACTCCGAGCACGACTGCTCCATGGCCGCGGACATGGTCTACGCTCCCGAGGACCCAGCGGCGGAGCTGATCGACGCCGCCTTCGCGCAGTGGGAAATCGACACCGCCAGCTGGTACTGCGTGGACGGTCTGTGCCCGCCGCAGATCGGCAACGTGTACATCTACCGCGACCAAAACCACATCTCCAACGCCTACGCCGAGTCGCTGGCTCCGGTTCTGTGGGAACGCCTCGCGCCGATCTTCGAGGAGCTTTCGCTTCTCGACGCCCCTCCGGCCACCCCGTAGCCCCCATACCCGGGGCGCTCGCGTCGGCTCCCCCGCGGTTCGGCCCGCTCGTTCCCCGTCCCTCGTCCCTGCCAGCTCGTTCCCCGTCCCCTCGCGCAGACCCTGGGATCAAGACCCTGGCAACGCGCGATTTTTGCGCGATCCCAGGCTTTGCCTCCCAGGGTCTATGCCCCGGAGCCCCACCCACGCCCACAGC
>NZ_JAKRMR010000009.1:0-118652 GCF_022346205.1 Corynebacterium sp. ACRPZ
CCACCGACCGAAGCTGCCTCGGACAGCACGTCCGGCTCCGGGATCAACACTGGAACATCGAGCAAAGTCATGAACAAAACCTCCTACGGATCGTTGTTCACAACCAGCCTGACAGAGAGGGTTTGTTGTCGATTCGTACAAAACCGCGCTGGGTGAGGATGACCCGCAGCTGGCCAACCAACAATCCCAGCGTGTTTTGCGTGTACCGCAGAGGAGTCCACTGCTGGACCGCAAGCTCCCGGTCGACGGTGTTGTCATAGATTCGTTGCTTCTGTTCCTCGTGATGGATGCCGTCGTAGAACAACGCCAGCCGCGCTTCCGGGAACCCCAGGTCGGCGCGGGTGAGCGGCCGCCCGTCGGCGTGAAACTCAACCTGCTCCTCCAACCGGAGGTCGAATTCCTTGGCCACCTTGGCGGCCAAAAACCGCATCTCGGTCTCTTTCGGCGAATCAGCGCGCGCGCTCGACGCCTTGAGCACCGACGCGAGCCACCGGGTAGCCACACGGTTGTGCCCCGATTCGGCGATTTCCTCAGGGGAGATGCCGAGGAATCTGCGGCATGCGTCGACGAGCTGGACCGCGCGCAGAAACACCTCTTCGTCCTCAGGTGCATGCACGGGCCACGAGCACTGCTTTGTGCGGATGAGCTTGAGCGCTTGCGCCGCCGCCACTGGTGGCGCGGCAACCTTGATGTGCTCGCCGCGGCACAGAACATGCCACGTCTCCCCTGGTCGTAGGGGTTTTCTTATCATGGTAGGAGCGAACTGGGTCCCCCACTTCTTGCGCCCGCACGTGGGCGAGATCAGGACAGTGTCGTGCGCGTCCACAAGGTACGGCAGCCCGTAGAGCGCCAGCGCGCCGAAACCGGCAACTGTGGTGCCCGGGTGCGTGAGCGCGTGGGCGGCCGCGCGGTACTCGGCAGGGACAGGGTAACGCACCTGGCGCGGGTGGCGGACGGAATCGCGGATGACAACGCTGTCCGGGCGCAGCACGTGGCGCGGCACCTGAAACTTCCCGTTCACGCTGGTCATTCCAGGTAGGAGACGCCCCGGGTTCGCGTAGAGCAACGCGCCGGCAGTGGTGGCCATGCCGTTGTAGAGGTGGGTCATGGCTAGTTAGACGCTCGCAACCGCCCGGCGGTTCCCTCTCAGGCAGCGGCTGAGTTGTCGTGCTTTCCCCAGCTCAAGGCGTATACTGCTGCTCATCCCGCATTGTTTTCCGAAAGGCTTCCCATGTCTGCCAAAAAATTCGGCCGCGCGGCCGTCGCCGTCGCCACTGCTGCCTCGCTGGTGTGCGGCGGCGCAACTGTCCCCCACGCGCTCGCGGAGACCACCCAGGTCCAAAGCATCGATTCCCTGAGCTGGCCAGACGTCCGCGTCACCCCGGGCGGGGAGGTGAAGGTGATGCCGGAGGGCGAGTTCTCCAGCGACGTGCGCTTCTCCGGCAACCGCGACTACTTGGGCTATAGCTTTACGACGGAACCGCGCACCGGCGAAGTCACCATCCGCGTCGCAGACGACGTCTCCCCCGGCGAGCGCACGATGTTCACCGTCAAGGTCAGCGACGGCTTCCGCTCCGTACAGCGCACGGTGCAGGTGAGCGTGGTGGATCAGCTCGGCGAGATGGCCCAGAAATACCCGGTTGAGTACTACGCGGTGTACACCTCGCTCGACCAGCCCGTAGCGGAGCCGCTTCAGGGTGAGGTGCCCGAGGGCACCACGTTCTCCGTTGTCGCGCCGGAGCACTTCAAGGCTGAGGTGGACGACAAGGGCACCCTCACCGTGACCCAGACGGACTTCCTCCGTTTCCGCTCAAACACCGCCGCGGCTGTGACGGTGCACTACCCGGACGGCTCGGAGGCCACTAAAGAAGTGACGCTGATGACGACGGATCTTGATGAGCAGTCGCGCGACGAGCTGGGTTACGACGAACTTGCCGCTTTCTTCGAAAACCCCGATGACTACAGGATTCTCCCGTACTGGGAGCACACCGTGATGCGGGGTGATGAGACCGCGGTAGCGCAGTTCGACGACTCGTCCTCTAATGCCGTGAGCTTCAAGTTTCGCGAGGACTTAGTCCCCTACCTGACCAAGCGCTTCGACGTGTACGTCGATAGGCAAACAGGCGAAGTGACGATGACCCCGAAGCGGCCCATGAAGACCTCGGGCTCGCAATTTTTCGTCCCGGTGGAGGTGACCTACAGCGATCAGAGCGTTGGCCTGGGTTCCGCGGTGTTCGAGATCGGCGAGCCGGGGTTGTGGGACAATGAGCGGGCCGAGTTGGGGTACAAGAAGGTGGAGGCACCCACGCCGGGGCCATTTACTGCGAAGCTCGAAGGAGACTTCCCTGAGGGCACCTGGTTTGAGCAATTCGGGGAATTCGAGCCGGGCTGGACTATCGACGTCTCCCGCACCACAGGTGAGGTCATCGTGACTCCCCCAAGCAACACCAAGCACAACATCTCTTTCGAGGTGGGTGTCGCTGCACACTTCCCGGACGGTTCTATGAGCATTCTGGACGCCCCGTTCCGATTGGTCGAGCCGGAGAACCCGCAGGCCCACAACGTGTTAGTGACCTACCCGTATGCGAAGCTGCACCCCGGTGAGACCGTCACTTTGTCGCCTGAGGGATTACCTGAGGGCAGCATTGTCGTGCCGAAGTATCTGAATCATGCCGACCGAGACGGCATCGAAATTCACGTCGACCGCACCACCGGTGCCCTGACCATATCGGCAAAGCCAGATGCCGAATCCTCCGAGCGCGCAAGCCGCCTGACTCTGGAAGTCGTCTTCAAGGACGGCTCCAGCAGGAAGGTCAGCGCGAACTTCAAGGTCACCGACCCGGAGCCGGAGGTCACGCCCGAACCAGAGCCGACACCAGAACCCACCCCAGAGGCGACACCAGAACCGACGCCGACCCCCGAACCCACAACCCCGACCGACGTCCCCCGGGACGAGGGCTCCAGCACCGGCGGCATCATCGCCATCGTGATTGGTGTGCTGGCCGCGATCGGCGGGCTGGCGTTCGCCGCCAAGCCGCAGCTGGAACAGATGGGACTCTGGCCCCGCTAGCCCACCCCACCGCCTAACATGTTCCCCATGAAGAAAACTGTTGCGGCGCTGGCGGCCGCCGCCCTCCTCGCCGCCCCCTCCCCTGCGTTTGCGCAGGACACGGCTATTTCGCAGCTGTCCTCGACGAGTTCGAAGGGTTCGTCCAAGCCGAATTACTACCCGGACTACGACAAGGACGTGACCGCGCCCGAGAAGCGCCCGCTGGAGGGGTCCTACACGGGTTCGGCGCCGATTTCGCTGGCGATCGCGCTGGCCGCGACGGCGGTTGCCGTGCAGCTCATCGTGGATTTCGTGCCGCAGGCGCGCGAGGCGGTGGACAACCTGGCGGAGCAGTTTAATCTGACGCAGGTGCCGGGCTCGTCGGAAGGCAACCGCCTGATTCCGGCGAAGGAGATCACGGCGTTCGTGCAGTCCTACGTGGACCAGTACCTCCCCCAGCGTTAGCTCCGCCACACAGCCTGTGTTACGGTTGTGCGCGTTGTGGTTGCAGTGAACCCACGAGAGCCATGTGACTGATGTGGCAATAGAGGTGCTGCGGTGGAAGAGCTGCAACCGAAAACGGCCGGTCCCGCACCGGCCGTTTTTCCCGTTAAACTGACGGGCATGACTGATCTTTCCCAGCTGCTCGACGCAGCCAAGCGCCCCCAGGTCGTCCAGGAGATCACCACTCTTGTCGACGACACCGTTGCCCGCCAGTCCGGCCTCACCGGCATGGCCCTGAAGTCCGCCGTCGCCGCGGGCAAGAAGGCCGACGCCGACGCAATCTCCAAGGGCGTGAACAAGTTCCTCCCGCAGATCGTGGACGAGCTGAACCCGCACTGGTCCGATTACAAGAACAGTGGCGAGCAGGACTTCGGCCAGTTCTTGGCGGGCCGTGAGGATGACGTCGTCAAGGCAATGCTCGACGCAGGCGACAAGCAGGCGGATTCCATGCCCGGCGCCATCAAGAAGGTGTACTCGACCCTGCGCGGCAAGGCCGCGAAGATCGTGGGGCCGTCGTTGCCGCAGCTCGGTGAGATCGTGGAGCGTTTTGCTTAACGACGTCTAAAGTCACCAACGCCCCAGCGAAACCATTCGCCGGGGCGTTGATTTTTTGGCGCTTACACGTCCAGGAAGCGCACGTCTTTGGCCTTGCGGGTGATGAAGCTGCGGCGGGCCGCAACGTCGTCCCCCATGAGGATGGAGAACAGCTCGTCGGCGCGTTGGGCGTCCTCGATATCCACGCGGCGCAGAATGCGGGTCTCCGGGTCGAGCGTGGTCTCCCACAGCTCCTTGGCGTTCATCTCGCCGAGGCCCTTGTAGCGCTGGATGCCGTCGTCGGTGTTGATCTTGCGGCCGGCCTCCAGGCCCTCCGCCAGCAGCGCGTCGCGCTCGCGGTCGGAGAAGGCGTAGCCCGGCTCGCCCTTGCCCCACTTCAGCTTGTACAGCGGCGGGTTAGCCAGGTAGACGTGGCCGTTTTCCACCAGCTCCGGCATGAATCGGAACAGCAGGGTCAAGAGCAGGGTGGCGATGTGCTGGCCGTCCACATCCGCATCGGCCATGAGCACGATCTTGTGGTAGCGCAGCTTGGCGATGTCGAACTCGTCGTTAATGCCCGTGCCCAGCGCGGTGATGATGGCCTGGACCTCGGCGTTCTTCAGCACGCGGTCCATGCGGGCCTTCTCCACGTTCAGGATCTTGCCGCGCAGCGGAAGGATCGCCTGGTGCATGGAGTCGCGGCCGCCCTTGGCGGAGCCGCCCGCAGAGTCGCCCTCCACGATGAACAGCTCGGACTTCGACGGGTCCTTCGAGCGGCAGTCCGCGAGCTTGCCGGGCAGGCCGCCCAGGTCGGTGGCGGACTTGCGGCGCACCAGGTCGCGGGCCTTGCGGGCCGCCTGGCGGGCCTGGGAGGAAGACACCGCCTTGTTCACGATGACCTTGGCCTCGGCCGGGTTGGCGTCGAACCAGTCGGAGATGTTCTCGTTCACCGCGCGCTGGACAAAGCCCTTGACCTCGGTGTTGCCCAGCTTGGTCTTGGTCTGGCCCTCGAACTGCGGGTCGGCCACGCGCACGGAGACGACGGCGGCGAGGCCCTCGCGGCAGTCGTCGCCAGTAAGGTTGGGCTCCTTGTCCTTGAGCAGCTTGTGGTCGCGCGCGTAGCGGTTCATCAAGCTTGTCAGCGCGGCGCGGAAGCCCTCCTCGTGGGTGCCGCCCTCGTGGGTGTTAATCGTGTTGGCGAACGTGTGCACGGACTCCTTGAAGGAGCCGTTCCACTGCATCGCCACCTCGGCCTCCAGGCCGTCGCCCTTCTGGTCGAAGCCGATGATGGTCGGGTGGATGGCCGTCTTCGACTTGTTCAGGTGCTTGACGTAGTCGACCAGGCCGTCCGGGTAGTAGAAGGTGACCTTCTTCTCGCGCTTCTTCTTCACGTCCGGCGCGACCTCGTCGCCCGGCTCCACCGTGTCGCCGTCGCCGTCCTGGTCCACCTCGGACGCGTCGACGGTCTCGGTGGTGTCGTCGAACGAGTCGCCGTCGATAGCCGCCGCGGTGTCGCCCTCCTCGGCGATCGCCTCGAGCTCCAACTCCTCGTCCGTGACGCGCTGGTCCGTCAGCGTGATGGTCAGGCCCTTGTTCAGGAAGGCCATCTCCTGCAGGCGGCGCGAGATGGTGTCGTAGTTGAAATCGACGGTCTCGAAGATCTCCGCGTCCGGCCAGAAACGGATGGTGGTGCCGGTGCCGCGGGCGTTGCCGCCCTCCTCCAGCTTCTCCGGCACGGCCATCTCAAACTTCTGGTACCAGTGCTTGCCGTCGCGCTTGATGTCCGCCTCAACGCGGGTGGATAGCGCGTTGACCACGGAAATACCCACACCGTGCAGGCCGCCGGAGACCGCGTACGACTCCGAGTCGAACTTGCCGCCGGCGTGCAGCTGGGTCATGACCACCTGCACCGTCGGGGCGCCGGACGGGTGCATCTCCACCGGGATGCCGCGGCCGTTGTCCACGACCTCGACGCCGCCGTCCTCCAGCAGGGTGACGTCGACGCGGTCGGCGTAGCCCGCCATCGCCTCATCGACCGAGTTGTCCACGACCTCCCACACCAGGTGGTGCAGGCCGCGCACACCGGTGGAACCGATGTACATGCCCGGGCGCTTGCGCACCGCCTCGAGGCCCTCGAGGATGGTGATCGATGACGCGTCGTAATGGGGTTGCTGCTCTGCCACTTTCGGGAAGCTCCTCCATGCGTGAATGTGGGCCGAATGTGTAATTCAGGCCCGTTGAACCTGTCCCATATTACACGGTGAGGGGGCCATAACGGGGAGGTGTCCAACGCGCGAGAGGGCGTTTCACGCGCGTTTTTCGCCTGCCCCTACCCGTACGTGTCTCGCGGGCCGCGGCCCTTCACGTGCAGAGGCCCGTACCGCCAGCTCTTCGTCTTCGGCCCGTACACGTGCAGCTTGGTCACCACGTCCGGCCCGACCTTCGCCGCGATCGCCGCGAGGACTTCGCGCTGCATGTACTTCATCTGCGTGGCCCAAGCGGTGGAATCGCAGGTGACGTGCACTTCGCCGCCCTTGATCATCTCCACGCGTGTGTGTTGGCCGATCTTCTCGCCCACCAGCTCGGCCCAGTGCCCCATGACCCAGCCGTGCGCCATCTTCTCGGTCCAGTCGCGTTTGCGGATTTCGGTGCCCAGCAGGTTGGAGAAAGAGGAAACTTTGTAGCTGCGCGGCAATGCGCGCCCGTCCAGGCCCGTGGGGATGCCCCGCACATTTGCTTTGCGACGATCCTCCGGCACGTCTAATCCCGGCACCGTGATGCCCGCCTTTGGTCCGTCGTGAAGCGATGGTTTATTGCGCCTGGGGATGGTGCTGGTGCCCTGGCGGGAGAGGTCCGGCAGGGGGCGGCCGCGTTTGCGCGCGGTGGCGCGGACTGTGTCGAAGCTGCGCTTAATCAGATCGCTCAATGGCGCTCACCCCGTCCTGCATGGTCACGGCGTAGCGCGCGGCGACGGCGTCGTCGAGGTTGCCGGGCAGGTCGTCGCCCACCGCGGCGGTGACCAGCACCTGCTCCGCGTCGGCGGCGACGTGCACGAGGCGCTCGCGACGCTTGGCGTCGAGCTCGGCGAAGACGTCGTCGAGGATCAGCACCGGGTCGGTGCCGTCGCTGGCCAAAAGCTGGTATTCGGCGAGGTGCAGCGCCAGCGCGTAGGACCAGGTTTCGCCGTGGGAGGCGTAGCCCTTCGCGGGTTGGTCGCCGAGCATGAGCGCCAGGTCGTCGCGGTGGGGACCCACGAGGGTGGCGCCGCGGTCGATCTCGTCCCTGCGGCGACGCCCCAGCTCAGCGAGCATGGCGGCCTCGAACACCGCCGGGTCCCGTGTCGGCCCGCCGTTGAGCTCGGTCACCGCCCGGTCGAGCGTGGAGCTGTACGCCACCGATGCCGGGCGCGACTCCGGGGCGACGGACTGGTAGGCCTCGGTGATGCGCTCGGCGAGCTCGTCGACGAGGCTGAGCCTTCCCGCCACCACCTGCGCGCCAAGTGCGGCGAGCTGGCCGTCCCACACGTCCAGGGTGGAAAGCGCGCTGGCACCGTCCTCGTCCTGGTAGCCGCGCCGCAGCGCCATGTTCGAGCTCTTCAGCAGGGCGTTTCGCTGCCGCAGCACCTTCTCGTAGTCCGCGCGGGCGCCGCCGAGGCGGGGTGTCCTTAAAGCGGCGAGGTCGTCAAGGAACTTCCGGCGCTCCGCAGGCTCGCCCGTGATCAGACGCAGATCCTCCGGCGAGAACATCACCACTCGCAGCACGCCCAGCAGTTCGCGGGCGGACTTGAGCCGGGTGCGGTTGATCTGGGCCTGGTTCGCGCCGTGCGCCTTGATCAGCAGGTGTGTGGTCAGCGCTCGTCCGTCGTTGACGGTGGTGGCGGACACGCGGGCGTTCTCGGCGCCGGCGTGGATCAGCGGAGCATCCGTCGATACGCGATGGCTCGACAGCTTCGACGAATAGTGGACCGCCTCGACGATATTGGTCTTGCCGTGGCCGTTGCGGCCCGCGAAAACGGTCACGCCCGGCTCAAGCTTGAGATTCAGCTCGGGCCACGAGCGGAAATCACGCAGATCGAGCTCGCGGACGTGCATGGGCTAGCCCGGCAGGCGAACCGGCATGAGCAGGTAAGTGAAGTGCGTGTCCGGGGTCGGGAACGTGCCGTCCTCGCCGCGCTCCGGCAGCTCCTCCGGCTGCGGGATCATGATCGCCGGGCGGGAGGCCTCCGTGAAGCCGAACACGACGCGGTCGGTGCCGATGACCGACAGGCCGTCGCGAAGATAGCCCGCGTTGAACGCGATGAGCAGCTCATCCACGCCCGTGAACGCGGCCTGCAGCGTCTCCTGGGCCGCGCCCGAATCCGCGCCGGAGGAGAACAGCGTCAGCTCGCCCTCCTTGAAGTGCATGCGCAGCTGCGCGTTGCGGTCCGCGACCAGGCTCACGCGGCGGATGGACTCCAAAAGCGGCGCGACCTCCACCGACGCGATCGCCGTGTGCGTCTTCGGCAGCAGCGGCGCGACGTTCGGGAAGTCCGCATCCAGCATGCGGGTGGTGGTTTCGCGGTTGCCGGTGTGCAGGCCGAACAGGCCGTCGCCGCCGATGTTGTCGGCCGCGCCCGCTGCGAGCTCCACCGGGTCGTCGATGGAGGTGTCCAGCGTGCGCGCGTTGTCCAGCAGCGTCTTCGCCGGGACGAGCAGGTCGGCTTTCACGTCCGGGCTGGTCGGCTCCCAGGTCAGGTGGCGCTGCGCCAAGCGGAAGCGGTCCGTGGCGGTGAGGGTGACATTCTCGCCGTCGATCTCCACGTGGATGCCGGTGAGCATCGGCAGCGTGTCGTCGCGGCCGGCGGCGGAGGCCACCTGGGTCACCGCGCCCGTGAGCGCCGCCGGGGAGATACGGCCCGTGACCTCCGGCAGGTGCGGCAACTGCGGATAATCGTCCAGCGCGATCAGCGGCAGTTCGAAGCGGGAGGAACGCGCTTTGAGCGTCATCACCTTGGAGTCGGTGGAGACCTCGATGGCGTCGTTCGGCATGGTGCCCACGATGTCCGCCAGCAGCTTGCCGGCCACCGCGACGCGGCCCGGCTCGTTCACCTCGGCGCCGATGCGCACGCGGGTGGAGACCTCGTAGTCGAAGCCCGCGAACTCCAGGCCGTTGTCGTCGGCCGTAATCACAACCGCGCGCAGCACCGGCTGCGTCGACTTGGTGGGCAGGCTGCGCGCGACCCACGCCGCGGCGTCCGCGAGCTCATCCTTATGGACGCGAAACGACACATTGTTGTCCATGACAGCGCAGTCTCCTTAGGCATTCTTGGCATTTCGGGCAGAGCCAGATCGGACACCACTCTACATTTGTGTTTCGCCCGCGCGCACTCTGCCTATCGACGCATCACCTCCCGGATCGCCGCCGAGATTGCACACCCTCTCTTTCTCCAGATTGAATTACAAGAAGTAAAGAGGGGAACAACAGTAGGTGTTGGGGAAACTGTGGATTGGGCCGGTTTTGCACCGGTGGCACGGCGTGTCGCGCGTGTGATTTGGGTTGTGGATAACTTGTGGATAAGTGCGTCACCCTGTGGATAGATTTTCCGGCCCTTTGAAATTACACAAACGGAACCGCGTTCTTCCACCAGTTATGCACACACTGTCCCCAGCTTTCGCTTGTGTGACTTCGGTTACAATGTGACGCATTTGGCTAAACCACATCGCTGTAATTACACAGGTGTGGATAGGGCTGTGGAGAGTGGTACGGAAGTGGTTTGCCGGTGCCCCTCATCAGGCACCACAACGACAAACCCTGGGAGCCAAAGCCTGGGAATGCGCGAAAAACGCACGATCCCAGGCTTTGGCTCCCAGGGTCTGCGGAGATGGGAGTGGGTCCGCCGCCTAAAGCACGAACTAGCGCGCGCGGGTGCGGGCGCGGTTCTTGATCACCTGCGTGAGTTCCTGGATCTCGTCGTAGGTGCCGCGGTTTTCCGTCATTTCCTTGCGGATCTTGCGATCCGCGTACATGACGGTGGTGTGGTCCTTGCCGCCGAACTCGTCGCCGATTTTGGGCAGGGACAGTTCGGTCAGTTCGCGGCACAGATACATGGCGATCTGGCGCGCGTGGGCGACCTGCCTGGTCTTTCCGGCGCCGACGAGCTGGTCCAGGGAGACCTGGAAGTACTCCGCGGCGGCGTCCTTAATGGCGTCGGCGGTGATGTTGACGTCGCCTTCGTCGGGAAGGATGTCGCGCAGTGCGACCTGGGCGACTTCCATGGTGATCGGCTCGTTGATCAGCGACGAGTAGGCCGACACGCGGATCAGCGCGCCCTCGAGCTCGCGGATGGAGGACTCGAACTGGGAGGCAATGAGCTCCAGCACGGAGTGGTCGACCTGGGTGCCGTCGGCTGCCGCCTTCTTCATCAGGATGGCGATGCGGGTTTCCAGGTCCGGCGGCTGCACGTCGGTGATCAGGCCGCCTTCGAAGCGCGTCCTCAACCGGTCTTCGAGCGTGGTCAGCTGCTTCGGCGGCCGGTCGGAGGACAGGATGATCTGCTTGTTTGCCTGGTGCAGCGCGTTGAAGGTGTGGAAGAACTCTTCCTGGGTGCCTTCTTTGCCTTCGAGGAACTGGATGTCGTCGACCATCAGGATGTCCAGGTTGCGGTAGCGCCGCTTGAAGGATTCTTGGCGGTCGTCGCGCACGGAGTTGATGTAGTCGTTGGTGAATTCCTCGGAGGAGACGTATTTGATGCGCAGTCCCGGCTGCAGCACGCGCGCGTAGTTGCCGGCGGCGTGCAGGAGGTGGGTTTTGCCCAGGCCGGAGCCGCCCCAGATGAACAGGGGGTTGTAGGCCTTGGCGGGGTTTTCGGCGACGGCGACGGCGGCGCCGTTGGCGAAGCGGTTGGACGAGCCGATGACGAAGTTTTCGAAGGTGTACTTCGGGTTCAGGCTGGCTTCGCGGTCGGGGTCGTGCGCGGGTTTTTCGCGGGGGATGCGGCGGTCCACGGTGGGGTGCGCATTTGCTTCTCGACGGCTCCCTGCCACCTGGGCAGCATGCATCTGCGCCAATTCGTCCAGGCCCATGGGGATCTGCTCCCCCGCCGCCGGCGCTTCAACGTGGGATTGGGTGGGCTGCCAGCTGGGTTCCGGCGTCGGCGCCGGCTGCTGAACAGGTTCGGGCTCCGGCTCCGGTTCAGGTGCGGCGACGGAGACGGCCAGGGCGTAGGGCTGGCCGGTGTGGGAGGACAACAGTGCCGTGATGTGGGGAGAAAGGGACTCCTCAATGACATTTTTGGCGGCTTGGTGGGGTGCGGAGAGTAGGGCGTAGCCGTCGACAAGCACGACCGGCTTCATCAGCCGCAGGTATGCGCGCTGCTGGGGGGTCAGCGTGGGTACGGACGAGGTGGCCTGCTCCGAGAGGCGCAGCAGCTCGTCGACGACGCCGCGCCACAGGTCCTCGAGGTGTTGGTCCGCCAACGTCGTCTCCAGTCTGTTCCTGTCTACATGTGCAATCCACAACTTCGCTCGCCCGCTCGGCGCGCTGCCACCTGCTGTTCCACAGTGTTATCCACAGGTGTGGATACTTTAGCAGCGAGGGTTGTCCACAAGGTCCACGCGGCCTGTGGATAACTGTGTGTGAAGATTTACACCTCCTTGACCTGCACAAATAACAAGTTTTTGGCGAAAGTCTCAACCGGTACTTCACAGTTATCCACAGCCCTGTGCATCCCCGGGCTGTGCGATTGTGGTGATTGCTTTATTGTTACCCGCTCCGACCTTGGGCTGTCGAAACTTCGCCAGGGCCGGTTTTTGTGGATAACCCGCCGCGTCGAACAGCTGTCCACATACTGCCAGCCCTCTCGCAGGGTGCGGGGAGGATTTCCCGCCCCACCTGCGAAAAAACACATTGTTGTAATTACGGGGGTACCCGATTGCCCCTGGAAAAAAGTGCGCGTGTTGATTTGGCCGGGGAGCACAAATTCGCGTAGTCTTAACCCCGTCTTTACGTCGGTTGCACCGGCGTACATCTGAGAGCACCGCCCCCGCCGGGCACCGGGCCGCTTGAATCAAGGCGAGCTGGCGAAGGCGCTGCACGCGAACTGCGCTCCAGTTTCGGAGCCGAACCGCAATCTCAACGCAACGTTTCACATTTGGAACGGCCACTTCCCCGGGAGGCTTTGACGAGCCGCCGGCTGTTCACGACTGCACAAGGAGTCCACCGTGTCTAAGCGGACTTTCCAGCCGAACAACCGTCGCCGCGCACGCAAGCACGGCTTCCGTGCCCGCATGCAGACCCGCGCTGGCCGCGCCATCGTTTCCGCGCGCCGCAAGAAGGGCCGCGCAAAGCTGACGGCATAGTTTCAACCCGAGCGTGT
This sequence comes from Corynebacterium sp. ACRPZ, assembly GCF_022346205.1. Classification (NCBI taxonomy): domain Bacteria; kingdom Bacillati; phylum Actinomycetota; class Actinomycetes; order Mycobacteriales; family Corynebacteriaceae; genus Corynebacterium; species Corynebacterium sp. ACRPZ. Next base: position 12,441 of record NZ_JAKRMR010000009.1, read on the forward strand.
TACCCCGCCCGCACAAACTTTCTTCCTCCGCAGACTTCAAAGTTGCGATGAGGAAGGGTGTGCGCGCGGGGTCTCGCACGTTAATGGTGCATCTGCACCAGCGGAAAGACCCCGTCATCCAGGGCGGGCCGCGCTTCGGGCTGGTGGTGTCCAAGCAGGTGGGCAACGCCGTGACGCGCCATGCCGTGTCGAGGAAGTTGCGGCATGTGGTGGTGGAGCGGGAGCTCGTCGATAAGCTTGAGCGCTCCTTCGACGTGGTGATCCGCGCCCTGCCACCCGCCGCCGCCGCAACGAGCGACGAGCTCGCGCGCGACCTAGAAAAAGCCCTGGACAAAGCGCAGAAGAAGCGCTAATGGCCTACTTCAACTTCGCCGGTGGCGAAATCCCCGCCGCGAAGGGGCCCGCGGCGAAACTGCTGGTGGCGCTGATTCGCGGTTACCAAAAGTACATCTCACCCCTTAAGATGGGCGGGACGTGCCGTTTTATGCCAGTATGCAGTGCGTATGCGCTCGAAGCCGTGTCACGCCACGGAGCGGTGCGCGGCGGCGCAATGGCCGCGGCCAGGCTGTGCAAATGCGGGCCCTGGCACCCCGGCGGCTACGACCCAGTGCCGGGCAGCATTGAAATGAGTGAGGAGTAACACCGAAACGTGCTGAATTTCATCTATTGGCCGATTTCCTGGGTGCTGAGGTTCTGGCACGAGGTTCTCGGCTTTGTCATCCCCAAGGATTCGGGCATCTCCTGGATCTTGGCCATCGTTTTGCTCACCTGCACGGTGCGCCTGCTGCTGCTCAAGCCGATGGTCAACCAGATGCGCTCCACGCGCAAAATGCAGGAAATGCAGCCGCGGATGCAGGAAATCCGCGAGAAGTACAAGGGCGACCAGCAGAAGATCGCCGAGGAGACGCAGAAGCTTTACCGCGAAAACGGCACCAACCCGCTGTCGTCTTGCATCGTGCCGATCGTGCAGCTGCCCATCTTCATCGGCCTGTTGCACGTGCTGCGCTCCTTCAACCGCACCAGTGAGCTGGGTATGTCCGTGGAGGAGAACCGCTCCACCGCGAACTACGCCTTCCCGGCGGAAGACGTGCAGTCCTTCCTGGACGCGGACTTTTTCGGCGTGCCGCTGTCCGCATACATGTCCATGCCGCAGGAGGCCTTCGCGGCGTTCGGTAACGCGGATCTGACCCGCGCGCAGATCATCGCCGTGTGCCTGCCGCTGGTTCTGCTGTGTGCGGCGTTCACGCACCTCAATGCCCGCATTATGGTCAAGCGCCAGGAGGCCCGCAAGGCCGCCGGCAAGGGCCCGAAGCCGCAGGGCGAGATGGCCGAGATGATGCAGTCCCAGATGGGTCTGATGAACAAGATGATGATGTGGTTCTTCCCCGTCATGATCCTTGCCACCGGCGTGATCTGGCACATCGGCCTGCTGTTCTACATGCTCACCAACAACCTGTGGACGTTCTTCCAGACCATGTGGCTGAACAACAAGATGGACAAAGAAGAGGCCGCCGAGGAGGCGCGCAAGGTGGAGCTCAAGCGCACCACCGCCCCCGCCCCGGGCGCGCGCACCAAGGACCGCCGCACCAAGAAGCAGCGGAAGCAAGGTAAGTAACTTTCTGCTTATCGACGAACAAGTCCCGGCCCATTTTCGGCCGGGACTTTTTCATGTCGGCGGGCCGACTACAGTGTTGTGCATGTCGGATACCTCCCCTGCAGCCGCAGCCCAAGTTTTCGGAGAACGCCTCGGACTGGCCGAGGCCTACCACCGCTCTTTGGCCACCACGGCCGCCGAGCGCGGCTTCATCGGGCCCAAAGAGGTGGAGCGTTTGTGGGAGCGCCACATCCTCAACTGCGCAGTGATCGCGGAGGCGTTCGAGCCTGGTCTGAAGGTGGCGGACATCGGCTCAGGCGCCGGCCTTCCCGGTATCCCGCTGGCGATCGCGCGGCCGGACCTTTCCATCACGTTGATTGAGCCGTTGCTGAAGCGCTCCACATACCTGGGCGAGGTCGTTTCCGAACTGGGCCTGGACAACGTGACCGTGGTGCGCGGGCGCGCCGAGGAGCAGCCCAAGGCGGCTTTCGACGCCGTCACCTCCCGCGCCGTCGCCCCGCTGGGTAAGCTCGCCGGGTGGTCCATTCCGCTGCTGCAGGGCGGCGGGCACATGATTGCGATGAAGGGCGAATCCGTGGCCGAGGAACTCGAGCGCGACGCCAAGGCCATTGCGAAGGCCGGCGGCGGCGAGGCGGAAATCTTCACCGTGGGCGAAACCGTGCTGGAACAGCCCACCACGCTGATCCGTATCCAGCGCAGAAAGAAGGGGGCGTAGATGGAAAACTACGACGAGACTCCTGTGATGGAGGCGGCGATGCGCGCGGCGCGTGTGACGTCGAGAAGCGAAACGCTCCCGAAGCCGGGCCAGCCGCGCGTGATCACCGTGGCCAACCAGAAGGGCGGCGTGGGCAAAACCACCACCAGCGTGAACCTGGCTGCCGGGCTGAGCAAGCAGGGCCTGAAAGTGCTGGTGATCGACCTGGACCCGCAGGGCAACGCGTCAACCGCGCTCGGGGCGGAGCACACCTCCGGCACCACGTCGAGCTACGAGCTGCTCATCGGCGAGGCCGAGGCCTCCGACGCCGTGCAGCCGCACCCGGACAACCCGAACCTGTTCTGCATCCCCGCCACCATCGACCTGGCCGGTGCGGAGATCGAGCTGGTGTCCATGGTGCGGCGCGAATACCGCCTGCACGACCAGATCCGCCGCGGCTTTTTGGACGAGCACGGTTTCGACTACGTGTTCATCGACTGCCCGCCGTCGCTCGGGCTTTTGACCATCAACGCGATGACCGCGGTGGATGAGGTGCTCATCCCCATTCAGTGCGAGTACTACGCGCTCGAGGGCGTGGGCCAGCTGCTGGGCAACATCGGCATGATCCGCGAGCACCTGAACAACAACCTGCACATCTCCGCGATCGTGCTGACCATGTACGACGCCCGCACCCGCCTCGCCGCCGACGTTGCCGACGAGGTGCGCGGCCAGTTCGGTCAAGTGGTGCTAAACAACGTCATCCCCCGCTCCGTGAAGGTCTCCGAGGCGCCCGGCTACGGCCAGACCGTCATCGACTACGACCCCGGATCCCGCGGCGCCCTGGCCTACTTTGACGCGGCGAAGGAGCTGGCCACCCGCGGCGACTACCAGCCGCACCCCACCACCGGCCCGATCGGCGTGAGCCCCGAGGTCTACAACCAGCTCGAGGAGGAGTAACCAATGGCAGAACGCAAGGGCGGCCTCGGCCGCGGACTGGCGGCGCTCATCCCGTCGGCGCCGTCGGACATCGACAAAAACGGCAAGACCCCGGGCATCGGCGGCGGCGCCTCCGACGTGATTTTTGGCAAGCAAGCACCCAAGCCTGACGACGCACCAAAGGGTGCCCCCAAGAAAGTCCAGGGTGCCCCGACAGTGTCCGCCAAGCGCGACAAGGTGATCCAGCCCGTGCCGGTCGGCGCGCGCTACCAGGAGATCCCGGTCGGGCAGATCATCCCCAACCCGAAGCAGCCGCGCCAGGTCTTCGACGAGGACGAGCTGGCCGAGCTGGTCCACTCCATCCGCGAGTTCGGCCTGCTGCAGCCCATCGTCGTGCGCGACACGCCCGAGGGCTTCGAGCTCATCATGGGCGAGCGCCGCTGGCGCGCGTCCTCCAAGGCCGGCCTGAAGCACATCCCGGCGATCGTGCGCGAGACGTCCGACGAGGACATGCTGCGCGACGCGCTTTTGGAGAACATTCACCGCGTCCAGCTCAACCCGCTCGAGGAGGCCGCCGCCTACCAGCAGCTCCTCGACGAGTTCGGCGTGACCCAGGAGCAGCTCGCCGACCGCCTGGGCCGCTCGCGCCCCGTGATCACCAACGCGATCCGCCTGCTCAACCTGCCCGTGGGCGTGCAGCGCCGCGTCGCCGCCGGGGTGCTTTCCGCGGGCCACGCCCGTGCGCTGTTGGGCATCAAGCTTGGCGACGGCACCGCCGACGCCCAGGCCCAGCTTGCCGACCGCATTGTCGCCGAGGGCCTTTCCGTCCGCGCGACGGAAGAGGCCGTGTCTTTGATCAATTCGAACGGCAAGGTGCCGGATAAGCCGAAGCGCCAGCCCGCCCCGCAGCCGGAGTACCTCACCCGCGCCGCCGATTCGCTCGCGGACATCTGGGACACCAAGGTGTCGGTGACCATGGGCAAGCGCAAGGGCAAGATCGTGGTCGAGTTCGGCGACAAGGACGACTTCGAGCGCATCATGGGGCTCATCCAGGGCACCGACTAGCGGCGGTTAGTCGGTGTTCCTGACAAATTACGGCGGCCGTTTGCGTCGACCTGGGGGTTTAGGGGCTGCCTGACAGATTCCGCCGCGAAGTGTCGGGCGACTCCGCCGCTAGGCGTGCTTTTCCTCTCGCAGCAGCTCCTTGAAGGAGTAGGTGCCGGTGGGCCGGTTGTCGTGGTCGAGTAGGTAGAGACGCTTGACGGCCACCACGACCGCTTCGGCGATGGCGTCGCGCTCGTTGGGGTCGGTGAGCACGGCTAGGTCCCCCGGGTTGGTCAGGTAGCCGGCCACCAGCTCCACCGACGGCATCCGGGTCATGCGCAGCATCTCCCAGGTGCGGGCGTGGTTGCGGCAGTTCTGCAGCTGGGTGCGGGCGGCGACCTCGCGCTGGATGTAGCCCGACAGCGTCTCGCCGGTCAACGACGAGCTGCCCTTCTCGGAGCCGAAGTAGAAGGTGGCCACGCCGTTGGCCTTCTCGTTCTGGTAGGAGTCCAGGCGCAGGGAAATGAGCAGGTCCGCCTTGAAGCCGTTGGCCAAGTCGGCGCGCTGCTTGTTGGAGGGGTTGTCGCCTCGGGGTCGCGACAGGATGGTTTCCATGCCGGCGGCGACCATGCGGCCCTCGATGCGCTGGGCCAAATCCCAGAGGATCTCCTCCTCCGTGATGGGGCCGTACGGGCCGTCGACGACCAGGCCGCGGTCGGCGCCGCCGAGGTCCGGGTCGATGACCACGCGCTTGCCGGTCAGGTTCGGGCCGGCCTGGCGCACGGTCTCACGCTCGCGGATGGCCTGCGCGGACCCGCCGGTGATGCGGCGGCCCAGAAGCGACAGGGCGTGGAGGGTGTCGGGGCCGCACACGCCGTCGTCCTCCAGCCCGGAGTTGAGCTGGTAGTTCATCAGCGACTCGTAGGTGCGCGGACCGAAGCGGCCGTCCACCCGGTGCGGGTAAAAGCCCAGCTCGTGCAGCTGGGACTGCAGCTGCCCGACGTCGTCGCCGACCATTTCCTGGCCGGGCTGGTAGCTCAGCACGCGCGCGCCGAGGGTGTAGGACGCCTCGCGCAGCTCGCGCAGCGTCGCCGAGTCGATGGTCCCGGTGGGCACGATGCCGCGGGATTGTTGGAAGGCTTTGACGGCTTCGCACAGGATGTCGTCGTAAAGCATCTCGGCTTCGGAGAAGCGCCGGGTGGAGTCGATGTCGCCCTCGTAGCCGTCTATCAGGCCCAGGCGGGCTAAGGACATCCGGACCTCGGCGACCCGTGTGCTGGAGTCGCCAACGCGCAAAATGTCTTGCATGCGGGCCTTTCTAGTTGGATGGACAGGGTCAGTCTACGCGCCGCTAGAGCTGCGCCTGAATCTTGGAAACGATCTCGGATTTCGGGCGCACGCCGACGAACTCGTCGACCTTTTTGCCGTCCTTGAACAGCATGACGGCGGGGATGGACATGACCTGGAACATGGCGCCGAGCGCGCGCTCGTTGTCCACGTTGACCTTGGCTACCTTGACTTGGCCGTCCATTTCCTGGGCGATCTCGTCGAGCAGCGGGGAGAGCTTGCGGCACGGCCCGCACCACTCCGCCCAGAAGTCCACGAGCACCGGGGTGTCCGCCTCGATGACCTCGTTTTTGAAGGTTGCTTGGGTCACATCAACTGGTGCGTTCATGCGGACAGTCTACAGCGCCGCCAGGTAGTGCTGTGCGTCCAGCGCGGCGCGGCAGCCGGCGCCGGCGGCGGTGATGGCTTGGCGGTAGGTTTTGTCCACTAGGTCGCCGCACGCGAACACGCCTTGCACGCTCGTGCTTGTCGACGGCTCCGCCACCTCAACGTAGCCCCCCTCGTCAACGGCGACCTGGCCGTCCAGGAACGCGGAGCGCGGGTCGTGGCCGATGGCGACGAACAGTGCGGTGGCGTCCAGTACGCTTTCCTCGCCGGTGACGGTGTTGCGGATATTCAGCCCGCCGACCTTGCCGTCCGCCTCCACCACGGAGTCCACCACGGTGTCGGTGAGGAACTCGATCTTGTCGTTCTCGCGGGCGCGCTCGAGCATGATCTTGGAGGCGCGGAAGTTCTCCGAGCGGTGGATCAGGGTGACCTTGGAGCCGAACTTGGTCAGGAAGGTGGCCTCCTCCATGGCGGAGTCGCCGCCGCCGACGACGGCGATGTGCTGGTCCTTGAAGAAGAAGCCGTCGCAGGTGGCGCAGGTGGACACGCCGCGGCCGGTCAGCTCCGTTTCCCCCGGGATGCCCAGGTGGCGCGGGGCGGCGCCGGTGGCGAGGATGACGGCGCGGGCTTGGAAGACCTCGCCGTCCACCACGACCTTTTTGATGTCGCCGGAAAAGTCCACGGACTCCACCATCTCCTGGCGCAGGTCCGCGCCGAACTTCTCGGCCTGGGCGCGCATGTTGGCCATGAGGTCCGGGCCCATGATGCCGTCCTCGAAGCCGGGGAAGTTCTCCACCTCGGTGGTGTTCATCAACTCGCCGCCGTACTCGTAGCCCTCGAACACGAGCGGTTTCAGCTCCGCGCGGGCGGCGTAGAGGGCGGCGGTGTAGCCGGAGGGGCCGGAGCCGACGATGATCAGGTCGTGCACCTCGTCGGTGCTGGTGGTAGCGGCTGCGGGCGCGGGTGCCGCATCGGTCTGCGGGGTGACAAAGTTGAAGCCGGGGGAAGTCATGGTTGCAGATCTTAGCGCGCCGGCGCCGCCTCCCCTATCGCCGCGGCGACGGCCTCTCGCGCCCGGTAACGCCGCGACTTCACGGTGCCGGGTTGCACCCCGAGTTCGGCCGCAGCGTCGCCGACGCTCATGCCCGCGACGTCGATGAGCCACAGGGCTTTGCGCTGCGCCTGCGGCAGCACCGCCAGGGCTTGGCGCATGGCCATGGTGCGCTCCATGTTCTCCATGGGGTTGTAAGCGAGGTATTTGTTCGCGTCGATGTCCACGTGGTCGTTGTCGTCCAGGCTGTACTGGGCGCCGGCGCGGCCGTTCTTGCGCTGGTGGTCTATCGCCGCGTTGATGGTCATGCGGTGCAGCCACGTGGACAGCTTCGCCTCCCCGCGGTAGGTGTGCAGGCTGCGGGCCGCCTTGAACAGGGCGTCCTGGACAATGTCCTGCGCGTCCTGCTCGTTGCGCGCGAAGTTGCGGGCGGCGAAGTACATGCGTTTGCGGTGCCGCCGCACGATGAGCGTGAAGGCTTGCCGGTCCCCTCCCAGGTAGTTCGCCACCAGCTGCCGGTCGTTGATGTAGTCCATGGTCCCCCCAAATCAGTTGCCCCCACTATGCCCCGGCCCTAGTCCCCCTGGCTAGGGCCGGGGTGCGCATTTCAGTGGACAACCACGCGGCCCACCAGCGAGACGTTCTTCACATCCGTCTCGCCGTCCACCTTCAGCACCACGCGCAACAGCGGTTCGGTGGTCTCCACGTCGGCGCTGATCTGGCCGTTCCGCAGCTTGCCTTCCGCGATCACGGGCGGGTGCGCGGTCTCCTGCTCTGCCGGCACGCCGTAGAGGGTGTAGTTGGCGGAACCGGAGGCGTCGATAAGCACCTGCTCCAGCGTGAACGTCGAGCCGTCCTCGGGGGTGAACTGCACGGAGCTGTCGTCCAGGACCTCCATGTCGAGCGGGCCGATGACCACCGGCATGCGCGCGTCGCGCGTGGTCGTCGTGGGTGCGGCCGACGGGCGGTCCACCACGTCCTCACCGGAGACGAAGTCCACCAGGTAGGTGGTCAGCACGCCCACCAGCACCGCCGCGATGACGGCGGCGAAGGTGAGCAGGCCGATGGTCACCGGGCCCATGGTGCGTCCGCCGAAGCCGCCGCGCAGCTCGTCCGGGTCCTCCACGTGCTCGGCCACCGGCTCGACCGGCTCGTAGATCTCCACCACCGGGATCTCGTCCGTCGGCGCGTCCTCGTTGGGCACCGGCAGGTTCGCCGCCTCGTAGAGCGCGCGCTCGATGTCGCGGAAGGCGGCCTGGTCCACCGCGTCCGCGTCCACGAGCGCGCGGGTGCGGGCGGTGACGTCGTCCAGGTCGTCGGAGCTGACGTTGCTGGTCAGAAGCGTCAGCGCGGAGGCGAAGGACTCCGCGTCCGTGGCCGGGCTGGCGTCCGGCAGCACCACCGGGAACGCCAGGCGGACGTGCCCTTCGTGGTCGATGCGCAGCTGCTGGCGGTTGTCCAGGCCCAGCGGCACGTCCGCCTCGTGCGCCGCCGCCATCGCGCCGGCCAGCGGTGCCAGCGCGTTTGCCACGGCCTCGGTGTGCAGCGTCTGGCCGGATTCCGCCACGGCCTTGACCGAGGAGCCCTCCACCCAGTCCGCCACCACCAGGGCGCCGGAGCGGTAGGACAGGATCTCAATATTCTCGGCCACCGCGGGCAGGTGCAGCTTGGCCATCTTGCGGGTGCGCCGCGCCACGCCGGCGGCCTTCAGCGCAGCCTCGCGCGGGGTGGCCGGGGCCATCGGCGCGGAGCCGGTGGTGTCCACGAACGTCAGCGCCACATCTCTGCCGGTGGCCACCTCGCGCGCCTGCCAGAAGCGCGCGCCGGTGCTGGCGCCGTGGTCGCGGATCAGGCGGAAGCGCCCGTCGGACACGCCCGCACCCGGCACCAGGCGCGGACCGCGGACCACACCGGCGGACATCGGTGGCGGTACCGGGGAGGCGTTGAAGGTGTCGGCGGCGAGGAACTGGTTGGACACGTCCCGCGGGTCCGCCTCGCCCACCTCGAGCGCGCGGTCCTCGTCCGGGCGGATGATGCGGCTCATGCCCGGGATGCGCTGCAGCGCGCGGCCCAGGTTCTGCACCTCGGGCAGCTTGGAGCGCGACAACACCAGGCCGGTGACCACCAAAAACAGCACTCCGAGCATGACGACCTCGATGAGGTTGCCCAGGCTGGGGGCACCGATTAAGCGTCCGAGGGCCTCGGGCAGGTGCAGGCCGGCGACGTCGCGAAGCAGCCAGCGCACACCGAAGATCACCGCAACACCCACGAGCGCCGCTGCCACCGCCCAGATGGAGGTGCGCAGCACGTCGCCGGCGCGCAGGGTGCCCAGCTTGCGGCGCAGAAGCAGCGCGCCGATGAGCGCGCCGGCGACGAAGCCGAAGCCGTTGGCCGCGCCGAGCAGCACCACCACGTGGCTGGGGTCCTGCGCGATGTACGGCGCGAGGGCGGAGAGCAGGATCTTCGTGCCGGTGATGCCGGCGATGATGAACGTGGGCGTCCACGCTTCCTCGCGGGCGTAGAACACGCGCAGGTGCAGCATCACCAGCGCGTACGGAATCAGCGTGAACGAGGACGCGGAGATGGTTTGGCCGAGCAGGTGCGCCGCCTCGGGGCTGAACGAGCCGTAGGCGAACAGGGCGTGGGCGATGTCGGGGCCCAGCGCCGTCATGAAGATGATGATGGGGATCAGCGCGATGAATGTCAGCTTCGTGCCCATGGTCAGGTCCGCCACCACGGCTGCGTCGTCGCCGTCCGCGGCGTTGCGGGACATGCGCGGCATGATCGCGGTGAGCAGGGTGACGCCGATGATGCCGTACGGCATCTGCAGCAGCATCCAGTGCTGCTGGTAGATGAATTGCGCCGCCGCGTCCGCGTTGAACGCGATGCGGGAGGTAATGACGTAGCCGAACTGGCTGATCGCCACGTAGGTGATGATCGCCAGCGCCATGCCGCCGAACTGCTTCAGGCGCTCGTCGATGCCCCACAGCGGCCGCAGGTCAATGCCCAGCTTGCGCAGCGCGGGCAGCATGATCAGGCACTGCACCACCACACCAGCCGTGGTGCCAAGGCCCAGCAGCAGCACGTGCGGATTGCTTATCGACGTCGGCGCGGCCGGGTTCAGCTGCCCCGGCAGCGCCATATACGCCACGAGCACGGCGATGGAGACGATGTTGTTCGCCACCGGGGCCCAGGCGCCGGGCCGGAAGTGCTCCTTCGTGTTCAGGATGGCCATGAACAGGGAGAACATGCCGTAGAAAAAGATCTGCGGCAGCACCAAGAACGCGAACGAGGTGGTTTGGACGAGGTTGCCCTGCGAGTCCTCGTCCATCATCATCCTGGTCAACAGCGGCGCGGCCGCCACGGCGACGACCGTGACCACCGTCATCAACGTCAGGGTGAGCGTGAACAGGCGGCGGATGAAGGCCGCGCCGTTGTCGGCGTCTTCCTTCTCCGCGCGCACCAGCACCGGCACCACTAGGGCGGTGAGCACGGAGCCCAGCACGATCTCCGTGATCAGGTTAGGCAGGGTGTTGGCGGTGTTGAAGGACGCCGCCACCACTTCGCCGAGCGCCGCGCCGATGAGCACGGTGCGGATAAACCCGGTGATGCGCGAGATCAGGGTGGCGACGGCCATGGAGCCGGTGGCGCGCACGACCTTCTCCCCGCCCTCGGCGGCGGGTTCTTCCTCGGCTGCCTGGGGCTCGGCTACAGCGACTGCCGCCGTGCCTGCGGCTACCGTGTCGGCGGTCTGCGGCGGCGCGATGGTCTCGCCCTTGGGGCTGGTGGTCAGCAGCGACTTATCCGGCGCGCCGTCCTCGAGCTCTTCGCGCGCCGGCTTGGTTTCGCGCGGCGCCGGCACCGGCGCTGGCGGCGCTGGCGCGACAATGCGCCGGCGCAGTCCCTGTTCCGTCACTTGGTTCTCCGATTCTTACGTTGTTTGGCTCGTTCCCGTTCGCGTCCGGAAGGCGGGCTGCCCCGCGCGCCGCGCACCGCGATCACCACCAGCACGGCGGCCAGCATTAGCGCCGCCACGGCGAGCCAGCGGCCCACCGTGAACCGGGTGGTGCGCACGGCGATGTCCACCGGCTGGGAGATCGCCTGCCCGTTTGTGCTGGCCAGGTACAGGTTCAGGTCTGTGCTGCGGGAGGTTTCGGGCAAATCCGCGGTCATCTGCACGGTGACCGACCCGCGAGCCGGGATGCGCAGTACGTCGGGCACGTGCAGGCGGGCGTCCGCCGGCCCGGAGAAGTTGATGGAGGTCTCCACCGGCAGCGGCAGCCCGTTGCGGGCCACGATGAGAAGCGGGCTGGAGTTGGAGGTGCGTGTGTAGACGTTGCCGGGCGGGATCAGGTCCACCGCCGAGCGAAGGTCGCCCAACGCGGCGCGCGAGGCGCCGAGGCGCTCGCTGGTGGCCTCGACCGCGTCGCTATAGCGCGACATTGAGCGGCGCTGGCCGATGGACAGCGCCTGCAGCAGGTCCCGGCGCAGCGGCAGGGTAAACCCGTAGCGCGTGAGCGCGATGCTGGAATCCGGCACCATCAGCCCGGTCAGGTCGTTGATGAACCCGGCCTGCTGCGTCACCTGCAGCACCTCCGCGTCGGTGAACGCGGTCGGGTCCGTGTGCTCCGCGGGCTGACCCCCCGGCGCGGCATCCACCGGCGCGTCCAGGTAGGCGCCGAACGCCATGGGGTGCGCGCCGGCGCCGGTGACCAGCTCCGCCACGGTGCCCAGCACGGCGGCGGCGGTGTCGGCGTCCCAGTTCGCGGGCGGGTTAACCAGGATCGGATCCGGGTGCTCCTCGGCATCCCCCGCCACCCAGGCGGACTGGGCGGCCAGGCGCACCGCGGCGGCGGCGTTGGTGTCGCGGGCGGCCTTGGAATCCACGGCGTAGTTGTAGCGCAGGTTCTCTTCTGAAAAGCCGGTGGTTTCGGGGTCCACGCCAGTGGCGGCCAGCACGGTGGCCAGGGAGGACTGGTAGCCCACCGTCATCACGCCCGGCGCGATCCAGCCGGCCTGTCTGCCCGGGGCGGCGCTGAGCACGCGCACGGGCTGCTGCGGGGCGGGTGCGGCGGCGCCGGAAAGGTCCGCCATGTCGGCGCGCTCGAGGGCGCTTTCGGACCCGTCGTGCTCCTCCTGCACGCCCGCCGCCTCCGCGCGCTCCCACGCGGCCTGCATGCCTTCCTCCATGACGGTGGAGCGCGAGTGGTCCGCCCAGCCCAACGCCGGCGCGGTGCCGTTTTCGACGTAGCCCGTGCCGGTGACCACGGTGTTGAGCGTGCCGGCGGTGCCCAGCACGCGCTGCAGCACGAACGGCCCGCGCTCCACGGCCTCACGCATGAGCCACTTGTCGCCGGTGCGCGCCACGGCGTTCAGGTCAGCGTTCGCCCACGGCAGCGACACCACGCAGCCGGTGGCGGCGATGTGGCGCACCTTGTCCAGCCACACCTTCGCGTCGTCCGCGCCGGCGCCGGGTTCGCCGTCGGGGTCGGGCTCCCCTCCCCAGGAGTCGCGCAGGCGCTTCGGTTCTTCCACCACGGCGGGGCGTTCGTCGTCGACGGTGTAGCCGTGTTGCATGCGGTCCACGGTGTCGATCAGCGCCGGGTCCAGCGCCACGCAGGTGGCGTAGCCGACCTCGGGTGTTTGCGCGGCTTCGATGTACTGGTCCACCAGCTTGCTCAGCCGCCCCTCGGGCGCGAGCTGGCCGGCCAGCGAGTCGTTCGCCAGGACCAGCGGCTGCGTCTCGGGCGCCTCGCCGGTCTCGCCGGGCAGGATGTCCACGTCGGCGGTCACCGGGTACAGCGCGGTCAGCTCCGCGGCACGGACGTTGTCGCGGACGCCTCTCACACCCATATGGAAGCGGTCGGTGTCGAGCGGGGCACCGGAGGCGTCGAGAAGCTGCAGCATGATGGGGTACGTGCCCACATCCGGCAGGTCGAGGCCCAAGTCCATCTCGATCTCCAGCGAGTCCCCGGGGGCCAATTGCCTATCGACGTCACGCGCGTCCCCCACCACCTGATACTCCTGCGGGCCAGCGATGGCGGCGTAGCGCTGCTCCATCACCGTGGCCACCGCAGAGGCGCGGCGCGGGACCACGCTCAAGCCCTCGAGCGTGTCGCCGGAGTGGTTGGTCACGCGAAGTTTCACGTGAAACGGGTCGTGCGCGGAAACGGAGCGCGGCGCCTCGACGACCTCGACGCTCGCCTGCTCGCCCTCGGACGGGCGCACGGTCAGGTTCGCCCACTGCTCCGTCACTTCCGGGTTGTCCGGCGCCAGCGGCACTGCGGGGGCGGCGAGCACGACGGCAGCCAGCGCGGCGTACCGGTTCATCGCGGAGTTGCCCTTCCGGCCTTCTTTTCCTTCCTGGCCAGATCCGGCATCCGGTCGTACGCGATGCGGGCGAGCTTGCGCTCATCGGCGTAGGCGAGGTGCTCCATCAGGTCGCTCATGGGCACCCACGCCACCTCGGTGACCTCCGGGTCCTCGTCGTTGAACACGCCGTCGACATACCGCAGCAGGTTGTGGTGCACCGTCTTGTGGATGCGTACCCCGTCGGAGACGAACCAGTAGTCGATCGTGCCCAGGGTGTCGAAGGCCTCGCCGGTGATCCCGGTTTCCTCCCACACCTCGCGCTCGGCGGTGACCCACTGGTGCTCGCCGTTTTCCACGTGGCCCTTCGGCATGGACCACAGCAGCCGCCCGCGGCGGTCCAGGCGCCCGATGAGCGCGACGTAGATGCGGCTCATGTCCACCTTGCCGTCCTTGCCCACGGCCTCGGCCATGCCGGAGACCACCAGGCCGCCTGCCGAGGTCTCGTCGCGCGTCTCTATCGACGAATCGTGCTGCTGGTACTGCGACCTGCGACGATTGTGCTGTTTGCGCCCGCCGCGGGAGTTCTTCCCGCGGCGGTTGTTCCGCTTCCGCTTCGGCTTGTCTCCCTGCTGCTGTTGCTGCTCGGCGGGTTTGCCCCCGCGCCGGCGCCGCGGCCGGCGCTTACCGCCGCCGGAGCCCCCCTTGCCGCTGGAGGGCCCCGGAACCGGGCGCTGGTTGTCACTCATTCGTGTCATGCTATCGGTCTTTCGGCCGGTTGTGGTACTTCCCGCGCGGGGGTGGCGGGTATCGTGTCCCGGGTGACGCAGAAGCTCTTCGATATGCCAGACCCGACCGACCCGCTTGCCGCCCCCGCGCTGATGGCCAGGGCGCAGGATGTCGTCGCCAAGCATGCTGCTCTGCTTGAGCCCCTCGCGCAACTGTTTTCCGGCCGCGGCGAGACCTTATATATGGTCGGCGGCTCCGTGCGCGACGCGATGCTGGGCCGCGGGGTGCACGACCTCGACTTCACCACCTCCGCGCGCCCCGAGGTGATCCAGGAGATCCTGGACGAGTGGGGCGAGAAAGTGTGGGACACCGGCATCGAGTTCGGCACCGTCTCCGCCATCCGCCACGGCGAAACCGTGGAAATCACCACGTTCCGCTCGGACCTCTACGACGGCGTGACGCGCAACCCCGAGGTCACTTTCGGCGACACGCTCGAGGGCGACCTCGTCCGCCGCGACTTCGCCTGCAATGCAATGGCCATTGAGCTTTCGCTTGACGACGAGCTCCGCCTCTCCCCCACCTTCCACGACCCCGTCGACGGGTTGGGCGACCTTGTTCACCAGGTCTTGGACACCCCGCAGGAGCCCGAGGTGTCGTTCCGCGACGATCCGCTGCGCATGCTGCGCGCCGCCCGCTTCGTCTCCCAGCTGGGCTTCACCGTGGCGGACCGGGTGTTCGACGCGATGTGCGACATGGCCTCGGAGATCGGGCGGATCACCGCCGAGCGCGTGCAGGCTGAGCTGGACAAACTCATGCTCGGCGCCCGTCCCTGGGAGGGCATCGACCTGCTGGTTTCCACCGGCGTGGCTTCGTATATTTTGCCCGAGATTCCCGCGCTGCAGCTGGAGACCGACGAGCACATGCAGCACAAGGACGTCTACCGCCACTCCCTGACCGTGCTGCGCCAGGCCACCGAACTCGAGGACGAGGGCCCGGACCTGAAGCTGCGCTGGGCGGCGCTGATGCACGACATCGGCAAACCCGCCACCCGCGCGCCCAAGGAAGGCGGCGGCGTGACCTTCCACCACCACGAGGTTGTCGGCGCGAAGATGGTCCGCAAACGCCTGAAGGCCCTGAAGTACCCGAAGCACGTCATTTCCGACGTGGGCCAGCTCGTGTTCCTGCACATGCGCTTCCACGGCTTCGGCGAGGGCCAGTGGACCGACTCCGCCGTGCGCCGCTACGTCACCGACGCCGGCGAACTGCTTCCCAAGCTGCACAAACTCGTGCGCGCCGACTCCACCACCCGCAACGCGAAGAAGGCCGCGCGCCTGCAGCGCACCTACGACCACCTGGAGGAGCGCATCGCCGACATCGCCGCCAAGGAGGACCTCGCGCGCGTGCGCCCGGACCTGGACGGCAACGAGATCATGCAGATCCTGGGGCTTGAACCCGGCCCGGAGGTGGGCAAGGCGTGGAAGTATCTGAAGGAGCTGCGCCTGGAGCGCGGCGAACTTGAGCACGACGAAGCCGTCGCCGAGCTGAAAGCCTGGTGGGAGAGGGAAAATGCCTGAGTATTTCTACGCAGACCGCCTGTTCAACGCGCTTGAGCGCGTGGAGCCTGAGCCGGGCATGCTGCTCGTCTCCGCCCCCGGCATGTTCTCCCCCGAGTTCGCCCGGACCGTGGTGCTGGTGCTGGAGCACGACGCGGACCACACCCTCGGCGTAGTGCTCAACCGCCGCAGCGAAGTCGCCGTCGCCAACGTGATGGACGCGGGTTGGGCCGAGCTGGCCGCCAAGCCGCAGGCCGTGCACATCGGCGGGCCGGTCAGCCCCGAGTCCGCGGTGGGCCTGGGCGTGACCGCGGCCGGCGCCCCCGAGAACCCCTACCTCAACCGCCTGGCCAACCGCCTCGTGCTCGTGGACCTGAACGCCTCTCCCATCGAGGTGAGCGAGCTTCTCGACGGCATTCGCATCTTCGCCGGCTACGCCGAGTGGGCGCCGGGGCAGCTCGACGACGAGATCCTGCGCGGCGACTGGTTTGTCACCCCCGCCCTACCCAGCGACGTCGTCGCTCCTGCCGGTGCGGATTTGTGGGGTGACGTGATGCGTCGGCAAGCAATGCCTTTGCCCCTCTTCGCCACCTTCCCCGCGAACCTCGAGGACAACTAGTGGCCGTTTCACGTGAAACATCGGCGGAGATTCGGCTGGGGCTTCGCGACACTTGGCTGGTCGCCCTCGGGTTGGTGCCGCTCGGGCTGGCGTTCGGCCTGCTCATGACCCAGTCCGGCTTCGCGTGGTGGTGGACCCCGATCTTCTCCACCGTGATCTACGCCGGGTCCATGGAGTTTTTGGCCATCGACATGGTCCTCACCGGCGTCGGCCCCGTGACCAGCGCGATCACCGGTTTCATGGTGAACTTCCGCCACCTGTTTTACGGGCTGACGTACCCGCGCTCGGAGATCCGCCGGGGTGTGCCGTCGGCGTACGCCACCTACGCGCTCACCGACGAGGTCTACGCCATCACCTCCACCCTGCGCGACCGCCCCTCAGGCCCGCGTCTGCTCACTATCTCCGTCGTGTGCCAACTGGCGTGGGTGCTCTCCGGTATTGCCGGCGCACTTGCCGGGGCGGTGATCCCAGCCGGCGTGGAGGGCTTCGACTTCGCGCTGACCGCCCTGTTCGCCGTCCTGGCCTACGAGGCTTTCCAGACCAGCCGCGACCTGTCCGCCCCGTTGATCGCAGGCACCCTGGCGCTGGTGGCGGCGTTGCTGCTGCCGGGCCAGGTGATCATCCTGGCGCTTCTGTCCTACTTCCTGGTGCTCGTCCTGCGCTTCTGGTTCCCGCGTGTGGACGACTCCCTTTCCTGGCGGCTGCCCTGACCGGCAACATCGGGCTTCCCGAAGGCGCGACCCCCACCATGGTCGCCGCCGTACTTATCCCCATCGGCATCGTCACCGTACTCCTGCGCGCCCTGCCGCTTTCCATGTTGCGCGTGCTCAAGGGTAGCCCGTTCATCGACTTCCTCGCCGTGCTCATGCCCGTCGGGGTGATGACCGTCCTGGTGGCCTACACCGTGATCGGCCACGCCCACTCCCCCGCCCACCTCGCCTCCGCGCTCATTGCGTTAGCCGCCACCTTGCTCCTGCACCGCTGGAAGCGTCGCGCGGACCTGTCCATCTTCGCTGGCACTGCCCTGTACATGGTGTTGGTCAACCTGGTGTTTTAGGGGCCAGACGGCGTAGGCGTGCGATTCATATCGTTTCATCTGATAAAAGTCAGGTGACCTGCGGTGATGTGTGTTTTACTGACGCAGTCCGGTTTTCTGGCAATCACACTCATGCATCGACCAAGGAGATCCCCCATGAAGCGCATCACCGCCGCCGCTCTGGCCGCAACCACCGCCCTGTCCCTTGCTGCCGTGCCGGCACAGGCAGTTGAGATTAACGGGAAGGAAACCGGTGGCTATGGCCATAAGTCTTCTTCGCAGGTGACCTTCCCTGAGATGGAAAACTACATGGATGCCGCCACCGCAGCTGAGCGGGACAAGAAGGGCGAAGGTCTCTCCGCCCCGTTCCTTGGTTCCGCCCAGAGCGGCATCTTCGAAACCGAAACTGGTGAGGAAGCCGCCAACCAGGGTGCCGTAATGAACTCTTCCTACCGGAACGACGCTAACCGCGGCTACAAGCTCGGCACCACCTACGACATCCTCGTTGGCACCGGCATCGCCGCAGGCGTCCTGGCACTGGTCGGCGCCGCCGCGGCCGCAGCGGGCAAGATCCCGGGTGTCCCGGGTGTGCCGGCCGTTGAGCAGTTCTTCTAAGCCTCACTAGTCGTTGAAGGACCAGTTGCACTCCTCCATGGTCCGCATGGTGTCGTTACGCTGCGGCAGGGAGTAGTTCGTGGACACGAACCGCGTCCCGTCGCGGTAGACGAAGTGGATGTCTGAGTGCTCCTTCAGCGTCTGCAGATACCCCTCCGTAACCAGGGAGTGGCAGGCGGAGCACAGCGGCAGGAGGTTCTCCAGGTCGGTCAAGCCCCCGGTGGCCCAATCCTCGATGTGGTGGATCTCGATGAAGCGCGTGTGCGTGCACCCCGGTGCCGCGCACTGCCCACCCCACATCGCCAGTAGCGCGTTGACCTGACCGTTTGTGGCCAGGCGCTGTTTGCGTCCGGTGTTGAGGACGAGGCCGTTGGAGTTGACCGTCGATAGGCGTATGTCCGCATTTGCCAGCAAGCTTGCAATGGCTTTCGACGGCGCGCCCACGTTGTTGGGCATATACCCGCGCCCGTCCGGTGTTGCCAGAATGTTCACGTGCGCACCCGGCGTGGTCAGCGTGTTGCGCGGCGTCGTGCGTGCCATGTGGACGATGCCCATGAGCGCCCGCAGCAGCATGCGCCCGATGGGCAGCCCGTAGCCGGAGACCGTCTTCCGCGCGGGTCGGTTTTCCTCCACCTCCTCGGCGCGCTCGAGGGCAATGTTGATTTCCCCTTCTACCTCGGGGTCCAGATCCTCGAGCACCTCGTCGATATCGCAGTACGCGATCTCCCCGATCTTCAACGCGGCGATGAACGCGGCGCCGTCCGCTGCATTCATATTGCCGTGGAACGCGATATCGCCGTTTTCGCGCTTGTGCAGGCTCAGATAGTACTGCGGGCTGTCGTCGCCCTCCCCGTCCTGCGGCTTCTTCCCGGCCAGCGCGCATTCGAGCTCGTGGAAGCCCATCCCGAGGGCGAGATCGACCAGCTCACGCTCGTTTTCGATAGTCATGTACTTCAGAAGCAACCGCACCACCGAGTAGCTCAGCGCACCCTCGGTGAAGTGTGTGTGCAGGTACTGAAAGGGCCGCAGGCGGTGCGCGACGCTGACGTACTCGTGGGCGGTTGAGGATGACACGCCCAGGCGGCGCATGAGGAAGTGCGCGGTGGTCGATGAGCCACATTCGATAGCAAGTGCGAGTTCATCAAACGTTTGAATTGCGGACAACAACTCCGCTTTGCTCTGGGTCATTGCGCGGTGCGAGTCTTCGATTTGCTGGCTTAATGCGATGGCGATGGGGTTGGGTTCTGTGGCAACTGCGGCGGTCATTTCGGGCCCCCTTGAGGCGAATGCGAGTTCGATTGCAGACATTATAAAACTCGCCCTCGACATTTCTCTGACCTGCGGTAATGCGGTTTATAGCGATTGCTATAACTTGTCGGCAACTCCGCATTGCGGACAAGTGGGAACTCACCAACTATTGGCAATTGCTTATCGACGTCAGCTCCGCCCATGCCCGCCCCTCAGACCACTCCGCAACTCCGCATTGCGGACAACTCCGGCCCCACCAACTATTGGGGTCCACCAACGAAAAGGCCCGCGCCGCTGACAGATCGAGCTAGGGTGCGCGGGTGCGCCACGGTGCCCATGGGTTGGTTGGCCCGGACGTTGACGTGGAACTCCGCATTGCGGACAACCCCGGCCCCGCCAACTATAGGGATCCACCAACGAAAAAGGCCCGCGCCGGAGTCGGGGCGGGCCGGAGGGACGTCGATAGGCTATTGCAACTTTGCTTGAGCCTCGGACCAGAGGCCCTCGAATTCCTCCTCGCTGAGGTGGGTGGCCGTGATGCCCTCCATGGAATCGTAGGTGCGCGGGTGTGGGACGGTGCCCATGGGCTGGTTGGCCTGGCCGATGACGCGGCCGTCGACGTAGATGCCGGTGATGGTCTCGGCGGGGTCGAGTTCGATCATACGGACCATGGTGCACTCGTGGGCTGAGATCTCCTCGAGCTCGGCGATGTTGAGCAGCTCGCCGCCGAGTTCGGGGACGTTGTAGTGGATGCGGACGAAATGTTTCACGTGAAACTCCTAGGAAATTCGGGAGGCGTACGCGGAGCAGATGACCAGTTGGCACATGTGGTAGATCATCAGCGGGATGATCAGCACGCCGAGCGAAGCGCCGCCGAAGATGACGGTGGCCATGGGCAGGCCGGTCGCGAGCGACTTCTGGGTGCCGCACATCTGGATAGCGACGCGGTCCTCGCGCGGGAAGCGCAGCGCCTCCGGGAGGATGCGGGTAAGCCACAGCATAGCGACGACCAGCACGCACGAAAACACGGTGAGGAACACGATCTCCCACGCGGAGACATTCGACCAGACGCCGGAAACGACGCCGCGCGAGAACGCGGAGTAGACCACCATCCAGATGGAGCCGCGGTCCACGATCTTGGTCGCCTTCGACTTGGCTAGCTCCCCCACCCGTGGGACGAAGTTGTGCGCGAGCTGGCCCAGGATGAACGGGAGGAGCAGCTGCAGGGCGATGTCGCCGAACACCGAGGCGTCCACGGACACCCCGTCGCCGGCGCCCATCAGCCACATCACAAGCAGCGGCGTGATCACCACGCCGACGAGCGAGGACACCGACGCCGCCACCACCGCGCCCGAGACGTTGCCGCGCGCGACGCCGGTGAGCGCCACCGAGGACTGGACGGTGGACGGCACCAGCGACATGAACAGCAGGCCCTGGTACAGGTCCTCGGACATGAACGCCACCGTCGGTCGGGCGAGCAGGCCGATAATCGGGTAGATCACAAACGTGAACGCCAGGATCAGCGCATGCAGGCGCCAGTTGGTTAGGCCCTTCAGTGCCTCCTGGGTGGACAAGCGCGCGCCGTAGAGGAAGAACAGCAGCGCGATGCCCAGCTTCACCGCGACGGCGAACCCGTCCGCGAACGCACCCTGGGCGGGCAGCACGAACGCGAGCGCCGCCGCGGCGACGATGCCGACGAGAAGCGGGTCGAGCTTCTTCATCTACTCGGAAACGGAGACTTTGTCGCCGGCATCGGTCACGGGAACCTCGCGCATGCCGGTGACGGCCGGGCCGGAGACGCGGGCGCCGTCGGCGATGCTGAACACCGAGCCGTGGGCGGTGCACTTGACGGTGTCGCCCTCGACCTTGGTGATCTTCTTCTGCTGGTGCGGGCACACGCTGGAGTAGGCGACGTAGGTGCCGGCGGTGGGCTGGGCGATGATGAACTTGTCCAAGATCACCGCGGAGCCGACGGGCACGTCGGTCTTGGCAACTTCTTCGGGGGCCGCTTCTCCACAGGCGGCGAGGAACGCACCGGCAAACGTGGTTGCGGTGCCGAGCAGGAACATGCGTCGTGAACAGGTCATGATGCGATCGTAGCGCTCTTCATGGCGGCGACGTACTCGGTCAGCTCGGTTTTCAGCGCGTCCTTATCGGTCACGCGGTTGCCGTCGATGTACTTGTCGATGATGTTGGTGATCGCCGAGCCGGTGATCGCGCCCGCGGCCCCCGCGGCGATCGCGTCGCGCACGTGCTCCGGCTTCGAGATGCCGAAGCCCAGCAGCACCGGGGCCCCGCCAAACTTCTGCACGTTATCGACGACCTCGCGCAGGCCCTCCACCGTCGCCTCCTTGTCCGCGCCGGTCACGCCGTCGCGGGAGATGGCGTAGATGTAGCCGCGCGAGTTCGCGGCCACCGCCTCAAGCGTTTCCTCCGAGGCCTTCGCCGGGGCGATGTAGATCGGGTCGATGCCGGCCGAGGTGGCGGCTGCGCTGAAGGGGGCGGACTCGCGCACGGGGACGTCGGGAAGCAAAACGCTGTCCGCACCCGCCTCCTTGAACTCGCGGTAGAAGCGCTTCAGGCCGCGCGCGTGCGCGACGTTGCCGTACACCAGCATGCCGATCGGCAGGTCCGGGTAGCGCTCGCGGATGGTGCGGATTTGCGCAAGCGCCTTATCGACGGTCGCTCCGCCCGCCAACGCCCTCACATGCGCACCTTGGATAGCTGGGCCGTCCGCGACGGGGTCGGAGAACGGTACGCCGAGCTCCACGGCGTCGGCCCCGGCGTCGACGACGGCGGAGACAATCTCCACCGCGTCTTCCGGGGTCGGGTCCGAGAGCATGATGAAGGGCACGAACGCGCCCTCTCCGGCGGCGAAGAGTTTCTCGTAGCGGCTCATTTACTTTTCCTCTCTATCTGCAAGCGTTGCTCGCACGTGGGCGATGTCCTTGTCTCCGCGGCCGGACAGGGTGACCAGGATGTGCAGCGGCTCGGCGTCCGCGGGGTGCTCGGCGGCGCGCTTGAGCGCGTACGCGAGCGCGTGGGAGGACTCGAGCGCGGGGATGATGCCCTCGTGGCGGGACAGGGCCTGGAAGGCGTCGAGGGCCTCGTCGTCGGTGACGGGCACGTAGGAAGCGCGGCCGGACTTGGCCAGGTGGGCGTGCTCCGGGCCCACGCCGGGGTAGTCCAGGCCGGCGGAGATGGAGTAGGACTCCTCCACCTGGCCGTCGCCGTCGCACATCAGGTACGAGTACGTGCCGTGGAGCAGACCGGTCGTGCCCTGGGCGATAGCCGCGCCGTGGGCGCCGAGGCCGAAGCCCTCTCCCCCGGGCTCGGCGCCTACGAGCTCGACACTGGTGTCGTCGATGAAGTCCGCGAAGGTGCCGATCGCGTTGGAGCCGCCGCCGACGCATGCGACCACCACGTCCGGCAGCCGTTCGGTGCGCTCGAGGATCTGGGCGCGGGCCTCGTTGGAGATCACCCGGTGGAACTCTTTGACAATCTTTGGGAACGGGTGCGGCCCGGCCGCCGTGCCGAGGAGGTAGTGGGACTCGTGGAAGGTGGCGGTCCAGTCGCGCAGCGCCTCGTTCACCGCGTCCTTCAGAGTGCCCGCGCCGGATTCCACGCCGACGACCTCCGCGCCCATCAGACGCATGCGGTACACGTTCGGCGCTTGGCGTTCCATGTCGGTCTTGCCCATGTAGATCACGCATTCCAGGCCAAGCAGCGCACAGGCGAGCGCGGTGGCGGTGCCGTGCTGGCCCGCGCCGGTCTCCGCGATGATGCGGGTTTTGCCCATTTGCTTGGCAAGGAGCGCCTGGCCGATCACCTGGTTGGTCTTGTGCGCGCCGCCGTGGACGAGGTCCTCGCGTTTGAGGAAGATGCGCGCGTTGCCCTCGAGCGGCAGGTTGCGGCACTCGGTCAGCGGGGTGGGCCGGCCGAGGTAATCGCGGAGCAGGCTACGGTACTCGTCCATGAACGCGTCGTCGTTGAACGCGTCGACGAAGGCTCGCTCGAGCTGGTCGAGCGCCGGGATGAGCGATTCGGGGACGAACTGTCCGCCGAACTCGCCGTAGTACGCAGGGAGCAGGGTCATTGTGTCAGTCCTTAATTGTGGAAGTCGCGGATGGTGGCGAAGCCGCATCGCAATGCGGCGGCGTCCTTGTGTCCGCGGGGGTCTTCGAAGCCGGAGTTGAGGTCGAGTCCGGTGCAGCCGGTGCGCAGCGCGTCGGCGAGGTTGGCGGGCGTCAGCCCACCGGCGAGCAGCGCATCGGTGGTGGGGATGCGGGACCAGTCGAACCGCTCCCCCGTCCCACCGGCGCCGGAATCGAGCACTAGCTTGTCGACGAGCTCCGCCACGCCCGCCGCATCATTGGGCCCCGTCATGTCGATAGCGCGCCACACTTGTACGTCGACCTCGCCGCGGACACGCTCGATCAACGCGCGTTCCGCTTCGAGCGAGCCCTGGTACGGGGCGTGGACCTGCACGGCGCTGATCCCGTGGATCATGATTTCGTCGTAGCCTTCGGTGCGGCGCGACACCGCAACGTAGTCGAGGCCCGGTTCCGCGGCGATGATTTCCGCGGCCGTTTCACGTGAAACATTGCGCGGGGACCCCTCCTCGAAGATCAGCCCGCCGTAGACAGCGCCGGCCGCCTTCGCCGCCTGGGCCGCGGATGCCGAGCGCAGGCCGCAGACCTTGTTCGGCCCGTAGACCAGTTCGCGGCAGGCGCGGTCGATGTCCGGCTGGGAGGTCAGCTGCGAGCCGACGAGGAACCCGTCGGAGTGCCCGCCGAGCCTGCGGACGGTCGCGGCGTCGCGGATGCCGGACTCGGCAACCACCACTGCCCCGTCCGGCGCAAGTGCGGATAGGCGCGCGGAGCGGTCGAGGTCGATGGATAGGTCGTGCAGGTTGCGGTGGTTCACGCCGAGAATCTTCGCGCCCAACCGGGCCGCCCGAGCTACCTCGTCCTCGTCGATGACCTCGGTGAGCACGTCCATGCGCAAAGACTCCGCCACCGAGGCGAGGTGCGCGTACTCCTCGTCGGAAAGCACCGACAGCATCAACAGCACCGCGTCGGCGCCGAAGTAGCGGGCAGCGTAGATCTGCACCTCGTCGATGATGAAGTCCTTGCACAGCACCGGTAGGTGCGTGGTGGCGGCGACGGTGGCGAGGTGGTCGTAGTCCCCGCCGAAGTAGTCGGGCTCGCACAGCACGGAGATCGCGGAGGCGTAGCGCGAGTACACGCTCGCGATCTCCCCCGGCTTGTAGTCCTCGCGGATGGTGCCGAGCGAGGGTGAGGCGGACTTGCACTCCATGATGTAGGAAGCGCCGGGGGCGGCCAGGGCGTCGTAGAGGGAGCGCTCGGAATAACGTAACGTGTCGAAACTAACGTGACCCACTCGCTCGCGTATTGCGTCAATGTGACGTTTACGGTTCGCCACAATTTCGGTCAAAATCTTAGCCACTGTAGTCCGCCTCCTCGTGGGTGCGCAGCCACTGGGCGACGGAGCCGTCGGCAAGCAATTGCTTTGCATGCGCGGTGCCCTCGGCGAGCGAGTCCGCCATGCCGTAGAGGTAGAACATCGCGCCGGCGTTCGCGGCAACGGCGTCGCGGTGCGCGGCCGGCCCCTCCCCCGCAAACGTCGCGCGCATGGCGGCGGCGTTCTCCTCGCCGTCGCCCCCGCGGAGGTCCTCGAGCGTATGCTTATCGACGCCAAGCTCCGCCGGCGCCACCGTATAGTGCGAAATCTCGCCGTCCTTGAGCTCCCAGACGAGGGTGTCGCCGTGGACCGCGATCTCGTCGGTGCCGGCGCCGTGAACGACCAGCGCGCGGGAACGGCCGAGCGTTTTCATGGTCTCCGCAATAGTGGGGCCTAGCTTAGGATTGGCTATCCCCATTATTTGGAATTCAGGCCTTGCGGGACTCAATAATGGGCCCATCGTGTTAAATAACGTGCTCACGCCGAGTTTTTTGCGCACCGGCTGCACGAAAGCGATCGCGGGGTTGTACGCCGGGGCGAACAGGAAGGTGAAGTTCGAGGACTCGAACTGGCGCACCGCGCGCTCCGGGTCGAGGTCCAGCGGGATGTTCAGAGCCTCCAACACATCGGCCGAGCCGGACTTGGAAGACACCGAGCGGTTGCCGCACTTGATCATCTTCACCCCGCCGGCCGCGGCCACAAGCGAGGCGGCGGTGGTGATGTTGATGGTGTTCGCGCCGTCGCCGCCGGTGCCCGCTGTGTCCATGATCCCCTTGCCCGTCACCGGGAACGGCCGTCCCGCGTCGAGGAAGGCTTTGGCCGCGCCCGCGATGTCGGCGAAGGTCTCGCCACGGGTCCGGATGGTGGCGAGCAGTGCCGCGATGTGGACGTCGTCGTAGTCGCCGACGGTCAGCGGGGTGAACGCCTCAACCGCGTCCTCCAAGGTCGGGGCGGGGTTGTCGATAAAACGGCGAAAGATCTCTACGTGGTCAGCCATTGTCGCGTCCTTTCTGCAACAGGTGTTCCACACAGCGCTCCAGCAGCTGGGGCCCTGCGGGGGTGAGGATGGATTCGGGGTGGAATTGGAAGCCGATGGAGTACCCGTCGTCGGTCTCGGCGACCATGATCACGCTGCCAATTTGCGTGTCCGTCCAGGCCAGCGGTGTGATCCCGGTCGGCGCCTCGGTCGCGCCCAGGGAGTGGTAGCGGGCAACAGGCACGTCCAGGCCGGGTTGGCCGGGGGCTCCGCCGACCGTGAGGCCGTCAAAAAGCGGGTGTGGAGCCGTAAGTCTCATCGGAACCGAGGTGCCGTGCTCCGGGCCGCACGGTTGCACGCGACCGCCGAAGTGCTCGATGAGCGCCTGGTAGCCCAGGCAGATGCCCAGGATGGGGATTCGGCCCTGGGCGCGCTCGATCACCTCCATCATGCAGCCGGCGTCCGCGGGGTAGCCGGGGCCCGGTGAGAGCACGATGAGCTCCGGGTCCGCGCCGAGCACCCTGTCGGCGGAGACGGTGTTGCGGTAGACCACGGTGTCGAAGCCGGCGAGCGCGTCGACGAGGTTGTAGACGAAAGAGTCCTGGTTATCCAGCAAAACGATCACTTGTGCACCTCCAATTCACGGCCCGCGGCGAGCGCCTGGAGCACCGCGTAGGCCTTGTGCAGGGTCTCGTCGGCTTCGGCCTGCGGGATGGAGTCGCGCACCACGCCTGCGCCGGCCTGCACCGTGGCGACGCCGTCGGCGACGAACGCGGAGCGGATGACAATGCAGGTGTCGAAGTCGCCGCTGCCGTGCAGGTAGCCCACCGCCCCGCCGTAGGAGCCGCGGCGTGTGCCCTCCACCCCGCGCAACAGCTCGGTCGCGCGCAGCTTCGGCGCGCCGGTGAGCGTGCCCATGTTCATGCAGGCGCGGTAGGCGTCCAGCGCGTCCAGGTCTGAGGCAAGCGTTGCGGTGACCCGGCTGACCAGGTGCATCACGCGGGAATAGCGGTCCACCTGCAGCAGCTCGCGCACTCGCCGGGTGCGAGGCTCGGCCACGCGCGCCATGTCGTTGCGGGCCAAGTCCACCAGCATGGTGTGCTCGGCCACCTCCTTGGCGTCGGTGCGAAGCTGCAGCTCCATGCGCGTGTCCAGCTCGTGGTTGACCGTCCCGTCGGCGTTCAGTCCGCGCGGGCGTGTGCCGGCGATCGGGTACAGCTCCACCTGGCGCGTTGTGTGGTCGAACTTCAGGTTGGACTCCGGCGAGGCACCGAAAAGCTCGTAGCCGGGCCCGCGCAGGTAGAACATGTACGGCGAGGGGTTGGACTCGCGCAGTCGGCGGTACGCCCCGAACGCGTCCGCGCACTCCGCCGTGAACGCCCGTGCCGGCACCACCTGGTAGATGTCCCCGTTGGCGATGTGCTCTTTGAGCCCCTCCACGTCTGCGCGGAAGTCGGCGTCGGACACAGTTGCCTTGACGACGGCACGCTCCGCGCTCTCGGTGGTGGGTTCGTAGGCGGGCACGGGGGCGTCGATAAGCGACGCGAGCGGCTCGAGATCGATGCCCGCACCATGCGCATCGACGCCCGCGAGGTACGCCGTGGACGTTTCGTGGTTGACGCGCAGGAGCACCTCGGCGAGCACGAACTGGAAATCCGGGTACGTGTTCGGGCCAGCCTCCACGAAGGGCAGCCGCTCGAAAGAGTCCAGGTAGTCGTAGGCGAAGCCGCCGGCGAGAAACGGGAAGTCCTCGTTGCCGTAACCGGCGCGCGTGGTAAGCGCGCGGAGCGCGTCGGCGGAGGACGGGGCGGTGAGACGCTCGCGCTCGTCCGCGGCGCGTGATGCGGGGAACTCGTAGACGCCCTGCCCCACCCGGTACTCCTCAAGGTCCAGGTCCGCTGCGATGACCTCGCCAGATGGGGTCAGCGGCTCCACGGTCACGCGGTTGCCGGTGCAGGTCACGCGCATAGACGCGCGCAGCACCGCCACGGACTGCAGGCCGTTACGGGTGGTGATGTCGGCGGACTCGAGCAGCACGGAGTCTTCCGCGTCGAGTCCGCCGATGTGGGCGAAGAGGCTGGCCACGTCCTCGTGGTAGCGCACCTCGCGGTGGGTGTATTGCATGTGGTCCTCGGTTCTGTCGTATTCGTTGCACCGAGGGTGAAAAAAGGCCCGCGGCGCTTGGGGTGCAAGCTGGCGGGCCGTGACTTCGAAGGGGGCGCGCCAGTTAGGCGGGCCACCACCAGTTCAAAGAAGTCATGTACGTCACAATTGACAACTATAGCGGAACCGGTATTCGACCGGGAATTTTATTCAGGAAGGCGGTACTTTCCGCGCGGGGCTGAGGCGACCAGGCCGTCCACCTTCAAGCCGGTAATGGCGGCGTGGGTGGCAATCTCCGGGTTCGTGTGCGGGGCATCCACTAAGCCGCGGCGGACAATCTCGGCGGCGATGTCCTTGTACGCCATCGGCTCCCCCGCCTTGCGCAACACGGTCAGGATCGCTTCTTGCCAATTCATGCGAACCTACTTCTGGTCGTCGGCGTGGCCGGCGGCTCGTCGCAAAGCATCGATGTTCACTGCGGGCTCGGGTTCCTCCGCCTGCTTCTCACGCGCCTGCTCCACCGCCACGGCCGCACGCGCGCCGAAGTTGCCGCCCAACGAGGCCGCGACAACGGCCGCCACCAGCGCCACCGCCGGCAGCACCCACATCCACCCGGAGGCGATGAAGGAAAAGGCAGCGCCGAACGCGAGCGCCACACCCGCCAACACCCAGAACGGGCCAGCGACCTTGTGAGCCTGATCCCAGATCGCGCGGTCCTTGCGCACCGCCGGGACGTGCAGGCCGAACCACTTGTTGCCCGGCAGGTTGCCCACGGAGGCCATCGCGCCAGGGATGAGCAGAAGCAGGGTCAGCAGGATAAAGATGATGCCGACAACGACGTTGAGAGTGCTCATATTTTCAAACGGGCTCATAGCTCCCAAGCATACGGCGAGGGTAGACACGAAAGAAAAGCGCTCAAAAATGCAGTTTGCTGTATAATTACCGGCTACTCTGGACACATGAAAAGTAAGTTCTTAGGGTCGCTACTCTTCTGGGTAGTTGTCGCCATCATCCTCGGGTTCTTGTGCAGCCTGTTCTTCCCCGACTGGCTGGCCCGTGTCTTTATCACCTTCAACGGACTGTTCTCCAACTTCCTCGGCTTCTTTGTGCCGGTGCTGATCTTCGCGCTCATCGCGCCCGCCATCGCGGGCCTAGGCCGTGGCGCCGGCAAGTGGCTGGGCATCACCGCGGGTGTGGCCTTCGGCTCCACCGTCATCTCCGGCCTGATCGCCTGGGGCACCGGCACCGCGTTGTACCCGAAGCTGCTGGCCGGCAAGGACTTGATCACCAACGTGGCCGACCCGGACGAGGGTGGCCTGGCCCCATACTTCACCGTCGAGATGCCGCCGCCGCTGGCGATTATGTCCTCGCTGCTGCTCGCCTTCGTGGTGGGACTGGCCATGACAGCGGTGAAGTCGGACAACCTCTACAACGTGCTGCAGGAGCTCAACGACGTCGTGCTCAAGGTCGTGGTCACGTTCGTGATCCCGCTGCTGCCGCTGTATATCTTCGGCACCTTCCTGGGCCTGGGCATGAACGAGAACTTCGGCGACACCATGGCCGCCATGGGTGTGGTGCTGCTGCTGTCCGTGGTCATGACCGTGATCATCGTGCTGCTGCAGTACTTGGTAGCCGGCGCGGTCGCCGGCGTGAACCCGTTCAAGGCCCTGAAGAACATGCTGCCGGCGTACTTCACCGCCCTGGGCACCTCATCGTCCGCCGCGACCATCCCGGTCACCTACGAGTCCACACTGAAAAACAACGTGGACGAGGACGTCGCCGGCTTCGTGGTTCCGCTTTGCGCCACTATCCAGCTGTCCGGTTCGATGATGAAGATCATGCTCTACGCGCTGTCCATCGTGTACATGGCCAGCCTGGACGTCTCGGGCGGCGAGATCTTCGGCTTCATCCTCCTGCTGGGCATCATGATGATCGCGGCCCCGGGCGTGCCGGGCGGCGCCATCATGGCGGCCGCCGGCCTGCTGCAGTCCAACCTGGGCTTCGACGACTCGATGCTCTCGCTCATGATCGCGTCCTACATCGTGGTCGACTCCTTCGGCACCGCCGCCAACGTCACCGGCGACGGCGCGGTCGCGCTCATCGTGAACAAGTTCGCGTCGGGCAAGATCCACAAGCAGTCGCCTATCGACGAACCTTCGGCCGCCCCCGCCACCGGCTCCACCGCCGTGTAGCAGTCCCCTGCTGCCGCGCTGAACCGCCCTCCGGGGCGGTTTTCTTTTGCCGTGTTTCACGTGAAACTATGGGCCGTCACTGTATTGAGAAGGGTCCTCACTGTAAAAATGAGCGCGTCACTGTATGAAGTGACGCGAAAAAGGGCTCTCACTGTAAAAAGTGACGGAGAAACGGGGCCTCACTGTAAGAAACGGGTTAAAGTGAGGGTATGAGTCAGCGCATGGATGACATCATGGCCCGGTTGCGACGGCAACGAAACGATGATCACTGCATTGAGGCGAAGTCTGGAACGGGGAAACTCGATACCGCGTTCTGGAAAGCGGTGAGCTCTTTTGCCAACTCCAAAGGCGGAGTAATCGTCCTCGGTATCCAGGAAAATCAACGTGACGGTAGCTTCACTCCGGCGCCGGGGTTTGACTCTGCCCGTATGAACGACCAACTCATTAGTGCGCTGCGCCAGGGGCAAGAGAAGCCTCCTGTGACACCCATCCCCCGTTTCGACATTGAGACTGACGAGGTCGATGGTTCTCCGGTGATTCTGGTGTGGGTCCATCCGATGCGGGGTGACGCACAATTGGGCCAGCAGATGCCCTGCTATGTCACAGCTCAAGGACTGCGGGATGGCGCGTACAAGAGGGTTTTGGATGGGGACCAGAGACTGTCTAGCTACGAAGTGTTTCAGCTCACGACGCTGTACACGCCAGACCTCTCGGAACTCTCACCCATTAGTGAGGCTGGCCTCGACGACTTAGATGGGCAGGCATGGAGGGGCCTAATCGAATCGCTGGAGAAACGCGGTTCTCGTATCCGCCTTGGGACGACCGGTGACGCTGAAGTCCTGGAACGTCTCCACGTACTTGACGGCGCTGGCCTCCCAACTCTGGCTGGTGGTTTAGCTCTCGGACGCTACCCTCAACAATTTTTCCCGCAGTTGTTCATCGACGTGGCTGTGCACCCTTCACCAGAGAAGTCCGTCTCGGAAACCAGGTTTGTGGATCGAGCCCATTGCGACGGTCCCCTGCCGCTCGCGGTGGAGGACGCAATTAAGGCGGTAATGCGCAACCTTCGAACACGTTCAGTGGAAGTGGGATCGACCATGGTCGACGAGCCCGAGATTCCCGAGATCGCGTTACGCGAGGCGATTGTGAATGCGGTGATGCACAGGGATTACAGTCCCCAAGTTCAAGGTCGCCAAGTGCAGGTGGATGTGTACCCCGATCGAGTTGAGGTAAACAGTCCGGGTGGTTTGTGGAGTGACCGGACGGTGGACAACATCGATGAAAATCGTTCGGTGAGCCGTAACCCATCGCTCGCTAATCTTCTTAGCAACCTGCCCACTCCTTCAGGGTCAATGCGTGTGGCGGAGAATCAAGGGAGCGGCATCCAACGAATGCGTAAGGGTATGGAACGCTACGGTCTGCCTCAGCCACAATTCGATGCGAGGATTGGTGAATTCACCGTCACCTTGTATCGCTTCGGAATTCTCAATCCAGAGGTTTCGCAATGGCTGGCCTCCGTGGCGCCAGGAAGTACGCGAGAGGAGCAGATCGCTCTGGCTATCGCTCAAGAGCTTGGTGGTGTGTCGGTCAAGGAGCTGCGGGAACATATCGGGCTCGACAGTGATGATGCACGTGAGCTGCTGGGTGACCTGGCCGATCGCAATCTGCTCAGGGAAGGTAGCTCCAGCGACACTTTCGTCCTTGCAGTTGGCGAACCTGAAGTCGACGAAGCCGATCGAAGGCTGATTTCCTATCTCACGGAAGTTGGGGAAGCTGCAGCACGCGATATCGCGGACCATCTCGGAGTGAGTGTAAATTCCTTGCGCCCCAGGCTCCGAAACTTGGTTGACGCCGAGGAAATTGTCCCCACCGCACCACCGACGAGCAGGAACCGAAAGTACCGCCTTCCCGACTAGGTTTCACGTGAAACATCGCCGATCTCCGCACCACCCCTCGCCCTGCCCAATCGACTACCCTCTTGCGCATGCCCTTCGAGATCGTCACTACCCACTTCGTGGCACACGAGCGCGACCTGGAGGAGGCGTACGCGCTCTACCGGCAGCGCATCGAAACCAGCGGCGCTGTCATCTCGGCGGTCTCCCCTCGCCCCCACCCCATCGAGGACGAGTTCACCCTCTGGGACCTGCGCTGCCAGGCCGCGTACGACAACCTGCCCGCCCCGGACCAGATGCGACTGTACGAGCTCAACGCGCTCGTGGACTTCGCCACCACCAACCGCGACAACGCCATCGAAAAATTCTTCTTCGAGGACCACGACGCGCCGACGCACCTCCCTGCCAGCCTCGGCGGGCTGATGGACCTCACACTTCGCGACGAACCGCAGGGCACCCTGTCGCTGACCACCATCGTCTACCTCGGCTCGCCCGAGCACATGCTGCTGGCGCAGAAGCTTTTCGACGATACCGTGGCCGACCTCAACGCCGTCGCCTACCAGCCGTACGTGGCCCCGCTCGAGGGAACGGAGCATGCGGGGTTGGTCGGCCCGCTGTGGTTGAGGGATGCCACGTTAAACATCATCGGTAAGGGCGACGGGCACTTCTCCCCCGGCAAGGATGCGTGGGCGGGATGGTTGTTGACGTCGGATGGACCGGAGGACGTCGATAGGCAGTTGCACGAACGCATCGACGCCGACGCCGTGGTGATCACCCGCGCGGTGCAAGAGCCGTTTTAACTACGAAAAAGCACCGGCGCGGAGGAAGGGATACTCCGTGCCGGTGCCTTTCTCGTGTTGCGCTTACGGCGTCATCTGCGGGCTCAGCGGATCAACCTGCTCCGGAGCCTCTGCCCCACCCAGCGGGGAGTCGGTCATCTCTGCGCCGCCGAGGCCGGTGTCGCCGGATGCGGAGCCGCCCGCGGAGGAACCGCCGACGGAGGAGTCGCCGGACACGGCGCCGCCAGCGGAACCGTCAGACACGGAGCCGTCTGCGGAGGAGCCGCCGACCGAGGACCCGCCCGCGGAAGAGCCGCCGACCGAGGAACCGTCGGATGCGGAGCCGCCGGAGGAAGAGCCGCCGGAGACCGGGTCCTCCGAGGTGATGGCGTCGGACGGGTTGACCCCGGTGGTGTCGGTGTCACCGTCGCTGTCGTTGCAGGCGGTGAGGCCGGCGGTAGCCAGCACGAGTGCGGTAGCCGATGCGGCAATACGAGTGTTTGCGGACATAATTCTCCTTCTCGTGTCGGATTCATCCCGGGGTGTCTCGCCCGGATCACAAACTTTCTACGGGGCCTATCTGCGAAACCCTTGTGAGCGGAGGGAGAACTCTCGTACTGGTACGTAGCAGAACAATAACCCGGCCCCTACGCAGCAGGAACCGGGTTATTTCGGGTACGCGGCTAAGCCGGATGAACCCTATTTACATCGGTAGGCCCGGAATGGCCGGGAGGGAAAGACCCGGGATGGAGCCGGAGAACGCTGCTGCTGCGCCGAGCAGTGCAACGAGGGCGAGCGGCACGCCGATCAGGACGCCCAGTGCGGAGGAGCGGTACTCGCTGTCCTCGTGGGTCAGACCCTTGATGCAGACGCCGGAATCGGTGGAGCTGCCGACTCCAGCCTCTTCGCGGGACTCGTCAACAATCTTCTTGAGACGCTGCTTTTGCTCTGCGGTCGGAGCTTTGTCGATTTCCCCCTTGATCTCTTTCTGAGCCTTGAGGCACTTCTGGTACGCCTCGGAGGACCCAACCTTCTCATCGCCTTCAGCGGCAAAGGCCGGTGCGGTCAGAACGGACACGGACATGGTTGCTGCGAGGGCAGCGGAAGTGATGCGCTTCATGGTTTTCTCCTTATGTAGGTTGAGTTACCTGCAACGCAGTTAACACGTGTCCACGAAAAGCTTTCAAGCGATTCAGGGAAATGTGTCCAAACCGTGACACGAAAAAACGGCCCGCTCCCTGAACGGGAACGGGCCGAGGATCGCTCAGGCGAGCCGAATTACATCGGCAGGCCCGGCAGGGCCGGGAGCTGAACACCCGGGATGGCGCCGGAGAATGCTGCGGCGGCGCCGAGCAGTGCAACGAGGGCGACCGGAACGCCGATCAGCAGGCCCAGGATGCCGGGCTTGGTGTCCGGGTTGTCGATGAGCTGCTGGATGCACTCGCCGGTGGCGTTGTTGGAGCCCTTCTCCTTGCCCGGCTCGGCCTTGTCGCCGTCCTTGCCGGTGGCCTCCTTGCCAGCGGTGGCTTCCTTGCCCTTCTCGGCCTCAGCCTTCTTGTCCTCCTTGCACTTCTTGTACACCTCGGAGGAGCCGACCTTCTCGCCAGCCTGGTCGCCTTCAGCCTGGACGGAGCTGCCCTGGTTCTCCTTGGCCGGGGTGGTGTCGGCGTCGGCTGCGAAGGCCGGAGCGGACAGTGCGGACAGGGACAGGGTTGCTGCGACTGCAGCGGTGGCGATGCGCTTCATGGCAATCTCCTTAAGTAAATCGGGTACCTGCCAGTGGTTCTGACACGTGTAGATAAGACATCGTCAACCCGTCACATCGCGTTACACCGGGTTACCCTGGACACATGGGATTGATGAAAGAGATTGCTGCTGTCTTTGGCGTCGCCGCACTTGTCGGCCTTGGTGGTGCGGGTGCCGTCTACAACGCCATCGACGCCCCGGAGCGCGATCAATTCACCGTCCAGGCAGCGGGTGCGCCGAGCGCGACTATCGACGACCCACAGGACGCGCTCACCCCCGAAGACGAGCAGCGCCTCCAGCGCGACACCGCCAACATCAACGCGGCCGATGTGGTCACGGATCTCCACTACATGGTGTTCAAAACCAACCACGAGAACATCCTTGACGACGTGGAGGAGCTGCTGCGCTCGCAGTACCCCGAGCTGATCGACCAGTCCAAGGGTGAAAACGGCCGCCCCGCCGACGGCGTGCTCATTGTGGGCGTTGGCCTGGATCCGCGCCAGGCGTTCATCTACGGAGGCGACGATGTCACCGAGGAGCTCATGCTTAACGACGACTCGTATCGCGAATCCCTGCTCGATGCGATGAAACCCGGCGTGAAGGAAGGCAACATCCCATCCGGCCTGTTCCGCACGGCGAACTTGGCCATGGACGCGGACGGGCTTTCGGACCGGAAGTTCAACGACGCGAAAAATGACCGAGGCGGAGCGATCGTCGGCGCTGGCATGGGCGGGTTCGGCGCTGCCACCGCGGTTGGTGCGGGTGTGGTGACGGTGCGGAGCAATCGTCGTAAGGCAATTGCGAAAGCCCGCGAGGACTACGAGCTTGTCACCCACGAGTACACCCGCCTCGCGGGCCGCCTGGACGAGGTGGACGTGCGGGCGAACTCGCTGTCCTCGGCGTTTGCGGACGAGACGCTGCGCCGCCAGTGGGCTGAAGTGCGCGACCGCTTCCTGGGCATGAACGAGCTGGTGCACGGCGCGCAGGGGCTGAGCTCGATCAACATGGATGACGACAAGGACGTGTACAAGCACCGCAAGCAGCTTGCGGACGCCGCCGAGTCCGTGGACCACGTCTCCAACGCCGAGGACAACATCGACCGCCTCTTCGGCGTCGAACACGGCGATGCGGCCACGCGCCGGGCGGACCTGAGCACCATCCGCGAGGACGTGCTGCGCGCCCGCAGCGAGGTGAAAGATAGCGGGCTGCGCCAGGAGCTGGACTTGTTGATGCAGCGCATCGAGGCGCTGGACGCCAACCCCTCCTCCCCCACCTACGTGGACGACTTCGTGCGCGTGCTGGGCGACTACCGCGTGATCCTGGACCAGGTGAAGAAGAAGCAGTTCAGCGACGTCAAGGAGCGCGAGAAGCTCACCGCGCCGGCGGTGTACGAATCCGGGTTCTGGTACGGAGGGTACGTCCCGTACGTGCACATGCAAGCCTGGCACGAGTCCAACGTGAAGGCGGATCAGGCGGCATCCTCGAGCAGCAGCTCGGTGTCTTCCTCGGGATTTAGCGCCGGGGGCGGCAGTTCCAGCTTCTAAATGTGTGATCTGCAACACATTTCGCTTTTCAACTTTTCTTTAATCAATCCGTGTTTATACTTAGACACGGAGAAATTCGAAGCGCGGCCCGCCACCTAAGAACACGAGGTGGCGGGCCACTCCTTTGTGCGGGTGTCCGCTTAAAAACGCCTAAGAATAGCGGAATCCCCTCCGCCTACTCGCACTCTAAATGGGGGGGTGGGTGAGTGCTCAACCGGTCTCGGGGGGGGATGGACCGTGGGCGGAGGGGCCCAAAAGCAAATATAGACTATCGGCCTTAACGTGTCTACATGTAGAGCGAAAAAGTTTCTCGGTGCAGGTGGGAGGGGGTTATGGGAAGATAGCCGGCATGACCATCCAGGCCCGGGCGCTGACGTATAAGCGTGAGAAGGAGCAGTCGGCCGCGATCCGCTTGTTGCACGCGGACAACGCCCCGGTGCTGCTGGCGGTCGTGGCGGAGCACTTCCCGCGCGGCGCTGAGGCGAGGCCGGCGGAGCAGCTCTACCAGCTCATGGCGGACGACTTTGCGGTGCTGCGCGGCACCTTCGAGCTGCCGAAAACACCCCAGGCGTACTGCAACGACTGGGTGAAGGCCGGGTGGCTCGTGCGCAAGTCCGGCACCAAGGAAACGGGCGAAACGCTTGAGCCGAGCGAGCAAGCGCTCACCGCCCTGCACATGATGGACCGGGTCAGTGCGCCGAGGTCGGCGGTGACGGCGAGCCGGGTGGCGTCGATAAGCAATGCCCTGCAAGCGCTCGCGCGGGACACGGACCCGGACATCGATTCGCGCCTGAAGCACCTCGAGGCCGAACGTGAGCGCATCGAGGCCGAGATTGCGCAGGTGGAGCGCGGTGAGTTTGAGCTGCCCTCCCCAGCGACTGTGCGCGAACGGGTGGGCGACATCCTGGGCCAGGCGAGTGCGATCCCCGGCGACTTCGCGCGCGTGCGGCACGAGCTGGAAACGCTGAATTCGCAGCTGCGCCGCCAGCTGTTGGACCCGGAGGGCTCGCGAGGCGACGTGCTGGACGAGATCTTCGCCGGCGTGGACCTGATCGGCGAATCCGACGCGGGCAGAAGTTTCAACGCGTTTTATTCGCTGGTGGTGGACCCGGAGCGCGGCGCGTGGCTGGACACGTGGATCGGGCAGGTGCTCGAGCGCGCCGACAACGCTGCGATGACGGCAGAAGAGCGCGCGCAATTCCGTACCCTGTTCCGCGACATGGAGGACGCCGGCTACGAGGTCAACCGCATGATGACGCGACTGGCCCGCAACCTGCGCAACTACGTGGCCAGCGAGCAGTTCGCCGAGGACCGCCGCATGATCGAGCTGTTGCGCGACACCCGCAAGCTCGCCGCCGACGCCGCGGAGCGCGAGGAGCTTTCGGCCACGCACAAGATGGACACACCCTTGCAGCGCATCGGCATGCAGATCGCCTCGGTGGCGCAGATCAAGCTCGCAGACCCCGGCGCGGAAGTCATCACAACCGAGGTAGAGGCCTTCGAGCCCGGAGAGGGCGACGCGGAGGCGCTCTACCAGGCGGTGCGCGAAAGCGAGATCGATTTGGAGGAGCTGATTGCGGCGGTGGGTGAGACGGTGGGGCGGGCCGGAGGGGCGTCGATAGGCAAGGTGCTCGAGCGCCACCCCGCCACCCAGGGCTTGGGGTCGGTGGTGGGCCTTGTGTACCTGGCCCTCAAGCACGGGGTGCGGCAAGACGGCAGCGAAGAGGTGCGCTTTGAGGAAGAGGATGGGAGCATTCGCTTAGCGACGGTCCCGCGGTGGCACTTCGACCCGGCAGCAGTAAAGGAGATGCAATGACGGAACCGCTGTGGACGGGCGACACAGGCACCCTGTCCGAGGAAACCCGGCGCGCACTGGTGGACCTGCTCAAAGGCCCGCTGATCACCGCTGACCGGAAGAAGGAGACGTGGCACGCCATCACCACCGACACGGAGGCGCTGCGCTCGCGGCTGCACGACGTGTTCTTGGAGCTGGTGGTGGACGAGGACGCCGGCATCGCGTTCACGCGCCACGTCCGCCCGGACAACGAGGACGTGAAGGTGCCGCCGGTGCTGCGCACGGAGGCGCTGACGCACCTGCAAACCGCGATTTTGCTGCAGCTGCGCCACGAGCTGGGCATGTCCACCCCGGGCGAGCGCGTCGTGGTGGGCGAAGACGAGCTGTACGGCGCAATCAGTTACGTCCGCGCGGTGGACAACCGGGACGAGTCCGGGTTTAAGAAGCGGTTCACCGCGGCGGTGAACACCATCCGCAAGTACAGCCTGCTCACCGACACGGAGACCGAGGGCCGCTGGGAGGTCTCCCCGGTGCTGCGCCACATCTTCGACGCGGACACCGTCCACGCGCTGCGCGAGGAGTACCTGCGCCTGGCCCAGGAAGGGGATAAGCAGTGACAGCACAATTCCGTCTGGCGCGCGTGCAGCTGGTCAACTGGGGCACGTTCGACGGCTACTACGACATCCCGGTCGGCGAGCGCGGGTTTTTGATCACCGGCGCGTCCGGCTCGGGCAAGTCAACGCTTATCGACGCCTTTTCCGCCGTGCTCGTCCCTCCCGGGAAACTGCGTTTCAACGCCGCGGCGCAGCAGGAAACGGGACGCGACAAGGGGCGCAGCCGCGTGTCCTACATCCGCGGCGCGTGGCGGCGCAGCGAGGACCCGGCCACCGGCGAGATCCGCAGCCAGTACCTGCGCTCCGGGGCGACCGCCAGCATCGTCGCGCTGACCTACCGCGCCGGCAGCGAGGTGCTCACGCTCGCCGCGATCTACCGCTTAAACGCGGGCCAGCAGCAGGAAGCGCAGGTGAAAACGCTCTACGGCATCTTCCCCAGCGAGGTGGACGTGGACGGGTTTGTGCCGCTGCTGCAGAACTCCCTGGACAAACGCAAGCTGGAGGCGAAGTACAAGACCGCCGGCGTGACGTTCACGGAGCAGTACTCCGTGTTTGCCAACCGCTTCCGTTCCAAGCTGGGCATCGGCAGCGAGGAAGCGCAGATGCTGCTGCACCGCACGCAGTCCGCGAAGTCCCTGTCCAGCATGGACGAGCTGTTCCGCAACTACATGCTGGACGTACCGGGCACGTTCCAGGTTGCGGAGGACGCCGTGGCCACGCATGAGGACCTGCGCCAGGCGTACGAGCGGCTCGAGGACGTGCACCAGCAGATTGAGACGCTCGCTCCCCTGCCGGGGCTGAACACCAAACTCAAGAATGCGCAGGCGACACAGGAGAACACCGCGGCGCTGTCTGCCGCCCTGCCCAACGTGCGGCGCGCGATTGAGGCGAAGCAGCTGCGCGAGCGTATCGACGTCAGCTCCGCCCAACTCGCCGCCCTCGAAGTGCAGGCGCAATCCCTTTCTGCGAGGAAGGAAGTCCAGCAGGAGGCGGTGCAGCGCGCCGCGGTGCAGCGGGAGCAGGTGGCCGGGCAGAGCCTGGGCGAGATCGAGCGCAACATCGCCCGCGAGGAACACCAACTTTCTGTACGGAGCGCGAAGCTGCGCGAACTGGCGGCCCTGGTGCAGCTGGACGGGGCGTTGGATACCGAGCGCTTCGCGGAGCTGAAGGCCCAGGCATCGGCGGAGCTGGCGGCCGCGCCGGAGCAGGAAGAACGCCTGCGCGAAGAGTGGTTCAAGGCCCGAAGCGAACACGAGAGGCTTGCTGGCGCGGAGGCGTCGGTGGGGGCGGAGTTGGCGTCGTTAGGCAACCGCTCCTCCAACATTGACCAGCGCTACGTGGAGGTGCGCGCGCAGCTGTGCGCGGATACCGGGCTGACGGTGCGCGAGCTGCCGTATGTGGGCGAGCTTATCGACGTGCTGCCCGAGCAGGCCGAGTGGGAACCCGTGATCCAGCGCCTGCTCGGCGGGTTTGCCGCGACCCTTTTGGTGCCGGCGGAGCGCGAGCGCGAGGTGAGCAGCTGGGTCAACGGGCGGCACCTCGGGATGCGGCTCGAGTACCGCACCGTGCCCGAGGGCGTGGAAGTGCCGCGCGGGCCGAGGAACCCGCTGAGCCTGTTCCATAAGGTGCGCGTGGTGGAGCACCCGATGCGCCCGTGGCTGATGCGCATGCTGGCCAGCACCTTCGACTACGCCCTGGTACGCACCGTGGACGAGCTGGAGCGGCAAGACCAGCGCGCGGCCACCATCGACGGGTTGGAGCGCAACCCGGCCGATAAGACCGGCTCCGCCCGGTACGTGAAGAACGACCGGCTGCGTCTGGGCGAGCGGCGCAACTACCGCCTCGGCTCATCCAACCACGCAAAGGTGGAGGCGCTGCGCGCGGAGCTTGCGGAGGCGAAACGCGCAACGACGGCGGCGGGCAACCGTCTGGCGGAGGTGCGGCGCAAACAGGAGACGCTGGCCAGCGACGTGGCAAAGGCGCGGGATATTGCCGCCATGGAGTGGGCCAGCGTGGACACCGCGAGCGTCGAGGAGCAGTTGGCGGGCCTGCGCGCGGAGCTTGAGCGGCTCACCTCCTCCCCCGAAGCCAAGGAGCTGGAGCGGGCGTGGCGTGAGGCCGTCGATACGTTGAAGGCCACTGAGCAGGAGTTGCGCGGCGTGCGCGACGAGCTCGCGGTGGCCAAGCGGGCGCTGCAGGACGACCAGGCGCGGCTGAAGCGGATCGAGGCGGAGCACGTGGAGGTGGATCCCGGTCTCTCGGCGGAATTGGAGGCGATGCTGGCGGCCACCACGCGCCGCCTGACTCCGGAGAACTTGAGCGACAGCGCTTTCAAGGTCACCGCGCAGCTGGACGCACAGGCGAAGCAGGCGGCGAAGACGATCACGGAGTCCAGCAACGCCGTCGTGAACATCCTGTCCAACTACAAGTCCCAGTGGTCGGCCGAGTCTGCGGAACTGCAGGCCACGGCCGATTTCGCCGGCGAGGCCATCGCGCGGTTGGAGATGCTGCGCTCGGACCGCCTGCCGGAGTTCCGCGGCCGCTTCCTGGACCTGCTCAACGGCCAGTCCGTGATGCACCTGAACACGATCTACAAGGAGCTGCAGCGCGCGAAGGGCGACATTGAGACCAACCTGGGCCCCATCAACGCGTCGCTGCGCCGCTCCCCCTACACCGAGGGGCGCTACCTGCAGATTGAGGTCCGCGACAACCGCGACCGCGTCGTGCGTGATTTCCTGCAGGACCTGCGCGAGGCGACCGCCGGTAGCTTGAGCGAGGCAGACGAGAAGACCGCCATCGAGCGCTACCACCGCCTGGCCAAGATCATGGACCGCCTCGGCTCCTCCGAGCGCGCGGACCGCAGTTGGCGCACCGTCGTGCTGGACACCCGCAGGCATGTGAAGTTCGTGGGCAACGAGGTGGACGCCGACGGCACGGTGCACAACACGCACGTGGATTCCGCGTCCTTGTCCGGCGGCCAGGCGCAGAAGCTCGTGTTCTTCTGCCTCGCCGCGGCGCTGCGTTACCGCCTTGCGGGCGTGGACGCGGACGTGCCCCGCTACGCCACCGTGGTGCTCGACGAGGCCTTCGACCGCGCCGACCCCGTGTTCACCCGCACCGCCATGGACGTGTTTGAAAGCTTCGGTTTCCACATGGTGCTGGCCACGCCGATGAAGCTGATCAAGACCCTCTCCCCTTACGTCGACGGCACCATCGTGGTCCACTACACCGAGGACCCCGTCGCGCGTTCCACCTTCGAGCTCATTGATACCCATGCGCCTGCCTGACCAGCTGCCCGTCAAGTTCAACATGGAGCTTTTGCTTCTCGACGAACCTTCGGCCGTCTCCGTTC
This sequence comes from Corynebacterium sp. ACRPZ, assembly GCF_022346205.1. Taxonomy (NCBI): domain Bacteria; kingdom Bacillati; phylum Actinomycetota; class Actinomycetes; order Mycobacteriales; family Corynebacteriaceae; genus Corynebacterium; species Corynebacterium sp. ACRPZ. The sequence continues at coordinate 54,041 of NZ_JAKRMR010000009.1, forward strand.
CCCTACATCCCCCAACACGCGCGCAGGTGCTTGCCGACGAGACCGGTGCCCGCGAGTTCGTCCGCGCCTGGCAAGCCTGGGAGCCAGCCGAGGAAGTGGAGTGGGCCACTCGGACCTGGGCGGGACTGGGCAAACAGGACGTGCCTGTGCGCGTGACGTTGTCCGGGTGGGACCGCGTGGCTGAGGTGGCCGGGCGCGCCGGGGAGGTTGCGCTGGCCCGCGAGCGATTTGCGGTGTTGGTTGGGTTGTTCCCGGATTGGCCGGAGTTCCGGGAGCGGGCGGCGCACTTGTGGTCGTCGTGGCTGGTGTTGTCGGAAGACTACTTCACCCGCCTGTGCCTCGCTCTGCGATGGTTTCACGTGAAACCTTCCTCGGGCCTGCGCGCCCGCGCCGTGCCGATCGAGGGCCTGGACACGAAGTGGATCGCGGCCCACCGCGGCCTGCTGCAGCGCCTGCTCGGGGTGTCTGACCTGGGACTTGCCGAAGGCGACCGGCTGATGCGCGTGCGGTTCTTGGATGGAGCGCTGGCGCCCGCGCCCGGGTTGGTCGACATGACGGTGCCGTTCGGGTCGTTGGACTTGCCGGACGGTCTGGTGTTGATCGTGGTGGAGAACAAGGAGACGTTCCTGGCACTCCCCCAGGCCCCCGAAGGCTCGGGTGCGGTGCTGGTGTGGGGCTCCGGGTACACCGCAGGCGCGCTGCCGGAGCTGCCGTGGGTGCGCGAGGCGCGCCGGGTGCTGTACTGGGGCGACGCGGATGCGGACGGTTACGCCATTCTGAACGCGCTTCGGTCGCGTTTGGCTTCCGACGGCGCCTCCGTCCCCGTTGTCAGTGTGTCCATGGACGTGGACACGGTGGAGCGCTTCCTGCACCTCGCCGTGGCCGACCCCGGCGACACAACCCGGGTGCTCCCCCACCTCACCGACGACGAGGAACGCGCCCGCCGGTTCCTGGTCGCCTCCGGTGCGAAGCGTCTGGAGCAGGAGCGCGTGTCGTTGGAGTGGGCGTTGGCGATGCCGGAGTTCGCGGCGGTGTGGGGTGTCGACGGCTAGGTTAAACTCCCAGCCATGAGTGCTGTCCGGGTCAATATCCAGCCCCACATGCTTGCGTGGGCGCTGGAAAGCACTGGCCTGCCGGAAGCAGAATTGGAGAAGCGATTCCCCAAGCTTCCACAGTGGCACTCGGGTGAGACTCGCCCAACGCTGAAGCAGGCGAGGGAGCTCGCGAAGCTCGCTCGCATTCCTTTCGGCCGCTTGCTGTTGGATGAGCCGTCGGGTGAGCGAGTGGGAGTGACGGACTTTCGGACCGTCGGGAACAAGGCGATGGGCACCGTGAGTGCCGATTTGCGGGAGACTATCCGCTCGAGTCAGAACAGGCTCGCTTGGTACGCCGATTTTGCTGCTGAGGAGGGTATCGCCCCGCCGACGATGTATGCCTCGGCCACGATCGAGCAGCATCCGGCTGAAACGGCAGAGCGAACCAGGGAGCTTCTTGGTATCGAGAGAGGCAAACCACTCCCGGGAAGCGACAAAGTAGCCGAGCTCGCTGCTGCCATGGAAGAAGACGGAATCCTGGTGGCGAGAAACTCGATCGTCGGGAACACAACTTCGAGGGGGCTCAGCGTCGGCGAGTTCCGAGGTTTCACGATCGAAGACGGCGGCTACGTCTTGGTGTTTGTTAACACCGCGGATGCCAAAACTGCCCAGTTGTTCAGCTTGGCCCACGAATTGGGCCACGTTGTTCTTGGGCGCACCGGTATCTCTGATCACTCTGAGCATGCGGACGTCGAGCGTTGGTGCAACCGGTTCGCTGCTGCGGTGATCGCTCCGGCGGAGGCGGTGGAACGTCTCTACGCTGACGCGGACTTGCTGGATGCAGTAAACCGGCTTTCGCAGCGCTTCGGTCTGAGCCGGGAAGCGATGCTCTGGCGGCTAGTTGAGCTGGACTTCACCTCGCGCGAAGAGGCTGCGAACGTGGTTGGAATACTCAAAGGAAGCTCGTCTGAACAGCGAGAAAGCAGTGGCGCTCCTCCGTTTCACGTATTGGTGCGCTCGCGCGTCGGCGGCCGTTTCTTCGACACGGTTACTCGCGCCTGGAGCCATGGGCAGATTACGGGAAGAGACGCGGCACGGTACCTCGGTGCTAGTAGTTATGCCTCGCTATCTAAGCTCGCAGCGATGCAGCACGGGAAAGCGGTGTGATCCGTGTATCTCGTCGATACAAATTTCCTAGGCCAGATGGCGTCAGTGTATCCGCAGGATGTTTTTCCATCGCTGTGGACGGAGTTGGAGACGAGCCTCTTCTCGCCTGAAATCTATTTCCACGTGGAGGTCCACCAAGAAATGAGAAGGTGGGCCCACCCAACGCTGAATTGGTACCTGAACCATCTGCAGTCATTCCAGATTCTTCACCCGGACGAAGAGGAGGTTGACGCATATACAGAGGTCACTGACTGGGCGGTAAATAAACGAGTGCCTGGTTACAGCCAAGCTGCGACGGACGAGTTCGTTGACATTGCAGATGCTTGGCTTGTGGCCTCCGCTTATCGTCATGGCGCAACGCTAGTTACGAACGAGGTTCCGGCGCCGCAAGGAACGAGAAAGGTAAAGATCCCAGATGCGGCGGCTGCGTTCAATGTGCCTTGCATCAACACGCTCGAGTTTCTTCGAGAGCTCAAGGTCAGCGTGTAGATGCAATGACGCGCCGTTGAAGTCCCTTCGTTTGTAGAAGAGAACTTCGACGGCGCAGATACTGCTACCCTCGCTTACATAACCGCGACCCCGACAGGCTTCTTTCCCGCTGGTCAGATAGGCCTCCACGTCGCACGATTTGTCGTGTACGGAGGCTGCCATGGCGGGTTTGCGCCTGAACGCTCGGGAGTTCATGCGGGTCGCAGACGACCCCGATTCGCTGGTGGAAACAATGCTGCAGCAGTACATGAGCGACTACCAGACCGCCGTCGGGGAATCAGAACAACGCTCGTGGCGCAACAGCTTGCCGGCGCTCGCGGAGGATCTGGCAGCGGCTGGTCTAGACGCGGTCGATGTCCTGCTGGAGTACGCGCTTCCACTCACGTCGCAGCGCGCCGACGTCATCCTGGCCGGCACTCACCCGGAAACAGGGAATCCGTCCTTCGTCGTCGTAGAGCTGAAGCAGTGGACCGCGGCAGAACCCTTCGAGGGCGACGACGCGCTCGTTTCCGTGACGGGTCTTCCAGAACCGGTGCTCCACCCCGCGCGTCAGGTGGACGGGTACCGGCGCTACCTCACCAACTACCTGGTCAACCTTCACGACCACGAGGACTGGGTCGACGCGGTGGCGTACCTGCACGGTGCGGAAAGCGACCAGGGGCTGGTCGGGATTCTCAGGGGTGGGGATGTGCCGGTGTTTACCGGAGGACGTCGAGAAGCATTGCGCTCCTACTTGAAGGAACGGCTGAGCGGTGGCGGCAGTGCGGAGGTGCTGCTGGGGTCGGCTGTGCGGCCGTCGACAAAGCTCATGCAGGTCGCCGCGGACGAGGTGCGCGACCGCGAGCAGTTCATCTTGCTGGGCGACCAGCAGCTCGCGGTGGACATGATCAGGCACGAAGTACACCGGGCGGGCACCAAGAAGCGGGTCATCGTGGTGTCCGGCGGCCCGGGCAGCGGCAAGTCCGCGATCGCGCTATCCGCGCTGGGCGAGCTGGCCAGGGAAGGCAAAACGGTGCTGCATGCGACCGGGTCTAGGTCGTTCACGCAGACCATGCGCAAAGTCGCGGGACACCGGAGTAGGGACACGCAGAGCCTGTTCAAGTACTTCAATTCCTTCACCAAAGCGCTGCCGGATGAGATCGACGTACTGATCGCGGACGAGGCGCACCGCATTCGGCAGACCTCGAACAACCGCTTCACCAGGGCCGCGGACCGAAGCGACCGCCTGCAGATCGACGAGCTCATCTCCGCCGCCCGCGTGCCAGTTTTTCTTCTCGACGACCACCAGGTCGTGCGCAAAGGCGAGCTCGGCTCCGTCCGCGAGATCGAAGCGTTCGCCCGCGCGCAAGGTCTCGAGGTCGTGCGTATTGAACTGGACGAGCAGTTTCGGTGCGGCGGGTCCGCGGCGTATGTGGACTGGGTGGAGCAGATACTCGGGCTTAACGACGGCGTTCCGTTTGAAGCCGCACTCCCAGACGACGACCCGTTGGTGGTGGAGGTCGTCGATTCGCCGTGGGAGCTGGAGCGCTGCCTGCGAGAGCGCAACGACAATGGCTATACAGCCCGCATCTCCGCCGGCTACTGCTGGCAATGGTCCGACGCAAAACGGGACGGGTTGGTCGACGACGTGGTGATCGGCGACTGGGCCCGGCCGTGGAACAACAAGGAAGACCGCCGTGTCGGCACCGCTCCCCCGTCGGCGTTGTGGGCGACGCAAGAGGGCGGCTTCGACCAGGTTGGCTGCGTGTACACCGCCCAGGGCTTCGAATTTGATTGGGCGGGCGTGATCATCGGTCCGGACCTGGTGTGGAGAGACGGGCGTTTCGAAACTGTCCGCTCTGCAAACAAGGACCCGCACTTCCGCAACCCAAAGACGGTGCCGGACGAGGATTTCGATCTTCTGGTGCGCCACGTGTACAAAGTGCTGCTAACACGCGGGATGATCGGTACCATTTTGTATTCTCCGGACGCGCAGACCCGCGAGGCCCTGCGCGCCCTGTTGAACTAGTTCCCTTTCGGGCCCAACGGACTTCCCGCCGGACATGTCCTCACCCCGCGTTACGCAGATGAGGCATGCCCCGTGGACGCTTTTCCCAAGCCGTTTATCCAACGAGTCCGGTACGACGACCAATTCGCTGTCAGCTTAGAGACGGCCTACGGTGAGCGCGCCGAAGACGAGCGCGCAGACTGGATCACCCACCAGCTGAACTACCCCACCGTCTACGTGGTGCGCAGCCGCCGCGAGTTCGAGCATGGTTTCCGGTACAAGGTGTACGTCGGTGAAACCAACGACATCAAGAAGCGCACCCGCCAGCACCTCTATCAGGACCCCAAGACGCGTGAAGACTGGCGTGAGTTCCTCGGTGCCTCCGACGTGGAGATGTACGTGATCGGACATCCGTACTTCAACAAGTCCCTCACCCTCGACGTGGAAAACCGGTTCTTGCACTACCTGGAATCGTGCAAGTCCGTGGAACGCCGCAACAACCGGCGCACCAATGAGCAGCGGGACTACTTCACCTTCGAGCACCTGGACCGGCTTTTCGACGAGGTGTGGCAGGAGCTGCACCGAGTCGAGCCCGACCTCTTCGAGTCGAAGGAGGCGATCACGTCCTCCGCGATTTTCAAGGCGTCCCCGTTCCAGAAGCTGAACGAGGAGCAGCTCAACGCGCAGAATCAGATCTTCGAGGCGGTCAACAACGCGCTGGAGGGCGGTGTCGGCGACGACCCGCTGGATCATAAGCTGATTCTGGTTTCCGGCGAGGCCGGCTCCGGAAAAACTGTGCTGATCAGCAGCATCTTCAACGGCATCATGATGGGTGTGGAAGACGAGGACGAACGCTTCCGTGCCCTGGCTGCCGGTCTCGATCTGGACGGCACGGGCATCGACGGGTACTTGGTTTCCGGGCACAAGAATGACGGCGGTCAGCTGGCGGTGTACAAGGAGATCATCAAGAAGGCGGGTATCCCCGACTCCCGCAAACGCGGCGACCGCGAGCGGGTGTACAGCCCCACCCAGTTCATCAACCGCTTCTCTCCCGACGACCCAGCGGACGTTGTGCTCATCGACGAAGCCCACCTTCTGCTCACGCAGAAAGCCCTTGGATACTTCCACGACCAGCCGCAGATTGAGGCGATCCTGGACCGAGCGAAGGTGGTCGTCGCGGTGTACGACCCGAAGCAAACCCTGGAGACGCCGCAGCATTGGGAGACGCCGGTCGAGGACTACTTCGCCGACCGCATGGCCCAGCCACCGATCCGGCTGACCAACCAGATGCGTCTGAACGCGGACACACAGACTATCGACTGGATCCGCGCCTTCGTGGACGACGGCGTGATCCTGCCGGTCCACACGGATTCAAAGGGTTATGACCTGCGCATTTTCGATAACCCACGCAGTTTGGATGAAGCGATCCGGGAGAAGGACTCCGCGGTTGAGAACAACCTCTCCCGCCTTATTGCCACCTACGACTGGCCGTACAGCGCGGCGAAGAAGAACGAGGCGGACGCCGACGGTTGGTGGTACGTCAACGTGGACCACGAGACCGGCAACCTGCGTCGGCCGTGGAACCTCCAACTGCGCGAAGAGCGCAAGGAACGGCGCATCGCTTACCGCAAGGCGTGGTCCGAAACCCCGTCCACGATCGGCGAGATCGGCTCCACCTACACAATCCAGGGCTTCGACTTGAACTACGCGGGAGTTATTCTCGGGCCTTCTGTGAAGTACCGCGACGGGCGCGTCGTGTTCGACCCGTCCGAGTCCGCACACAAGAAGGCGGTGCAAAACCGCGTGCTCGCGGACGGTTCACGCGAATCCTTTGGTGAGACTCTGCTGCAGAACGAGCTCAACGTGCTGATGACCCGCGGCACCAAGGGCATGTTTATCTACGCGGTGGATGAGCAGCTACGGGAGGCGTTGTTGGGGGCGCAACGAACTTCAGCAGCGGAGTAGGTGAACAAAAGCTCTATGTACCAACCGGCAAGCTGAGCTAACTGACGATTAGGGAAGATCATCTCTATTCGTATCGCTTACATTGGCCTGTCTACTTTCTGGCAGAGCCCACCATAAGCAAGCGTTACACCATGCTAGGGGACGCAACCTGTTACGCGGTCGTATCTAGTAACACCGTGGTGAGTATCGAGTAACGCATTGGTGAGCATCCAGTAACAGTCCGGGGGAGGATTCTGGTGACCGCGTGACTTCAGGGCACGCGGCGTTACCAGAGGAGTCTGATTGTGACTGACTACCGGGCGGTAATGGATCAAGTGCTCAAAGGCTGGTCTGTCCGCCAAATCTGTTCGAGTCTGCGGTGCTCGCACACCACGGTGCAAAAAGCACGCGATGCGCTGGTGGAACACAACATCACAACCCGTGAGCAACTTCGTGGGGTTGCGGATCATGAGCTGGTGGACTGGTTCGTCGACGGGCGCAGCCATGCTCAGGGCGATTTCGTCCCGATCGATTTCGACGCTGTCGCCAAGGCACGCACCGGGCGCAACAAGGTGACCCTGCAGGTACTGTGGGGCCGCTACACCGCACAGCCTGCGGACCCAGGCCAGCGGTATTACAGCTACGAGCGGTTTCGCCAGCTTGTGGCCCAACACGTTGATGCAGCTGGGCTGACCGCCAGGATCACCCATGCCCCAGGCCATACGATGCAGGTGGACTGGGCAGGCACAAAGATGCGGCTGTGTGACCCCACCGGCGGGCAAGGATCGAAGGTCAGTATCTTTGTCGCCTCGCTGCCGTATTCAGGCATGGTGTTCGCCTGCGCGTGCGCGGATGAGCGCCAGGACGCATGGCTTGCAGCTCATATCCGCGCGTTTGAGTACTTCGGCGGGGTTGCCGAGGTCATCGTGCCAGATAACGCCTCGACAGCCTCGAACGCGATTAGTGCCGCGGACAAAAATCGTCGGGTCAACTCCACCTACGAGGAGTTTTTGGAGCACTACAACACCGCCGCATTGCCGGCTCGGGCGAAACGACCCAAAGACAAGGCCAGCGTCGAAGCCGCAGTCAAGATCGTCACCCAAAACGTCATCCACGCACTCGATGGCCACCAGTGCGTCGGGATAGACGAGCTCAACGCGAAAATCACCGCCCTGGTCGATGGGATCAACGCTGCCACGCCGTTTCGCGGCAATGCGACGAGCAGACGCGCATTGTTTGATCAGTTCGAACGCGACGTGCTCACCGCGCTGCCTGCAACACCGTGGCAGCGCACCGAATGGAAACGCGCCAAAGTCGCACCCAATTTCCACATCAGAGTGCACAACGCGCATTACTCGGTACCGCACCAGCTGGTGGGCCGCACCGTGGATGTGCGCATCACCGGTGACAGTCTCGCCGTCTTCGACGCCGGGCAGCGTGTGGCCAGACACCAACTCGCGCGTGCCCGCGGGGTGTATGTCACCGACACCGACCACATACCGGCGAACCTGGGTGATACCCGTGGGTTGTGGACAAGTGAGTACTTCCTGCGCGAAGCCTCCAAGATCGGGCCGGCCACCCGCCAGGTAATTGCCGAGCTCATCGAAGCTAAAGCGATCCCTGCCCAGGCGTACCAAGCGTGCCGCAACGTGCTCAACATGGGCAAACACGCCAACAAGCCAATCCTCGAAGAAGCCTGCAGACGTTTGGTGTCCACCGACGGCAGAAGGCGTGCTGTGTCGTATACCGCGGTGAAAAACATGATGGCCGCCGTGCGCAAAGACACCTCCACACGACCTACAGGTGCTGACCTGCCAATCGATCAATTAACCGGCAGACCCGCTGACGGTGCGCCTGCCCCGACAGCGCGTGACACCCGCGGCGCCTACCTCGGTGGTGCTGCCCAGTTCAGCCCCGAAAACCTCACCAAGAAAGGATCTGCATAACCCATGCCCCACCCGCAACCAGCATCATCATCCGCCCGCTTCCTCGACGAATCAGTCCTGCCGATCTTTACCGATCTACGCATGACCGCCTTCGGACAAAGCGTCATCGACATCGCCGCCGATCCCGCATTCGACGACTGGAGCTTCTCCGACAAAGTGCTCTACGCACTCGATAAAGAGGTAGCGGCCAAGCGTGAGAGGCGAGTCAACAAACTGCTCAAAGCATCCCGATCGCCAAATCCCGATGCTTGTATCGAAGACATCACCTACACGCCCGGCCGCACCATTAACAAAGAGCAAATCACCCGACTCGCTCACTGCCAATGGTGCCAAAGCGCACAAAACATTGTCATCCTGGGCAAATCCTCCGTCGGCAAAACCTACCTCGCCCAAGCACTACTCACCGCGGCGTGCAGAAATGACTACTCCGCACGCTTCTTCCGCACCGACACACTCGCCAACCACCTCGCCGTGCTCAAACACGACGACCCAGCCCGCATCACGTTCCTCGAAGACCTACACAACACAGACGTGTTAGTCCTCGACGACTTCCTCACCACCCCAATCGATGCCGCCACCGCACACCAACTGCTCAATATCCTCGCAGAACGCGAACCCCGCGGATCGACCATCGTGACATCCCAGTTCACACCCGACGAGTGGTACAAATCCATCCCCGACGCCGTCATCGCCGAGTCAATACTCAACCGACTCGTCGCCGGCGCCGAAATCATCACACTCGAAGGCACCAACATGCGACTGACCCAATAACCCCCGCTACCAACCTAAACGCCCGGGTGTTACTCGATACTCACCCGGGCGTTACCCGAAACTCACCACACCGTTACTAAACACGTGGTCTAAACACGCAACCCTCGTGATCTTGATTGATGCAGTTGAAAGGGCCACGACTTCAGCCGTGAAACTAATTTCAAAAAAAATACGCCGTGCGGACCAATTGTGGTTATCTTTAAAAGTCCTTTAGTTTGATCTAGGAGATTCATATGAAACGGCTGGCACCCCTAGCTGCATTGATGGTCATGGTGACCTCTGCCTCAATTGCCACCCCGGCGAACGCGGCAGACCTCACCCACGCTGAGCTTTACTCGCCGAAAATCTCGAACATGGGTTGCCTCGACGCTGGCCCCGCAGACTCGTTCTGCTTTGTGCTCTCTGGCCAGGGCCCTGAGTTTTATGATATGCAGATTTTGGAGTTCAACCCGCCGTACCCCGTCGAGTATGAAAAGGAAACTATCGAGGGATTTCGCCACACCATTGATGTGAGGCTCCAGCCGAAGAAGATCTATCCGGCGCATTTTGAAGTGCCGATCAAAATCCGGGTTACCTATAACGATGGAACCTCGGAGATTGTCGTGGGTGCTTTGCCGATCAAGCCACTTGCGACGCTAGTGTCAGGTGCGCCGATCGCCCCTGCCACCTCGGCTAAGCCAACCCGAGCCGTTACCAAGACTGTGACCGCAACTGCACCCGCACGTACTGTGACGGAAACGGCGACTTTGACGAAGAGCGTTGAGGTGCCTGGTGGCACGTCGACGGTGACTGTTACCTCTACCCCGGCTGCGGCGACTGTCACCAAGTCACAGACGGTAACAAAAAAGCTCGAGCCGTCTGGCGATGCGTCGACGGTGACTGTTACCTCTACCCCGGCTGCGACGACCGTCACCAAGACACAGACAGTAACAAAGGCGGGTACCCCAGCGAATTCCACGACTGTAACTGTCACCGAGCCTCCGGTGACTACCACGGTGAATGCTGCTCCGGAGACCGTGAAGGTCACAGAAACCAAAACCGTCAGTGCTGCAGCTAATCCAGAGAACGGCTCCAGCATGAGCGCTGGGGCTATCACTGGCATTATTTTTGCGCTTCTTGCTGTACTTGGTGCTGGCGCATTCGCACTTCAGAACGGACTACCTGGAAGCGGAGCAAGTTTCCTTCCGTAGCTATTGTCCTTGCAACAACACGGACTGAACCTAAGAGGTCTAAAATCACGTTGCGAACAGATTTCGGGGTGACGTGGTTTTTCCTGCCGATCTAGCGTGGCAAATCCAGCTCCACGTGAGCGTCTCGCGCTCAGCGTATAACTTCACGGCCGATAGCGTCGCCACGGTGTCTTCCCTCCCCGTCCACGCATTGAAGCTCGGTTTCGTCGCTCGCACGTGCTCCCCTCGACACGAACCTGGATTACGCGCTTCGCATCCTGGTCGGCGGCGACATGGAGTTCCTTGACGGCGAGGGCGAAGTCGACTCTGTTGGCGGGTACCGCTCCGTGCGCACTGGACCAGCGCCGATGATTGTGACCGCGGCGTCGGAGGACGAGGAGTTCGCGGTTGCGGCGGCGTTGATTGACGGCTGGCTGGAGGAAGCCGAGCGTGCGGCCGAAGAGGGGCTGCGTAGGGAAGTGCGCGTCGGCGTGATGTGCCGCACCCGCGGACAGCTCTCCCGCGTGGTCTCCGGTCTTGCGGACCACGGCATCGACGCCGTCCAGACCAAAAACGCCGAGTTAGCCTCCCACGAGCAGGTTTCCGTGATGACCATGCACGGCGCCAAGGGCATGGAGTTCACCCACGTGATCCTCATGGGCGTGGGCAAGGAGATTATGCCGCTGCGCTTCCGCCTGAAGAACCTGTCCGAGGAAGACGCCCGCGCCGCTCTGCAGCGCGAGCGTTCGCTGCTGTACGTAGCGGCCTCGCGTGCCCGCGACGCGCTGGTGGTGACCACGGTCGGCGAGCGGTCGGAGCTGCTGCCGGCGGGGTAGGAGAATCGAAATATGGCTAATCCGCGCAGGCAGAAGAACTTTCGGCGAACGCAATCACAGCGGCAGCTTAGGCGGAATAAGGCGCAAGAAGACCGCCTCCCTTCTGAAGAGTTCAGCAGAAATGACCTCGCGAGAATGGAGGCGCAAGCTCGGCGGATGATGGAACGAAACCGGAGATCGTTCGACGAGTGACCTTGGCGGGTCATGCAGGTTGAGCGAGGCGAGCAGCCCCGCTTAATCGTTGTTGAATGTTAAACATCCTGAGGGGCGCCCACGGTCTAAAGTTTTGACAGTCGTTCTTAAGCTCCCGTGGAGGTTTCTCAAATGAATAAACGTGTCTTGGCGCCCGCAATGGCGATCGCGATCGCGATCGCTGCCGGCTCCGTTGTTGCTGTCGGTAATGCCGATGCGAAGGAAATGACTGCCGCCGAACTGTATGAGCCGACGATCGGCAATGTGTACAACCTCGGTCCGGACGAAAAAAGGACCTACTTGGTTTATGGCGACGGCGGACGGTTGGTTTCGATCGATCTCAACTTGTTCGAGTCTCCTTATCCCGGTTTGAAGATGGAGCGAGACACTTCTCCGTATGTTTCTCCTGACGTGATCAAGCTGCGTCTTGAGGGTGGAAAGATTTACCCCGAGCAGTTCGATGTCCTAACTGGCGTGACCGTTCACTACGATGACGGTTCCAGCGAATACGTCGAAGGGTTCTTTACGGTTCATCCACTTAAGTCGCTTGTCGCTGGTGAGCCCGCAGAACCAAAGAAGCCTACAACTACCCCGCGCGCCACTGTCAGTGTCACCGTGACTGAGACAACCACGTCCACGGAGTACTTCCCAGAGCCGTACCCTGAACCGTACCCAGTCTATGAAACCGAGACTGCAACGGTTACGGAGACTGAGACCGAGTACTACCCGGAACCGTACCCGGTTTACGAAACCGAGACTGCAACGGTCACGAAGACCGAAACATCAAGGGTGACGACTACATCCACGGAATATTTCCCGGAGCCGTACCCAGACCCGTACCCGGTCTATGAAACCGAGACCGTCACCGAGACGGAGACGGTTATCGAGACCCTGACTGAAGCTGTGCAAGCGCCAGCTGAGCCGGTAACTGTTACCACTACAGCGGTCGCAGCACCGGTCACTGTGACTGAAGTTGCTGCGCCGATCACGAAGGTGGCGACGGTTACTGCGACGCCTAAGGCTGTCACCGCTACGGCCACTACGACGGTAAAGGTGACCGAGACAAAGGAGGCGAAGGTAACCGAGACTGTGACGAAGACGGCCTCCGCCGACAATGGATCGTCTCTGGGCACCGGTGGAGTCATCGCAATCGTGCTCGGCCTGCTTGCGGCTCTAGGGGCCGGAGCTTTTGCATTGTCAGGCGGTCTCCCTCCCCAGCTGGCAAATACACTGCCGTTCTAGACGGGGAAGTCTCGACTCGTGCGCAAGGGAGTCGCTTGAAAACTTCCTTGCGGACTCCGCATTGCGGACAATTGGGTGCGCACCAACTGTTTGCGGTTGGTAACCTTTGGTGCGTAGATAGGCGGATGGCTGTGCGTGTGCGACCGCGACCACCCTGCGAGCTTGCCCTCGGCGGAACGAACGCGCCGATCTGATGTGAAACATCGCAAAACTGAGGGTGCGTGCGTCCAATTCGGATCGAACGCACCGAAATGCACTGTTTTGCGCTAAACTCACGTCCTATTGGAACAGATTCGGTGCGAACGTTCCGTAATACGATCGGCGAGGAGGCGTGGCGCGTGGACATTGAGGCACTCGGCAGTTTTGTGCGCGCTCAGCGCAAGGAGCGGAGGCTGACCCAACTGGAGGTCGCGGAGCTTGCGGACGTGTCGGATCGGTTCCTCCGGGAGCTGGAGCATGGCAAGCCGACGGCGGAGATCGGCAAGGTGATCGAGGTGCTTGCGGTTCTCGGTTACGACCTCGAACCTGTTGTGCACAAGGGTGATCTGCTGTGACGTCCCCGGTTGTTGCAGCAGACGTGTACGTGGGCGAGGAACTGGCCGGCCACTTCACCACCCATGCCGATGGCCGCACGGAGTTCGACTACGTGGAGGGCGCCACGAAGGCTGTGGCCTCAACGCTGCCGATCAGTGGCGCGCCCTATGTCACCTCGGCAGGTGCGCTCCCGCCGTTTTTCGCCAACCTGCTGCCTGAGGGCAGGCGGCTCTCCACGTTGAAGCGTTCGGTCAAGGCGTCGTTCGACGATGAGCTAGCCCTCCTCGTCGCTGTCGGTTCCGACACGGTCGGCGATGTCAGCGTCGTTGCGCACGGCAAGCCGCTCGCGCCCTCCCCCGCCGTGATCGATTTGTCTGGCCCGCTCGATTTCTCGGCGGCCATCACCGACGCCGGAATCGCGGATCCCATTGCCGTTCCCGGCGTGCAGGACAAGGCATCGGCACGCACCATTGCGGCCCCAGTTCGCGGCCGCAGCACCGAATGCATTCTCAAGGTGTCCCCGCCCGAGTACCCGAAGCTTGTGGAGAATGAGGCCGAGTGCTTCGCCATCGCAGCCGCCGCCAAGTACCCGCTCGCTGAAACGCAATTGCTTATCGACGCCTCCGGTCGCCCCGGACTCCTCATCACCCGCTTCGACCGGTTAGACGGTACCCGGCTCCACGTCGAAGACGCTGCGCAGGTCATGGGCCTGTACCCGAGCGCGAAGTACAGCCCAGCAATGGAGGAGGTGGCGGAGGCGTTGATGGGCGTGAGTGCGTCGCCAAGCTTGACTGCCCGATCAATCGCCTTCCAAGTCGCCCTTGCCTGGCTGACCGGAAACGGCGACCTCCACGCGAAGAATTTGTCGTTGATCTGGAGGGGCCGCAGGGCCGAGATGTCCCCTATCTACGACATTCCATCAACGGTGCCCTACGGGGATTCCACGATGGCGCTGTCCGTGCAGGGGCGCAAGGACAACATCAGCGGCAAGGCGTTCCGGGCATTCTGCACGGAGATCGGATTGACGGTGAACGCAACCGAGCGCGTTATGGCCCAAGCCCTGCGGGTAACCGATGGTGCCGCGGAGCGGATCGTGGCCGCGGCCGATTTCGATCCGCGCCGGGCGCGTGACCTCAGGAGGGTGCTGGATCGACGGAGGAAGTTGTGGGGCTGACCTTTGGTGCGTCGTATGATCTTCGGCATGAGCACCTCCATCAATCTCTCCTCGAATATTCTCGAGGCAGCCAAGGTGGCGGCTGAAAAAGAGCGACCTCACATTAGACGCGTATGTCGAACAAGCCGTCCGTCATGCGCTAGGGAGGGCTGGGGAGTCAACGCAGGCTAGTGCTCCCGTTGAGCTACCAGCGTTCGATTGCGGTGGGGCGCCATTGATCGATCTCGATGACAAGAATGTTCTGTGGAAGGTTCTCGATGATCAAGAAACCTCTATCGACTGACCAGGCGATTGTAGCCATCGAGACGATCATGCGGTCTTCTAGCGCCGTCTTGATTCATGGGTCAAGCTTGAGTTGGGAGATCTTTTCGGAGCTCACGCGCAGCTACCACTTTCACGCTGCTGATATTCCCGATGCATGGATTGCTGCGAACGTCATTGCAGAGGAGGCAACTCTAGTGAGCGATGACAAAGGTTTTGCGAGGTTCGGTGACCTCGATTGGGTGACTGTCTCCAGTTAAATCTTGCGGATTCCGCATTGCGGACAATTGGGTCCGCACCAACTGTTTGGGGTTGGCAACCTTCGGTGCGTCGATAGGCGGATGTCCACTGAAATGAGCACGTGAGGGGCTGTGCTCACGCGGGGTGCGACGTAGGCTGCCGGACATGGGGATGAAAACTTGGAAAATTGGGGCCAAGGCGGCGGGAACGCACGTTGGGGGCCGGGTAATTGTTGAGGATCCGGGGCGCGAGCTGAACGTGGCTGTGCGGGCGCTCGGACAGGAAATCGTGGATGCGGTGAACCGCACGGCGAAGCAGTGGCGGCCTGTGGACGATAGGCAGCCGGTCACTGGTGAGCGCGCCGAGGAGCTGGTCAGCTACACCGTGATGGCGGGCGTCCCGTTGATGATGCTGCGCGACGCGATGACGGCGAACAGGGCGGCGCGTGCCGCGGGGATGCTCGCGGAGATATGTAGGGATGCGATGGCGCTTGAGCCGAGGTTCGCTGCAATTTACTCCCTTGCGGTCACGGCTCGTGAACAGGCTGAACAGGGGATCATGGAATTCATGCCGGTGCTGTGCACCAGCATCTCGTGGGCTCTGCCCCAGCCGGTGCGTCTTGGCGCTGTTGCCCATGCAATGCGGGTCGAAATCAGTGAAGTGACGCTTCCGATACTTGGAGGCCCGAAGCGCCCGGGTCTTGCGGACATGCGCATGGATTTCGAGTGCGAAGAGGTCAGCGGCGTCGAGATCGTGCCCGACCCCAGCACCATCTACTTCCCGCTGCCGCTGTTCGGGCCCAACAAGGCGGAGCCGGACGTGGTGCTGGAGATGTGGGTCGGCAGCGTGCAAGTGACGGTGGATCTGAGCACGAAGCGTTCCGGGTTCGGCGCGCTGCGGGAGATCGTTTACGCCGTGGAGAAGGTTGTGCAGGCGCACCGGTTGGAGCGGGCGCGCGTGCGGCCGGCGTAGCGCGGCCTACTGGCGGTGCATGTCAGCGTGGCGGCCGTTCGGGTTGTACACGCTGTTCCACCCGTACCAGCCAAGGAAAAGGATAATCAGTGCCAGCATGCCGATGAAGCTGCCGACTTTGCTGCTCAGGCTTTCATCCTTGGTGTCTGGTGCCTGCTTCGGTGCCGCCGCCTGCTTCGGCGGGGCCGCCCGTTCAGCGGTGACGGGAACCGGGACTTCCTCTGTCCACGTTGTAACCGCCACGGGCTGGACTAACTCGTACCTCGGCTCCGCTTTCGCGGGAGTCGCGACGGCAAGCAGGTTCAGCGATAGGGCGGTCACGGTTGCCGCGCCAATCAGTTTGTTACGCATAGTTGGGTCCTTTTCTGTAGCCGGGGGGATAGGCGCACTAGGAACAACTTTAGCCGTCGATAAGTTTGGTGTTCGCGGGCAACCACCAAAGATATCGGCGTAAGTTTGGCTGTTGCCGCCGCGGCTGAGCCGCTACTGCCAGGGCAGCTCGATACCGAGGCGCGGCGCCAGCGCCACCACGCCGATGCCCACGACCGCCAGCGCGGCCAGCACACCCAGCACGACCGCCACGGTGTTGGTTTCGGTGGTGGTGAACTGCGCCAGCGTCGGGCGCTGCGCGTTGACCTGCGCCAGCTCTGCTTCAGCTTCGGCGACGTCGTCCTCGGCCTCGTCAAGGGTCATCTGCTCGGCGGCGGAAAGCTCGTACGCGTCCTCGACGCCCTGCTCCGCTTCCGCCAGACGTTCCTGCGCGGCCTCCACCGCCGCGGCCAGCGCGTCCTGGTCCGCGGCCTTCGCCCACGCGAGCTCGGCCTCTGCGGCATCCTTCGCACCCCTGGCCTTCTCCTCGGCGCGCGCGAGTTCATCCCGCTCGCCTTCCAGGCGCTCTTGCCTATCGACGGCACTCCGCAACCGTCTCTCAGCGTCCTCCAGCACGCCCGTGGCCTGCGCCAACGCGTCCTGCGCGTCGGCGTCGTGCTGCTCGGCGGCGGCGAGGTCCGTCTGCGCGGCGGAAAGCTCGGCCTCGTCGGCGGAAAGCTCGGCGGCGTAGTCGTGCGAGACCGCCACGCCCAGCTTGCGGGTCGTGCGGGCTTGGATGGCCCGGATCTCGTCGCGCTTCAGCCCGTCGTAGTTCGGGTTCGCTTGCCTGCGGTCGTCTAAGTCCACCGTGAGGTCGGGGGTGCGCAGCGCCTCGCGTGCGCCGGTGGAGACGTAGTACGGCGTACCGCTCTCGTTGGCCTTTTGGGAGCCGCCGTCCGGGCCGAAGGTGTAGGACGTTGTCGGGTGGGACAGTTTGTAGAGCTGCATCGTGGCGAACGCCTGGCCGTTGGGCGCGACCCGCACGCCGACACCGATGCCGGTCTGGCTCGAATTCAGCATGCCTTCGTTGTGCCCCGAGGTGGAGTTGCGCCACTGGGTGAACAGCGCCTCGGGAAGTTCTGCCCACTGCGTGCGGTCTGCGGTAGCCGGGGAGGCATCTGGCCAGCCGAGCCAGTTGTAGGCGATGTTCTCCCCACTGTGCCCGTAGTCCTCGAACTCGGCGTGGCGGAAGTAGTCGTCGCCGCTGGCGCCGCGCTGCATGTCGGCGGACATCACGCCGCTCCAATCCCGGGCGTTGCCGTTGAACACATCGTGGCTGACCAGAGGGTGCATGCCGTGACGCTGGCGGTATTCGTTGGTGATCTCCACGATCGCGTCCGCGACCAGGCGCTCCCAGTCCTCTTGGGTGTAGTCGGCGCCGGCGGCCTCGCGGGCCTGGGCGTCGGCGAGTTTGGCCTGCGCGGAATCCGCGGCCTGCTGCATGTCGGCCTTCTCGTCCGCAGCGGCGGTTGCCGCCTCCTTTGCCGTGGCGGCCGTTTCCTCCGCAAAGGTGACGTCCTCGGCGAAGGCGGCGGTGTCTTCCTCCGCCGCGTCGAGCTCTTTTTGCTTTGCGACGAGCTCCCGCTCCGCCTCCTTCAGCACCTCCGCGGCGGCGTCCAGCTCTGCCTTCCGCTTCTCCACATCTGCCCGTGCGAGGTCCTTCTCGGCCTTCTTCAGCGCAGCCTCCGCGGCCTCCACCTCTGCGTTGGCGTCGCGTACGGCGGCGTTTGCGGAGTCGCGTTGCGCCTGCGCCGATTTGGCGTCGTCCTTGGCTTGTTGGAGGGAGGCGGATGCGTCGTCGTAACGCTGCTGCCACTTCGCGGTGGCCGCGTCGAAGCCTTGCTGGTCGACGGTGGTGATAGAACTTCCTGACGACTGCGCCTCAGCGACGGGGACGTGAACAGTGCTAACGGCGAGCGCGCAGGCGAGCGTGGCAGTTGCGATGCGGGAGCGGGACATGGTGGTGCGATCCTTCGGGGCACAGGTCAAACGGTGACGTTTTAAAAATCTAGATCACCACAACCTGGCAAACAACTGGATGTTCGGTGGGGGTAGGTCAACCGGAGGGTCGTCGATAAGCGAATGCAAAACACCGGCCCCAAAGGCACCGCGAGTAATCTAGATCACCATGACTAACGCCCAGCTACCTGAGCAACACAGCGACGAGCACCTCGAGCTCTCGCGCCAAGAGTTCGACCGCGAGAACCTCTCGGACGCGGACATCGAGCAGATCAAGGAGCAGCGCGAGGGCGACGAACCCGACGGTTCGTTCATGCGCTGGGTGATCACGCTGTTCGGCACCGGCGTGGGCGCTGGCATTCTGTTCCTGCCCATCAACGCAGGCAGTTTCGGGTTTTGGCCGCTGGTGATTGCCACGCTTTTGATCGGCCCGATGGTGTTTTTCTCCCACCGCACCTACGCGCGCATCGTCTCCGCCTCCCCGGTGAAGGGGCTGGACGTGCTGCAGGTGATCACGGCGCTGACCGGCCGCAAGCGCGGGTTCGCCTCGGCGCTGGTGTACTGGCTGGGCATCTATCCCACGGTGCTGATCTACGCCATTTCCATCACCAACACGCTGGACAGCTTCATCGTGAACCAGCTCGGCGGGCCGGAGGTGAGCCGCTGGGTGCTGGCTACGGCGTCGGCGGGGTTGATGACGGGCGCGTACGCCTTCGGCAAGAAACTCACCCTGTGGCTGGCCAACGTGCTGGTGTATCCGCTGATCATCGCGCTGGCGGCGGTGTCGCTGTACCTGATCCCGAGCTGGGATTTCGCCAGCTTCCGCTCGTACGAGTCGTCCTACCCGGTGTGGCAGGGCCTGCTGCTGATCCTGCCGGTGCTGGTGTTTTCCTTCAGCCACATGGCGGCGCTGAGCCAGTTCGCGCTGGACGTGCAGAAGAAGACGGACGGCGACGTCGCTGCCACGGAGCGCGAGGTGTCCAAGGTGGAGCTGGTCACCGCCGCGATGCTGGTCACCTTCACCATGTTCTTCGTGTGGTCGTGCGCGCTGTCCCTGGGAGCGGACGGCATGGACGTCGCGCGCGAGCAGAACGTGCCGGTGCTGTCGTACCTGGCCAACGAGACGCACGCGCCGTTTATGGCGTGGATCAGCCCCATCATCGCCATCTGCGCGATCATCACCTCCTACTTCGGCCACCTGCTCGGCACGGAGGAAGGCACTGGGTACCTGCTGCGCAGTGTGGCGCCGAACTTCGCGGCTCGCTTTTCGACGTCCACGCTTCGCCTCACAGTCAACATCTTCGTGTTTGTCACCGCAGTGATCGTCGCCGTGTTGAACCCCTCGATCCTGGACATGATCTCCGTGGTCGGCGGCGTGTTCGTGGCGTTTTTGGTGTACATCATGCCGGCGCTGCTGTTTCACAAGGCCACGGCGTTCAAGCACTACGCCCGCCGCCCGGACACCATCTTTGTGCTGGTGGTGGGCCTGGTGATTATGGGCGTGGCGGTGCGCAACATCATCGCGGGCTAGGACGGTGACGCGCAGGTGAACTTTGCGCGAACATTGGCTTCCGGACGTTTCGGTTGTTCTCAGTCAGGCGCATAATCTCCCGCGTGAGCATCACAATCCTCCTCGTATTAATCATTGTCGTCGCTTTGTTCTTCGACTTCACTAACGGTTTCCATGACACTGCCAACGCGATGGCCACCTCCATCGCCACCGGCGCGCTCAAGCCCAAGGTGGCTGTGGCGCTCGCCGGCGTCCTCAACCTGATCGGTGCCTTCCTCTCCGTCGCTGTGGCGAAGACGGTCGCGGGCGGCATCGTGAAACTCGATCTGTTCGACCTCAACGACACCCTCGACTCCGAGCGCCTCCTCCTCGTGGTGTTCGCCGGCCTGGCCGGCGGCATCATGTGGAACTTGTTTACCTGGCTGTTCGGCATCCCCTCCTCCTCCTCGCACGCGCTGTTCGGCGGCCTGATCGGCGCGGCCATCGCTGCCATCGGCTTCGACGGCGTGGTATGGCAGGGCGTGCTGGACAAAATCATCGTCCCCGCCCTGTTTGCCCCGTTTGTTGCTGGCCTCATCGCCGCGATCGGTACCTGGCTGGTCTACAAACTCACCGCCAATGCGGAAAAGGACCACCGCGACAACTACTTCCGCTGGGGCCAGATCGGCACCGCCTCCCTGGTGGCGCTGGCGCACGGCACCTCCGACGCGCAGAAGACCATGGGCGTGATCTTCCTGGCCATGGTGGCCGCCGGCCAGTTCGGCTCCGACCACCCCATGCCGTTCTGGATCCAGCTGGCGTGCGCCCTGGCGATTGCCATCGGCACCTACTCCGGCGGCTTCCGCGTGATCCGCACCCTGGGTAAGGGCCTGGTGGAGATCCACCCGCCGCAGGGCATGGCCGCTGAGACGTCTTCCGCCGCGATCATCCTCACCTCCTCCCACCTGGGCATGGCGCTGTCCACCACCCACGTGGCCACTGGCTCCATCCTCGGCTCCGGCCTGACCGGCCCGAAGGGCGAGGTCCGCTGGGGCGTGGCCGGCCGTATGGCCCTGGCCTGGATCACCACCCTGCCCATTGCGGCGCTGGTGTCCTTCATCACCTGGTGGATCGGCCACTGGGCCGCTGAGCTCGGCGGCGACCTCGTGTGGGGCGGCGTCGCCCTGGCGCTGATCATCCTCATCGGCGGCGGCTACATGTTCTGGCAGGCGTCGCAGAAGCCGGTGCACAAGGACAACGTCAACGACGACTGGGACGGCGACTCCAACTCGCCGGCGCAGACCACCGGAGGGGCGTCTGAAAGCGAACTGCCGCACCGCGACTCTGGCGAGCCCGCAGACTTCGTGGACACCTCCGTCGGCCTGCGCGCGCCGGGGTCCACCGCAGCCACCCACGACCACCACCCGCGCGGCTAGCCGGAAAGGACAACCCGCATGCTTGAACTGCTGAAATCGCTTTTTTCCGTTGTCGCCGTCGGCATCCTGCTCGGCGCCGGACTGCCGGCCCTGTACGCCCTGAGCATCCACTTCCTCTCTCCCGCCAGCGACGGCTCCGCTCCGCAAGGCGGCCGCCGCGTGCTGGGGTGGATCTTCCTGGCCATCGTGTTCGTTGCCGTTATCGCCGCGATCCTGCTCATCGCCCGCGAGCGCATCGAGTACTTCACCGGGTGGGATCCGTACCCGTTCCTCTAGCTCATCCCTAGTTTCCGAAGGGCCCTGGCACGTGCCAGGGCCCTTTTTCGTGGACGCGCGCCAATCGTTGGTGTTGACAAACTATTTACGCGAACCTAGAGTTACCGCAACATGAACGGGAGGTTAACAACCTTCCCCTGGTAACGAAAGGAGGTGAGCCATGAAGGGCTTCATCAACAACGTCCGCGCATGGTTCCGCGACGAGGAGCGTGGCATCGCGTCTCTGACGGATCTCTCACCGCTGGCCGTGCTCCCGCACGTCGACGCGCGTTCCTAAAGCAGCGTCGCGACAGCCCGGGCCCGATCCCCTTTTGTGGGGCGGGCCCGGGTTTTTCGCGCGCGGAAAGATATAGAAAAGATATCGGAACAATTCGCTGAACAGCGGAAACGGTAGATTTTGACCTGTATCCACCGCGCGATATCTTTCCTATATCTTTCGTGGTTGAAAAATGGTCCCAAAAAGAATTCCCTGGGGAAATGTATAATCAGCGGCATGGTTACGGAGTCTGCCTGGGATGATCTTGCCCCTCACGTCCGCGATGCTCTCGAGGCGATCCATGGTGGGGCGACGGCGGACTCGCAGGAGTCGCTCATCCTGGAGTTCAAGGAGGATCCTGCCTCCCGGGAGGGGGAAAAGGGGGCGAAAGCGAAGCTCGTCGAGAAGCTGTTGAATGAAGCCATCTGCATGGCTAACAGTGAAGCTGCGACCGGCCACATTGTTGTGGGAGTGGCGGATAAGGTCGCTGGCGAGGCCGCGTTCACCGGCACGCAGATGGACGAGGAAAAGCTCGCCCAGCAGATTTTCAACGGCACGAAGCCGAACATGAATGTGCAGATCGCGCCCGTTCGTGCGTGGGGAGCGAGACTTCTGGTGATCCATGTGCCGGAGGCGCGGGCGCTCTACACCCGTGGTGACGGCGCTGCGAAACGTCGTACCGCAGATGCCCAGTTCTCCTGCCAGCCGATGACTGAGGAAATGCGCCGTTCGATCGACGAAGCCCGGCGCAATCCCGATTATTCGAACGGCCCCGCGGACACTTCCGTAGACGAGCTGCCATTGGCGGTGGTCGAAGAAGCGCGAAGGATGCTTCGCGAGCACAGGAGGGCGCGCGGCTCCGAGGCCGGGGTCCCGCAAACAACGACGGGGCTGCTGCGCGAACTTGGCCTGGTGCGTGATGACGGCCAGCTTAAGCGCGCGGCAGAAATTCTCTTTGCCGAACCCGAGCCGACAGACGTTGTAGTCCGGCACCTGTGGCGCAGTATCCCGGGGGAAGACCCGAAGGCCACGCTGATTTCGGACCCGGTTTTGCTGGCGTTGCCCCGCCTGCGCCGCCTGATTGCGGAAAACGGGGACCGGGAGATCGAACGGGTCCAGTTCGAAGACGGTGAAGAGGTCGCCATCAGCCGCTTCCCCGAACAAGCTGTGGATGAGGTGGTGTCCAACGCCTTCATTCACCGCGATTGGCGGCTGCCTGGCCCGGTTGTGGTTGAGCAGACCTACCGCACGCTGAAGGTCACCTCGCCTGGTCCCCTGCCGCCGGGGGTGACGGTGGACAAATTGTTGACCACCACTTCGGTTCCGCGGAACAACCGGCTCATGGCGGCGATGCGCACGCTCGGTCTGGCGGAGGAAAGCTCCCGCGGATTCGACCGCATGTGGGCCACGATGATCCGCACTGGCCGAGACGTCCCGGAGGTCTTTGCTACTGAGTCTCATGTCCAGGTGGTCCTGGCCGCGCAGCAGCCCGACACGACTTTTATTAAGGGGCTCAGGAAGCTGTCGGAGCGCTACGGCGAAGCGGTTATTGGCAGCGTCGCAACGCTCATTGTGCTTTGGCACCTCAATTCCGCTCCTTTGATCACTGCGGCAACGGCAGCCCACAAAACGCAACTCACTGCCCTCGAGGTGGAAGAGCTTATGGGTGTGCTGGTTGAGCTTGGAATACTCGACTCTGTAGCGGACGCGAGCGAGTGGACGCTCAGCGGCGAGGCGCGAAAGCTGCTCGGCCGTGGGCAGGCAGGCGACCTGGCGACGGTGAGCATCCAAGAGTGGATAGAAGCGAGGCTTCTCGACGGCGAATCGCTCCGGTCCGCAGATATCGCAGATCAAACCGGAGTCAGCGTCGCCGAGGCGGGGCGGATTCTCCGCCACCTCCGCAGTCTTGGGCGCGCAAAAATTGATCCAGAAGGCCCTCCGCGGGGGCGTGGCACCCGCTGGATTCGGGCGTGAAAGATATAGAGAGATATCGAAACAATTCGCTTAACAGGGGAAATGGTGAATTCCGGCCCGCATTCTGCACGCTATATCTTTCCTATATCTTTCGGAGCCGAAAAATCGGTCCAAAAAGAATTCCCTGGTGAAACGGGGCAAGGGCGACGCGTGGGCGTCGATAAGCATAAGTTTCACCTGAACTTCACCTCAGCGAAACCTTAGGGCGCTACGTTTCCAACTGCCTACCAACCCTCGGACACGAAGGACCCTCATGCGCAAGCACATCGCCGCGATTACTGCCCTTGCCCTGCTCACCCCAGTTCCCGTTGCTAACGCGGAGGATCTCGCCTCCCGCTTCACCCTCGGCGTCATGCCGGACACCCAGTTCTACGCCCGTTACGGCACCGAGGCCGCCGGCGACATCTTCGGCGACCGCTACGGCACCAACCCGTTCGATGTGCAGACCGAGTTCCTGGCGGAAAACCACAAGAAGCTCGGCACACAGTTTGTCACCCACCTGGGCGACGTGGTGGACCAGCCGGAAGACCGCGCCAGCTGGGACATCGCGGACCGCGCGATGAAAAAGCTCGAGGACGCCGGAGTGAACTACTCCGTGCTGCCGGGCAACCACGACCTGACCATGTTCGACGGGAAATCCGCGTTCACCGAGTACTTCCCGGAGGAGCGCGCGAAGAAGAACTCCACCTACATGGGCCGCACCGCCTCCACGGAGATCCACAACGGCGGCGACGGCTACGCCTTCCCGGGCCAGAGCGTCGACTCGGAGTACCACATCTTCGAAGCCGAGGGGCAGAAGTACCTGGTGCTCGCGCTCGGTTTCCGCGCCAACGATGAAACGCTGGAGTGGGCGCAGCAGGTCATCGATAAGCACCCGGAGCTGCCCGTGATCCTCACCACGCACGAGATCTCGGGTATCAACGGTGATGGCTCCACCTACTTCACCAAGGAGTACGGCGAGCACCTCTGGGACAAGCTGATCCGTAAAAACGACCAGATCTTCCTCACCATCGCCGGCCACCACCACGGTGCGGGCTACCACGTGGAGAAAAACGACGCTGGTCACGACGTGATCAACATCCTGCAGGACTACCAGATGGCCTACCTGGGCGGCAACGGCCTGATGGGTCAGCTGCAGTTCGACCTGACCAACAACCAGCTCGAGATGCTCGCGTACTCGCCGTGGGTGAAGTCCAAGAAGTACGAGCAGCTCACCTCCTTCGACCACCTGATCATGGAGGGCGAGGGCGATTCCTACACCATCGATCTGGACTTCGCGGAGCGCTTCAAGGCGTTCGCGCCGGGCTTCAAAGCCGGCGACGCCAACGACCCGGACTACAACGAGACGCTGAAGCAGACCATCACCGACGGCTACAAGGCCTACGAGGTCACCGAAAAGGACAAGCCGAAAGACGAGCAGGACTACGCGTACGTGGACGGCACCGTCGTGCACTGGCGCCCCGGCCAGACGAAGGTCGAGGGCACTTTGCTTAACGACGGCGAAGCTGCCCCCGCCGGCGCCGTCATCCCCGACGTGGCAAACGGCGACGACATGACCCGCGTGCGCCACCGCATCGCGGCAGGCGCCGACGCGGTGACCTTCTCCGACGACAAGCACCCGCTGTCCGCGGACCGCGGCTCGCTGCGCTGGAAGGACCCGAAGTTCAAGCACTCCACCGCCTGGTTCGAAACCGCCACCGGCGCCGACATCAACTCGGAGGAGTTTGAAAACGGCTACACCATGGAGGCCTTCCTCAAGCTCGACGAGGACTGGAACGCCGACAACAACAAGTGGTCCAACGCCCTGATCCGCGACGCCTCCGGCACCATCACCCACCCCGAGGACGAGGACGGCGACCCGATCCAGATGCTCGGCGTGTCCAGCCTGCGCGAGCTGCGCTGGTACTCCTACGGCGAAAACGGCGAGGGCTTTTCCAACTGGACCCACGAGGTGCCCAAGGGCAAGTGGATGCACATCGCCGTGGTCAACGACCCGGCCGACAAGTCCGTGACCATGTACGTCGACGGCTCCCCGATCCTGCGCGACGGCTACGGCCCGCTGGGCATGGGCGGCAACGGCGACAAGTGGCTGCTGGGCACCTCCGCCTGGGACAACGACAAGGTCGACGGCTGGTTCGGCAACATCGGCGAGATCCGCATGGTGGACCACCCGATCGGCCCGGACCAGTGGCTGACCGCCCGCGGCAAGGCCCCGGCGCCGACGACAGCTCCTTCTTCCGCTGCGCCGTCTGCGCCGGCTGCTCCGGTGACCACCACCGTGGCGGTCCCGACCACCGTGACCAGCACCGTATCCGGCACGCCGACCACCGCGACTACGACCGTGGCGGTCCCGACCACCGTCACCGCTGAGCCGCAGCCCGCCGACGACAGCTCTTCTCGTGTCGGCAGCAGCGTCGGCGCCTTCGCCGGCGGCGTGCTGGTGGGCGTGCTCGGCCTGCTCGTTGCGGTGCTCGCCGGCGCCGGCGGAACGCTCCAGTGGATTCTGGACCAGGTGCGCCCGTTCCTGCCGTAGCCGGAACAAGTCTCGGCCTAGACCTCGCTGGTTGCGGCGAAGAACGCCTCCGCGAAGGTGGCCGGGTCTGCAAGGTCAATGCCGCATAGCTCCTGGATCCGTGCGATGCGGGAGCGGGCGGTGTGCCGGTGGATACCTAGGGCCTCTGCGGTCTGGGCCAGTTGCCCGCCGTGCTGCAAGAACACGGTCAGAGTTCGGGCGTAGTCGGTGTGGCGCTCGGCGTCCTCTGTTTCGAGCACGCCGAACAGCTCCTTGCGTTGTGCTCGCAGAGCCTCCGCCACCGCGGGTTCGGTCAACCAGCTGGCGCGCGAAGAACCGGGAAGAGCGCTGTCGCCGAGTGCGAGCACCCCGCACCGCGATTTCAGCGCGCGGATGTGGGCTGCATCGAGGTCCGCGGCAGGCAGCGGGCGGCTGACGGCCACGCGCACACGCTGGGCGGTCGGGCCGAGAGCGGC
Source organism: Corynebacterium sp. ACRPZ (assembly GCF_022346205.1). Taxonomy (NCBI): domain Bacteria; kingdom Bacillati; phylum Actinomycetota; class Actinomycetes; order Mycobacteriales; family Corynebacteriaceae; genus Corynebacterium; species Corynebacterium sp. ACRPZ. The sequence goes on from NZ_JAKRMR010000009.1 coordinate 80,746, forward strand.
GAGAAGCTCGGCACCATCTTGGTCGGGGTGGACCAGCACCACCATGCTCAGCCGGTCGAGGGGTGCCGCGTACAGGAAGTGCCCTTGCGCGTCGGCCGCGGTGTCTAACGCGTTGCGCGCCTGTTCGAGGGCACGCCTTCTATCGGCAGTGATGACAGCGGGGCGGGTCAGCCCGGAGTCGTCGATAGGCGTGTCAAAGCCTCGGGGCAGTAATGCTGCCTCGTCGCCGAGGCCGAAGCGTGCTGAAAGCGCGAATGCGTTGAGCTCGTTACGCGCGGCGCGCAGCTCCGCGGGGCGTGCCAGCAGCATGTCGGCCAGGCCCGCGCAGTGGCGCAGCAGCGCGGCAGGGGGACGCTGTGCCGCGGTGACCACCAGCGAGTACGGGCGCTGTGGTCCCGACACCAGGCGGTGCGTCGAGGTGCGCAGGCGCTTGCCTTCTTCCACGGCGCGTGTGTGCCCGGCGGATTCGGCGGCTGCGACCGGTGCCGCGCCGGGCCCGTTGATGCGCACGCTGGCGTCCAGCAGGTCCGCAGCCGCGCTGACCAGCATGTCCAACGAGCCTGGGATGGCGGCGCGAGTGAGGCGTTCTTGGTCGTCGATGAGGCGCTGCTGCTCAAGCTGGGCACGGCGGCGTTGCTCCTGGTGGATCGCAGTCAGGATGGAAATGAACGGAATGTGGCGCGGCACCTCGAACAGTCCTATGCCTCGCCGCCGGGCCGTGGTGACCACCTGCTCGGGGATGCTGGTGAAGGTCAGACCGGTGCCGAACCCGATCGCCACGGCCCCGGCATCCGCCAGGTGGTCGACGTAGCGGCCCAGGTCCGATTGGTTGTCCTTGAAGGCAATGCCCACGGTGAGCACAAGCGAATCGGGTTGGATGAACTCGGTGGCGTCCTCGAGCTCATTCGTCTGCGCAAGCGCGAAGCCGCTGGTGGAGGGGGCAACAACTTGCCGCAACGCCAGCTCTGGTTTGTGCGTAAGCCAGGTGAAGGTCAGATCCATTGGGCTCCATTCCGTACAAGAAGCCAGTGCAATATCGCCACACTGTACATGGCGCCAGTCACATCACGTCCCCATACTGATCTGCAACACGTTCAAACGATGGTTGTAAGGAGTACAGCATGCAGGACCTGAAGTACCACCTCCCCCAAGAACGCCGAGTGAACACGGACGGAATGGGCCCGAAGAGCAAGGGGCTCGATGCCCGCCGCCAGAGCGCCGTGGCGCGCGCCCTCTCCCCTGGGCTGCCCGGCTACGTGGTCGAAGGCGACGGCGGCGTGCTCGTGGACGCGGACGGCAACTCGTTCATCGACTTCGCTTCCGGCATCGCCGTGACCTCCGTCGGCGCGTCCAACGAGAAGGTTGCTGCGGCGGTTGCGGAAGCGGCGGCGAAGTTCACCCACACCTCGTTCATGGTTTCGCCGTACGAGTCCTACGTCGCCGTGTGCGAAAAGCTCAACGAACTCACCCCGGGCGACTTTGCCAAGAAGTCCTTCCTGCTCAACTCCGGTGCGGAGGCGGTGGAAAACGCAGTGAAGGTGGCGCGCTCCTACACCGGCAAGCCAGCGGTGGTGGTGTTCGACCGCGGCTACCACGGCCGCACCAACCTCACCATGGCCATGACGGCGAAGAACAAGCCGTACAAGACCAAGTTCGGTCCGTTCGCCTCCGACGTTTACCGGGTGCCGGGCTCCTACCCGCTTCACGACGGCCTGACCGGCCAAGAAGCCGCCGACCGCGCAATCAAAACCATCGAGCAGGAGGTCGGCGCAGAAAACCTCGCCTGCGTGGTCATCGAACCCATCCAGGGCGAGGGCGGCTTCATCGTCCCCGCGGAAGGCTTCTTGCCGGCGATCGCGCAGTGGTGCCGCGACAACGACGTCGTCTTCGTCGCCGACGAGATCCAGGCCGGATTCGCGCGCACTGGCGAGTGGTTCTCCGTCAACCACGAGGGCGTGGTGCCGGACGTGATTACCACCGCCAAGGGCATCGCGGGAGGCCTGCCGCTGTCCGGTGTCACCGGCCGGTCTGAAATCATCGATGCCCCAATTCCCGGCGCGCTCGGCGGTACCTATGGCGGCAACCCCGTTGCCTGCGCCGCGGCCTTGGCCGCCATCGAGGAGATGGAGGCCAACGACCTGCCGGGTCGCGCCCGTGAGATTGAGAAGCTCGTGCGCACCCACTTGGAACCCCTGGTAGAGCTCGACGGTGTGCGGGAGCTGCGCGGCCGCGGCGCAATGATTGCGCTGGAGCTTGAGGACGGTGCCGCGACCGCAGACGTCGCCGCCGCGTGCAAGAACCAGGGCGTGTTGATTCTCACCTGTGGCATGGACGGCAACGTCATTAGGCTGCTGCCCTCGCTGGTGATCCCAGAGAACCTGCTTGTGGAGGGGCTGGAGATCCTCGCAGGCGCAATCAAGGAGCGCGTGGCGTAAATGGCGAAGCAGTTCGACGTTCTCAACCCCGCCACCGAAGAAGTCATCGCCCAGGTGCCGGACACCGGCAAGGATGAATGGCTTGCCGCCCTCGGCCGCGCTGTGGAGGCGCAGCGGGCGTGGGTGGAGTTCTCGCCGCGAGGACGCGCTGAGGTGCTGCGCGCCGTCTACGAGAAGATCACCGCGCGCACAGACGAGTTCGCGCGCACCATGACCGAAGAGATGGGCAAACCGCTGGCGGAGGCCAAGGGCGAGGTCGCCTACGGCGCCGAGTACTTCCGATGGTTTGCCGAAGAGGCGGTGCGCATCCCCGGCCGCGTCGGCCGCGCCCCCGCAGGAAACGGCGACATCGCGGTTACCCGCGTTCCTGTCGGCCCTGTGCTGGCGATTACGCCCTGGAACTTCCCGCTGGCCATGGCCACCCGCAAGATCGCCCCGGCGATGACGGCCGGTTGCCCGGTGCTGGTGAAACCTGCCGCAGAAACACCGTTGACGATGCTGCTGGTGGCAGACATCATCGCGGAGGCGCTCAAAGAGGCGGGCGGCCCACAGGATCTGGTGCAGATCCTCACCACCACCGACTCCGCCGGCCTGTCGGAAACGCTGATGGCGGACCCGCGCCTGCGCAAAATCACGTTCACCGGCTCCACCGCTGTGGGCAAGATCCTGGTCAAGCAGTCTGCGGACAACCTGCTGCGCACCTCGATGGAGCTCGGCGGCAACGCGCCGTTTCTCGTCTGCGAGGACGCGGACCTGGATCTCGTCTTGGAGTGCGCCATGCAGGCGAAGATGCGCAACGGCGGAGAGGCCTGCATTGCGGCGAACCGCTTTATCGTGCACGAATCTCTAGCCGGGGAGTTCACTGAGCGCCTCACCCAGCGCATGTCGGAGGTGACAATGGGAAACGGTCTTGACGACGGCGTCACGCTCGGCCCGATGATCACCGCGAAGCAGCGCGACAGCATCGCGGCACTTGTGGACGACGCCCGCGGCGCCGGTGCCACCGTGCACCTCGGCGGCGAGGTGCCGCAGGGCAAGGGCTACTTCTACCCGGCCACTGTGCTTGGCGACGTCCCTTCGGACGCCCGCATTCTGCGCGAGGAAATCTTCGGCCCGGTGGTCACCGTGACCACTTTTGCCACTTTGGAAGAAGGCATTGCAGCAGCCAACGACACCGAATTCGGCTTGGCTGCGTACGGGTTCAGCGAAAACGTCCATACCTGCCGCCGCCTAGCTGAAAAACTCAAAGCCGGCATGGTCGGCATCAACCGTGGCGCGATCTCGGATGCCGCCGCCCCGTTCGGTGGCATCAAGCAGTCCGGCTTTGGCCGTGAGGGCGGTGCCGAGGGCATCGAAGAGTACCTCGACGTGAAGTACCTGGCGCTGTAAAAGAAAGGAATCACAACCATGTCCCAATACGCAGTAACCAACCCGGCGACCGGTGAAGTGGTGGAGACCTTCGACGGCGCCACAGACCAGCAGATCCAGGACGCGATTGCCGCTAGCAAAGAGGCCTACGCCGATTGGTCCGCGCAGACTTTCAGCTACCGCGCCGAGCGGCTGAAGAAGCTGGCGCAGCTGCTGCGCGAGCGCAGCCGCGAACTCGCAGAAGCGTCATGCATAGAGATGGGCAAGCCCCTGCCAGAGATGGTGGAGGAGGTGGAGTTTTCCGCCGAGATCATCGAGTACTACGCAGACAACGGCGAGAAACTTGCGACGGAACAGCAGATCCCGACCCAGGGTGGCAACGCGGTACTGCGACGCCTGCCCATCGGGCCGCTGCTGGGCATCATGCCGTGGAACTTCCCTTACTACCAGGTGGCGCGTTTTGCCGGGCCGAACCTGATGCTGGGCAACACCATCATCCTGAAGCACGCGGAGATCTGCCCCAGAAGTGCGCTGCGCTTTGAGGAGCTCACCCGCGAGGCGAGCATTCCGGCAGGCGTCTATACCAACGTGTTTGCCACGCACGAGCAAGTCTCAGACATCATCGCGGATCGGCGTATTCAGGGGATCTCTCTGACCGGCTCCGAGCGCGCCGGCGCGGCCGTGGCGGCCCAGGCCGGAGAGAAGCTGAAGAAAGTCGTGTTGGAACTTGGAGGCACCGATCCTTACATTCTGCTGGATACGGACGATGTTGCCGCGGCAGCGAAACTGGCGTTTACAACCCGCATGGTCAACACCGGCCAAGCGTGCAACTCCAACAAGCGCATGATCGTGATGGAGGACATCTACGACGAATTCGTTGCTGAGCTGGTGAAGTTAGCGGAGGTCATGAAGCCGACGACCTGGGACGCGTACACCGCTGGCATGTACTGTCCCCTGTCGTCGCGCGGCGCGGCGGAAAACCTGTGCAGCCAGCTCGAACAGGCGGTCGCGGCGGGTGCGAACCTGCGCGCCGGAGGCGAGCTCGCGGACACCGGCGCGTACGTCTCGCCCGCGGTGATCACGGACATCCCCCGTGGTTCCGACTCGTACTACGCGGAGTTCTTCGGCCCGGTGGCAGAGGTGTACAAGGTTTCGTCCGACGAGGAAGCCGTCGAACTCGCCAACGACTCGCTCTACGGGCTCGGCGGCGCGGTGTTCTCTACGGACGAGAACAGGGCGAAGGCGGTCGCGGACCGTCTGGAGGTTGGCATGGCCAACGTGAACACTCCCGCCGGCGAGGGGGTTGAGTTGCCCTTCGGCGGCGTGAAGCAATCGGGCTACGGCCGCGAACTCGGCCCGGTGGGCATGGATGAGTTTGTGAACAAGCAGCTCTACTACGTGGCCGAGTAGACGGCGGTGCTGGGTGAGTGTGCATTTGCATACGCTCCTGACATAGCCGTTGACGTTTCGCACGGGATCTCCGCAACCACATTTTTGGCTGCGGCGTCTCAAATACGCTCGGGGAAACGCTCCCGAGGAGGCATAACCGATTGAGAAAGGTGGCACCCGCATGGTCCATGTCGGCAAGGAAATCGTGAACGCGCTGGAGGCGCAGGGCGTCGAGCGCACGTTCATCGTCCCTGGGGAAAGCTTCCTCCCGGTGCTGGACGGGCTGCACGATTCTTCCATCGACACAGTGGTTTGCCGGCAGGAAGGCGGCGCCGCCTACATGGCGGAAGCCCAGGGCAAGGCGACGGGCAAGCCCGGCGTTGCCATGGTCACCCGCGGCCCGGGTGCGTCCAACGCTTTCGTGGCCATTCATGCGGCATGGCAGGACTGCACCCCGATGGTGCTGTTTGTCGGACTGATCCCGTTTTCGGACCGGGACCGCGAGTCCTTCCAGGAGTTCGACCCGAAGGCGTGGTTTGGGACGCAGGCCAAGCAGGTGTTCGTTTTGGACGACCCGTCTTCCGCATCCCGCGTCGTGGCCGACGCGTTCTTCCAGGCTTCCACCGGCCGCCCCGGACCGGTAGTGGTCGGTCTGCCGGAAGATGTGCTCTACGAAGAGTTCGAAGGCACTGTGTATCCTCCCCGCCCGGTGTCGCGGGGAGGGGCGTCGCAGGGGCAACGGGACGCCGTCGAAAAGCAGCTTGCTTCCGCGAAACGGCCGCTGATCTACGCAGGTGGCCCCGGGTGGGACCAGGAGACCTCGCGCAAACTCGCCGAGTTCGCGGACGCCCACAACATTCCGGTGGTGCACGACTGGCGCGCAACGGACCGCATCGCGTTTTCCGCTGCCGCCAACGCCGGTTGGCTGGGCTACGGCCGCGACGAGAACGTCGCGCGCCTGTTGGACGACGCCGATGTGTTGGTGCAGGTAGGCGCGGCGCTTACCGACGTCCCGACGGACGGTTACACCCTGCGCCAAAGCCCGGACGCGGTGAACATCATCGCACTGATGGACACAGCGCTGCGCGGCCACTCCGGCGCGGTGACCGAACACATCGTGGCCTCGCCAGCGGAGTTCGTGGACGCGCTGGCCACATTGGACGTGCCGGTGGCGGACGAGCAGCGCTACGCCGCCGCGCACCAGGCGCACCTCGACTTTGCCGCGATCAGCCAGCCGGATACCTGGCGTAAAGCACCTGAAGGCACCGCCCACCTGGAGGAGGTGTTCCGGCAGCTTCAGGAGCAGGTTGGCAACGACGGGATCTACACCTTCGGCGCCGGCGACCACTGCATCTGGGCCCAGCGTTTCCTGCGCACCGAGCAGTTCCCCTCCCAGCTGGGCATGCGCAACGGCTCCATGGGGTACTCGGTGCCTGCGGCGGTTGCCGCCGCGCTGGAGTTCCCGGAACGCACCGTTGTTACGATCGCCGGCGACGGCGAATACCTGATGAACGGCCAGGAGTTCGCCACCGCAGTGCAGGAGGGCACCGCGTTCCTGGCGGTGACGGTGACCAACGGCCAGTACTCCACTATCCGCGGGCACCAGGAGAAGTACTTCCCGGGCAGGGTGAGCGGAACCCAGATGGTCAATCCGGATTTTGCGGAGGTGGCGAAAGCGTTTGGCGGCCATGGCGAGCTGGTCACTGCAGACGACCAGGCCGCCGGTGCCATCGAGCGGGCACTGCGGAAGGTGCGCGAGGAGCGCGTGCCCGCCATCGTCAATGTGATTGTGGCGCAGGAGCTGGGGCTGCCGGAATAGCGCCCTTCCACGGTAGCGAGGCCAGCGCGAGCGCCGCCTGCGACGGGACGGTGACGTCCAGGCCGGTGTGCGCCTTGAAGGACTGCAGGCGGTTGACCACCGTGTTCCGGTGGCAGTGCAGCAGCGCTGCCACATCTTTGGTGGATCCACTTTTCAGGTACGCCTCCACGGTATCCACCACATCCGGCGCACTCTTGCGCAGCTCCACCACCCCGGCGTGCGCAGCGTGAAGCTGCACAGGAAGCAACGGGCGGATCTGCTGCGCCGCTAACGCCCAGGCCACGTCCTGCACAGGGATGAGGCGGCCGGGGTTTTCCGCGGCGTCGAACATGCTCACGCTCGCACGCACAGCGGCTCGCACCGCCGCCAAGTTTGGGAGCTGGTTGAACGTCACCGCACCGAGGTGGTCTGTGTGATCCCGGATGAAATCCTGGGCTTGTGTGCTGGCGGGAAAGAAGGCCGCGTACAGGCCGTGGTATCCGTGGCCGAAGATTTCCCCGCGGGCGGCGAGAGGCTCCAGCACGGTTTGGGCCGGGGCCCACTCGCTGGGGTGGAACACCACGAGGTCGATGGCGGTGCCCTCCGCAATCCCCAGTGCCCTGGAGATGGCCTCCATGGCCTGCTCCCCCAAATGCTCGGCGGAAAAGAGCCGCTCAATGTGGCGGGCGTGGGCGAAACGGGCGTCGTGCCGCGCCCGCGCCTGCTCGGCCGCATACGCGCCGCGGATATGCACCGTGTAGCGCGACACCAGCTTCTGAATGTCCGCCACGTGCTCCACCAGCACAGGCAGCTGTTCCGGGGAAACCGTTGCGCGGAAGTGGTCCCACAACACAGTGAAGTCGATCTGGATGGCATCTACCAGCGCGGACAGGCGCACGCCCTGGTGCGCTCGTTTGGTGCCCAGCTGGCGGGCGTGCGCTGCGAGTGAGTCTTCATCCATCCCGTATTCGAGCTGCACCAGGAAAAGCCCCAGGATGCTGGAGGCTGTCGAGCGGAGCTCGGCGTCGTCCACGATGTCCTCGCGGTAGTAGCCCAAGTCGTGGAACTGCTCGAGGAAAGCATCGACGAGCTCGGGTAAGTCCTCACGAACCTGCTGGACAATGTCGTTCCAGCCGTCCGTCGAATCAGTGTGCATGTGCACAACGTTACAAGCGCGGGTTATGAGATGTGCCAGATGTCCGCAAAGAGGTGCCGATCACGGCGGTTACCCAATAGTGTCAGGGGACACAATTTAGAGCTGCACGGAGGAGGCGGGCTTATGAACGCAACCACCATCATCAACGCGCGCGCAAAAACTATGGACGGGGCGGGCGGCACCGCGACGTCGATACGCATGGGCTTCGGCCGCATCCTGGAGGTGGACAGCGAGCCAGCGCCCGGCGACACGGTGATCGATGCACGCGGCCGCACCGTCATCCCGGGGTTCAACGACGCCCACGCGCACAGCGTGTGGTTCGGCCAGACACTGCGGGAAATCAACCTCGGTGGCGCGCGCACGCGTGGCGACGTGCTGGCGGCACTGCGGACGGGAAGCACTGGCGACTGGGTCGTAGCCAGCGGATTCAATCCGAACCTGCTCACAGACGGGCCGGTGCCGATCGCCGACTTCGATCACGCAACCGCGGGCAAACCGCTGTTGATCAAGCACAATTCCGGGCACGCATACATGGTCAACAGCGAGGCGCTGCGCCGAGCCGGAATCGATCCGGCGAACCCGCCGCAGATAGAAGGCGGAGAAGTGGTCGTGGACGACACCGGCAACGCCACTGGGTTGCTGGACGAAAACGCCATGCGCCCGATCAACGATGTGCTGCAGCCGGAAAGCGAAAGCAACATCACCGACGCGCTTGACCGCGCCGGGCGGCACTACCTCGGCGAGGGCATCACCTCGGTGACGGACGCAGGCGTCGCAGGCGGCTGGATCGGACACAGCCCCCAGGAGTTCGGCTTCTACCAGCGGGCGCGCGAGATGGGAAAGCTCCACGTGCGTACGCAGGCGATGATCACTCTCGACGCGCTGCACGGCATCGACGGCCACGAGGGCGACCCGGAGGTGCACGGCCTCGACGCCGGCATCCGCACTGGACTTGGAGACGATCTGCTGCAGATCGGGCCAGTGAAGGTTTTCACCGACGGATCCTTGCTGGGAAAGACAGCGGCCATGACCGAGGACTACGCCTGCTGCTGCCACGCCGGGTACTTCCAAGGCGACACCGAAACGATGCGTTCGCGTGCGCTCGCGGCAGCGGCCGGCGGGTGGTCGCTGGCATTGCACGCGATCGGAGACAAAGCGGTGGATTTTGCGCTGGACGTGATCAGCGAAGCCGTCGATAAGCATGGGCCCCGCACGGTCCCGCACCGCATCGAGCACGGCGGAGTGGTGCGGAACGACCAAATCGAGCGCATGGCCAAGACCGGAGTCGTGCTCGTGCCACAGCCGCGCTTCATCGCGGAATTCGGAGACGCGATGGCAGAGGCGATCGGCGCCGAACGGGCAGCACTTTCCTACCCGGCGAAGCGGCTGCTCCAGCGCGGCGTGGTGCTGCCGGGCAGCTCCGACAGGCCAGTGGCCACGGGCACCCCGCTCGCCGTGGTGCAGAGCTTTGTCGAACGCACCACGGCCGCGGGCAAAGAGTACGGGCCGGAGGACCGGATCACCGTCGACGAGGCGCTGTACGCCTACACCGCGGGATCCGCCGCGGCGACAGGCTGGGCTGGGAAAAAGGGGCAGATTGCGCCTGGCCAGCTCGCAGATCTTGTGGTCCTGGGAGCCGATCCAGCCGAAGTGCCGGCCAGCCAGATCGGCGACATCCCCGTTGAGGCCACTGTGCTGGGCGGGCAACTCGTCCACGGCAGCTTTTAGGAAGGACTTGAACACAATGCAGACCATTCAGCCAACAGATGAGCGGTTCCTCTCGGATTTCGCGGCGATGAGCAAGAACGGCGCAACCCCCGGCGGCGGCGTGGAGCGCCAGGCCGCAAGCGAGGGCGACGTGAAAAACCGCGCCTGGTTCACCGGCGTGCTCGAGGGTTTCGGCGCGGAAGTCGGCTTCGACGAGATTGGCAACCAGTACGGCCTGTTTGAGCTGGTGCCGGGCGCCCCTTACGTCGCTGTTGGCTCGCACCTGGATTCGCAGCCACTCGCAGGACGCTTCGATGGCGCGTACGGCGTGCTCGCCGGTGCCCACGCCGCCGCGCGTGTGGCCGCGAAAGCGAAAAGCGGCGAGCTGACACCCCGGTTCAACCTCGCGGTGGTGAATTGGTTCAACGAGGAAGGCTCCCGCTTCGCCCCGTCGATGATGGGCAGCTCAGTCTTCACCGGCTTCCTCGACCTCGGGGTGGCGCGTGAAGCCACAGACCTGCAGGGAGTTACAGCGGGCGAGGCCATTGATGCGGCGAAGTGGGCGCCGCTTATCGACGCCCCAAAGGTAGCCACCTACGCCGAAATCCACGTCGAGCAAGGCCGGGAGCTGGAAGATAACGGCAACCAAATCGGCCTGGTCACCGCCACCTGGGGCGCAAGCAAGTTCGCCGCCACAGTTCGCGGCGAGCAGGGCCACACTGGATCCACCATGATGCGGGACCGCCGCGATGCCCTGTTCGGCGCCTCGTTGGTGATTGCCGGCGTGCGCCGCCTGACAGAAGAGTTTGAGGAAGGGCAGCTGCAGGCGTCGGTCTCGCAGCTCACGCTGGAGCCCAACTCGCCGGTGACCATCGCGCGCGAGGTCCGCTTCAACGTCGACCTGCGCTCCCCTTCCGCGCAGGTGCTGGAGAAGGCGCGGGCGCGTGTGGACGAGATCGTTGCCGCCGCCTCCGACGAGGCAAAGGTCGATGTCGACCTCGAGCTCACACACGAATGGGCGCTCAACCCCTACCCCGAGGCCGGCGTAGAGCTGGCGCGCACGTGCGCAGAGGAACTCGGACTGTCCCACCAAGAGATCTTCACGGTGGCGGGCCACGACTCAACGAACATGAAGGAGCACTACCCCACCGTCATGCTGTTCATCCCCAGCGTCGACGGCATTTCCCACAACGAGGCCGAGTACACCACGGATGAAGACTGCCTCACCGGACTGGCTTTGCTTACCCGGGTGGTCGAAGAGTTGGCGGTTGGCAAGCTCGCACCCGATGAACGCTGATGCTCACCTGATTCAAACCAACCAATTCAGATGGCAATAGCCCCTACGAAAAGGATCCACACTTATGTCCACTACGTTTAGCCGGTCTTCTTCCGGCGAAAAGATACATGGCGGTCTGCCTGAGCTGCACAGCGACGAACACATCGCGCAGTCCCGAGCCGAGTTTCAGATGGACCAGCTCTCGGCGGCTGATGCTGAGGTGATCAAGGAAAACCGGGCTGGAGACGTTCCCGACGGCAACTTCTTGTCCTGGGCCATCACGCTGTTCGGCACCGCTGTCGGCGCCGGCATTCTGTTCTTGCCCATTGATGCCGGAAGTTTCGGATTCTGGCCGCTACTCATTGCCACGTTCCTCGTGCTGCCGCTCGTGTTTTTCTCCCACCGCACGTATGCGCGCATTGTGTCCGCGTCCCCGGAAAAAGGGCTGGATGTCTTGCAGGTCGTCACAGCCTTAACCGGGCGCAAGCGCGGCCTGGCTACAGCCATCCTCTACTGGCTCGCCATCTACCCGACGGTGCTGATCTACGGCATCTCCATCACCAACACGGTGGACAGCATGATCGTCAACCAACTCAACGGGCCGCACGTGAACCGTGTCGTGCTCGCCACGATTTGCGTGGGCCTGATGACGGGTGCGTTCGCCCTGGGCAAGAAAGCAACCCTGTGGCTGGCCAACATCCTTGTCTACCCCCTCATCATCGCCCTCGCCGCGGTGTCCATCTACCTCATTCCTAAATGGGACCTCGCCGGCTTCATGGAGTACGAATCTGGCACTCCGCTGTGGAAGTCCATGCTGCTGCTTCTGCCGGTGATGGTGTTCTCCTTCAGCCACATGGCGGCGCTGTCCCAGTTCGCCCTCGACGTGCAAAAGAAGAAGAAGGGCGACGTCGCGGCCACCGAGCGCGAAGTGTCCAAGATTGAGCTGATCACCGCGATCATGCTCGTGTTCTTCACCATGTTCTTCGTGTGGTCCTGCTCGCTCACCCTCGGTGCGGAGGGCATGGATGAGGCCCGCGCGCAGAACATCCCGATCCTGTCCTACTTCGCCAATGTCACCAACACCCCGTTCATGGCGGTGATCAGCCCGGTGATCGCCATCTGCGCGATCGCATCTTCCTACTTCGGCCACATGCTGGGCACCGAGGAAGGAACGTCCTACCTCATCCGCGTGGCGGCTCCGAGCGTAGCGGACAGGATTAACCCGCAGGCGTTGCGCTGGTGCATCTACGTCTTCGTGTTCGTGACTACGGTTCTGGTGGCAGTGCTCAACCCGTCGATTCTGACGCTGATTTCCGCGGTCGGCGGCATCTTCGTCGCCTTCCTCGTCTACATCGTGCCCAACCTGCTGTTTAACAAGGCCACCGCGTTCAAGCATTACGCTCGCCGTCCAGACACGATTTTCGTCCTCATCATGGGATTGATCATCATGGGCGTGACTATCTGGCAAATGTTCTAAGAAAGGACCGCTTGTGCTTCGTGCAGATCTTTCCCTCTTCCCGGACTACAAGCCCGGAAAGTCCGACGAAACAAAATTGAAGCTGTCCGCCAACGAGGCGAACTTCGGGCCCCTGCCTACCGCGCTAGAAGCGATCCGTGAATCGGCGTTGCGGGCGAACCGGTACCCCATCTCCGGCTCGCCGGTGTTGCGAAAGGCGTTGGCTGATCGCCTAGGTCTATCGGAAGAGCAGGTTGCGGTCGCGCCCGGGGCGTCGGCGGTGATCCAGCAGGCCGTACTGATGACGTGTGCGGCAGGCGATGAGGTCCTCTTTCCCTGGCGCAGCTTCGAGGCATACCCGCTCTACGCTCGCGTCGGCGGGGCCACCCCGGTCCAGGTCCCACTCGGCGAGGATGAGGCGATTGATTTGGATGCGGTTGCAGACGCAATCACAGACCGCACCCGCCTCATCATCATTTGCAACCCGAATAACCCCACCGGCCTGACCATCACCAAAGACGAGTTCACTGAATTCATGCGGCGGGTTCCGGAAGACATCGTGGTGGTGTTGGATGAGGCGTATTACGAGTTCAACGATGCCAAGGACACTCCGGACGGCGTCGAGGAAATCGCGAAGTATCCAAACCTTATCGGTGCGCGTACCTTCTCTAAGGCCTACGGTTTGGCGGGGTTGCGTGTCGGCTACGGCTTCGGCAACCCGGAGCTGATTCGCTCGCTCGGTCTAGTTGCGCTTCCGCTCACTGTCACCGAACTTTCGGAGCTTGCAGCCGTCGCGTCGCTGGAGGCGCATGATGAACTCATGGTGCGAGTTAAAGAGACTCAAGCCCAGCGCGACCGGGTCTCTGAGGAGCTCGGCGTACAGCGTTCTCACGGAAACTTCGTCTGGATTCCAGGCGTGAACGGCGCTGAGATTGAGCAGAAGATCAGTGCCGAGGGCATCATCATCCGCAGCTACCCAGATTCGGGAGCGCGCGTGAGCATTACCGACGAGGCAGAGACTGATCAGTTCCTTACCGCATGGCGGCGCGCGGGACTGCCTGTTAGCACGTAAGACAGCCTGCTGTTCGCCCGTTCCTGCCGTAAAATAGCGCTATGACCAGCGTCTTCTACACCACGTATTAGCGGCCGAGCTTCGGCAGCTGGATTGCGCCGGACTGCAGCGCGAAGTTCGCGATTAGGCCGAGCACCGCGAGCACAACAGTGGCGATGATGCCGCCCTTGATGCCCGCCTCCAGCGGCTCGGACTTGTAGTCCTCGCCGTCCAGGCACGCCTGTACAGCCTGGGCGTTGTTCGCCTTCTGCTGCGCCGCGGTGTCGGTGGAACCGAATGCCTCGCCGACGGCCGCGGCGGTGCGCTGGATGCCGGTGAGCTTGTTCAGCTCCACGCCCTCGATCCCCTTCTCCGCCACGATTTCCTGGGTGACGCTCTTGGAGCCGATGCCGTCGAGCTCAAGCTTGCACACCGGAGTGTTCTTGCTGCCGGCCATGGTGTTGGACGCGGCGTCTGCGGGGCCGGCCGCCAGGGAAACGGCCATCGTGGCGGCAACCGCAGCGGCGGTGAACTTCTTCATGGGAAACTCCTGTTCAGGGGCGGGAAACAACAATAGTCAATATATCCTGCGCCGAGACGGCTGTCCGCAAGAGGCCGTGGTGTACACCCGTGGTCTCCCCAGTTATTGCTGCGAGTCGTGGTGTTTTATGATTCCGTGTGGCTTAAACCACTCACATCTTAAGGAGTACCTTTGACCACAGCGGGCAAAGAGTTCAATTTGGACCACCTCACCGTCGCCGACAAACGGCAGGTAGAGGAAAACCGGTCCGGCGCCGTCCCCGACGGCGGCACCCTGTCCTGGGCTATCACCCTGTTCGGCACCGCTGTCGGCGCCGGCATCCTGTTCCTCCCTATCGACGCCGGCAGTTTCGGCTTCGTCCCCCTACTGCTGATCACCCTGTTCATCGGCCCGATGGTGTTCTTCTCGCACCGCACCTACGCCCGCATCGTGGCCGCTTCCCCGGTCAAGGGCCTGGACGTGCTGCAGGTGGTCACCGCGCTCGCCGGCCGCAACCGCGGCCTGATGACGGGCCTGATGTACTGGCTTTCCATCTACCCCATCGTGCTCATCTACGGCGTGAGTATCACCAACACGATGGACAGCTTCGTGGTCAATCAGCTCGGCGGGCCTGAGGTGCCGCGCTGGCTCATGGCCATCCTGTGCGTCGGCGTGCTCACCGGCGCCTACGCGCTGGGCAAGAAGGCCACCCTGGCGTTTGCCAACCTGCTGGTCTACCCCCTGATCATCGCGCTGGCCGCGGTGTCGTTCTACCTCATCCCCCAGTGGGACCTGGCCAGCTTCCGCTCCTACGAGTCCGACGTGCCGTTCTGGAAAGCGATGCTGCTGATCCTGCCGGTGTTCGTGTTCTCCTTCAACCACATGCCGGCGATGTCCCAGTTCGCTCTGGACGTGCAGAAGAAGTACCCGGATGACCTGGAGTCCACCAAGAAGGCCGTGGCGAAGACCGAGCTCATCACCACCGCGCTGCTGGTGGTGTTCACCATGTTTTTCGTGTGGTCCTGCACCCTGGCGCTGGGCGCCGACGGCATGGACGCCGCCCGCGAGCAGAACATCCCCGTGCTGTCCTACCTGGCCAACGAGACCCACACGCCGTTCCTAGCGATCCTCTCCCCGATCGTTGCCCTCTGCGCGATTGCGTCGTCCTACTTCGGCCACGTCATGGGCGCCGAGGAAGGCACCACGTACCTGGTACGTGCCGTGGCCCCTGGCGTCGCTGAGCGCATGGATCCGAAGAAGCTGCGCTGGGGCATCTACGTCTTCATTTTTGTCACCACGGTGATCGCCGGCATCCTCAACCCGTCGATCCTGGACCTGATCTCCGTGGTCGGCGGCGTGTTCATCACCTTCCTGGTGTACATCGTGCCGATGCTGCTATTCCGCTACGCCAAGGACTACCAGCGCTACGCCAACAAGCCGGAAACCTGGTTCGTGTTCGTGCTCGGCGTGGTCATCATGGGTGTCGCCATCTGGCAGATGTTCGCCGGTTAACGCCTAGAGGTGCACGACCTCGAAGTCGCCGTGCTCGACCAGGTAATCCGCCGCCACGGATCGGTGGCACACGGCGGGGTCGGGTTCTGAACAGAGGAGGGCGGAGCCGTCGATAAGCTTTGGCATTGTGCGCTCCGCGAACTCGGCGCGCAACCGCTTCGCAAACGTGTCGAACGGTAGGCCCTCCTTGCGGTACGCGCGCATGAGTTCCTCGCTGGGTGCGAGCGACAGCTCGTGGGAGTAACCGATGCCCGCGATGGTGTCGAGGAACCAGGGCAGATCGGACTTCTTGGTAAAGCCGGCGAGCTGGTTCGTGTTGTGCCGCCGGATATCCACGATCTGCTTTACGCCGTTGTCCCGGAGGATGTTGAAGAACTCCTCCGCGGTCTTCTTGCTGTAGCCGATGGTGTAGAGCTGCATATTTGCGACCATAGCGGTGTGGCTCGCGGTACGTTGGCGCGGTTGCGGACTCCGCATTGCGGACAATTTCGGGTGGACCAACTATTGGTAATTGCCAACGAAAAGTGGGTCGAGACTGTCGGAACTCGAGCGGCAGGAACTGTGATTTTGTAAAAGTTTACATGCGAAACAGTGCATAAGCTCTCTACCTGCAGTGTTAAATCTGGACGCTCGTCTGAATTGTCGATTCGTACAAAACCACCTAGAACCCGCCCCCACCGAGAGCCCACCCAGAACCTGCTCCGCCCCGGACCCCGCGCCGGGCGCCTGCATCCAAATGCCCTTAACTACACTGCATAACCATGACTGAGGCGACCCCGCACCGCTATACGGCCGAGCTGGCCAACACCATTGAGCAGAAGTGGCAGGCGTACTGGCGCGACAACCAGACGTTTTATGCCCCGAACCCGGTCGGCGACCTTGCCACCGGCGAGGAGCTGCCCACAGACAAGCTCAACGTCCAGGACATGTTCCCCTACCCCTCGGGCGTGGGGCTGCACGTGGGCCACCCGCTGAGCTACATCGCCACGGACGTGTTCGCGCGCTACAACCGCATGCTGGGCAAGAACGTGCTGCACACGCTGGGCTACGACGCCTTCGGCCTCCCCGCGGAGCAGTACGCCATCCAGACGGGCACGCACCCGCGCGTGACCACCGAGGCGAACATCGCGAACATGCGCCGCCAGCTGGCCATGCTGGGCCTCGGCCACGACCCGCGCCGTTCCGTGGCCACCACGGACCCGGAGTTTTACAAGTGGACGCAGTGGATCTTCCTGCAGATTTACAACGCCTGGTTCGATGAGGATCTGCAGAAGGCCCGCCCGATCGAGGACCTGGTCAAGGACCTCATGTCCGGCGCCCGCACCACCAAGGACGGCCGCAACTTCCGCGACCTGACCACCGCGGAGAAGCACAAGGCTATCGACGAGTTCCGCCTGGTCTACCTCTCCGACTCCATGGTCAACTGGTGCCCGGGCCTGGGCACGGTGCTGGCCAACGAGGAGGTTACCGCCGAGGGCCGCTCCGAGCGCGGCAACTACCCGGTCTTCCGCAAGCGCCTGCGCCAGTGGATGATGCGCATCACCGACTACTCGGACCGCCTGCTCGACGACCTTGACCTGCTCGAATGGCCGGAAAAGGTCAAGAGCATGCAGCGCAACTGGATCGGTCGTTCCCGCGGCGCGGACGTGCATTTCGCCTCCCCCGCCGGCGACATCACGGTCTTCACCACCCGCCCGGACACGCTGTTCGGCGCGTCCTACGTGGTGCTTGCGCCGGAGCATCCGCTTGTCGACGAGCTGGTCACCGCCTCCTACCCTTCCGACGTAGACAGCCGCTGGACCGGCGGCACCGACACCCCGCGCGAGGCAGTCGATGCCTACCTGCGCTCGATCGCCGCGAAGTCTGACGTGGAGCGCCAGGAGAACAAGGAAAAGACCGGCGTGTTCCTCGGCTCGTATGCCGTGAACCCGGTCAGCGGCGAAGAGGTCCCGATCTTCATCGCCGACTACGTGCTCACCGGCTACGGCACCGGCGCCATCATGGCGGTGCCGGCGCACGACGAGCGCGACTTCGAGTTCGCCACCGTCTTCGGCCTGCCCATCACCCCGGTGCTGGACGGCGACGTCACCGAGGCTGCGTTCACCGGCGACGCGGAGCACATCAACTCCGCGAACGAGGACGGCCTGGATCTCAACGGCCTGGGCAAGGGTGAGGCTATTGAGCGGGCGATCCTTTGGCTCGTCGATAGGCAGAGGGGCTCCGAGAAGATCCAGTACAAGCTGCGCGACTGGCTGTTCGCGCGCCAGCGCTACTGGGGCGAGCCGTTCCCGATTGTGTACGACGAGAACGGCCAGGCGCACGGGCTGCCCGAGGACATGCTGCCGGTGGAGCTGCCGGAGGTGGAGGATTACAACCCCGTCGCCTTCGACCCCGACGACGCCGACTCCGAGCCCGCCCCGCCGCTGGCTAAGGCCACCGACTGGGTCGAGGTGGAGCTGGACCTGGGCCACGGCAAGCAGAAGTACTGGCGCGACACGAATGTGATGCCGCAGTGGGCCGGTTCCTCCTGGTACCAGCTGCGCTACATCGACCCGACCAACGCCGACGCGCTGGTGGACATCGAGAACGAGCGCTACTGGACGGGCCCGCGCCCCGACGCGCACGGCGAAGGCGACCCGGGCGGCGTGGACCTCTACGTCGGCGGCGTGGAGCACGCGGTGCTGCACCTGCTCTACGCCCGCTTCTGGCACAAGGTGCTGTTTGACCTGGGCTTTGTCACCTCCCAGGAGCCGTACCGCCGCCTGTTCAACCAGGGCTACATCCAGGCCTACGCCTACACCGACTCGCGCGGCGTGTACGTGCCGGCCGCCGAGGTGGAGGAAAAGGACGGCAAGTTCTTCTACCAGGGCGAAGAGGTCAACCGCGAGTACGGCAAGATGGGCAAGTCCCTGAAGAACTCCGTCGCGCCCGATGATGTGGTGGAAGAGTACGGCGCCGACACGCTGCGCGTCTACGAGATGTCCATGGGGCCTTTGGACACCTCCCGCCCGTGGGCGACCAAGGACGTCGTCGGCGCGCACCGCTTCCTGCAGCGCCTCTGGCGCCTGGTTGTGGACGAGGCGACCGGTGAGACGTCGGTCGTGGACACCGCGCTCACCGACGAGGACTCCAAGGCCCTGCACCGCACCATCGCCGGCGTGCGCGACGACTACGAGCACCTGCGCGACAACACCGTCGCCGCCAAGCTCATCGAATACGTCAACTACCTGACCAAGACCTACCCGAACGGCGCGCCGCGCGCCGCCGTCGAGCCGCTGGTGCAGATGGTCTCGCCGCTCGCGCCCCACATCGCCGAAGAGCTCTGGTCGGTGCTGGGCCACTCTGAAACCATCACGTTCGAGCCGTTCCCGGAGTTCTCGGAGCAATGGCTTGTCGACGACACCGTGGAAGTGCCCGTCCAAATCAACGGCAAGGTCAAGGCGCGCATCGACGTCGCCACCGACGCCTCCAAGGACGACCTCGAGGCCGCAGCACTTGCCGACGACCGCGTGGCCAGCCTCATCGCCGGGAAGAACGTGGTCAAGGTCATCGCCATCCCGGGCCGCATGGTCAACCTGGTGGTGAAGTAGGGGACTTGGGCTTTGGGGCGGGGGCCGCCCGGCCCCGGCCCGCCCGACCCCAATTTATTCACCCGCCGGGGCCTCCTCGGTGAACAAATCCCTTTTTGAGTGGTTGAATTGTTCATTTTCCCCAGGTCGCTACGCCCACGAGAGTGATCTATTCATCGCGCGGTGAATGAATTTGCCCGGGCGGCGAAAGTCGGGCGGGCCGGGCCCTGCCCCGCGACCCCTCCCGACACATCGCGGCCGAATCTGTCAGGCGGCCCGCAAACCCCCAGGTCGGCGCAAACGGCTGCCGTGATGTGTCAGGAGCCCGGCCGGCCCGGCCCCGCCTGCCGCCCGGGTCTGTGACTGGTGTGACTGATAAAGTCCCAAGTGAACGGAACCCACGATCACGAAGGATGAGTGCATGTCCACCCCTTATAACGGCGGCGGGTACGAGCCGTACCCGGAGCACCCGGAAGGCAGCCACCCGGAAAACGGCACCGGCGACACCGGCGACCGGGCCGGCGACTACCCGGCCTACAGCAGCCCGAACACCGAAAGCACCTACGACGCGTTCGAGGTGAACTCGGCGGCGTCGATGGCCGGCGCCTCCGCGTTGCGCTTCCACGGCCAGCAGCTCACCGACAACGTCCCCGGCGACGGCGCTTCGCCGCACCCGATCAACGACCCGGCGTCGAACGGCTGGTTCCACGTGAAGGGCACCGGCAAGCTCGAGGTCATGGAGGCGCTGAGCTGGGGCGGCAAGGCGCTGTTCGCCAACGCCAAGCTGTGGATCCCGCTGGGCGTGGCCTACACGGTGCTCGCGGTGCTGGGCCTGTTTTTGCCGGGCCCGGGTGCAGCCATCGGCTCGATCGGCATGCTGCTGCTCGCGCCGTGGATGGTTGGCGTGGCGTTGCAGCAGACGCTGGTGAAGCAGTTCACGTACAACGAGGCGAAGGCGCCGGCGTACGGCAAGACGCTGGGCGTGACGGCGTTGCTCGGCGTTGTAGCGATGATCGTCTCCATGATCCTGCTCATGGTGCTCGCGTTCGGCGCGCTGACCACCATCGACCCGTCCACGCTGCCGGATAACCTGGAAAACCTCACCCCGGAGGAGATGTGGAACATCGTCCGCCCGATTCTGGGCGCGTTGGCCGTCACGGGTGTGATTGGCCTGCTGGTGCTGCCGTTTTTCACGTTCCAGGCGTGGTACGCGGCGGATAATAACGGCTCGTTCGGCAACGCTATTTCCGCCGGTTTCAAGGCTGGCGCGTCGAATTACCTGAAGATCCTGGGCTTCGTGGTGCTCGCCGGGTTGATCAACATCGTTGGTGCGGCGCTGTTCTTCGTCGGCCTGATTGTCACGATGCCCGGCACCATGCTCGCCGCGGCGCACGCGTACCGCCAGATCTCCGGCGGTCCGGTGCCCAAGGAAGCTACAGCGTAACGACGGCGCGTCCGCTCCACCCACCATCGAGCAGCGAACGCCCAACTTCTTTAACGCCGTCCAATCCGACTTCTTCGGTGCGGATGGCGTTGGTGTCTACGGATTCGTCGAGGAGCGACCACGCCTCGTCGCGAAGCTTGTTCGGCGCGTCGACGGAGTTGATGCCCACCAGCTGCACCCCGCGCAGGATGAACGGCAGGACGCTGGCGGGCAGGTCGTTGCCGGCGGCCATGCCGCAGGCGGTGGCCACGCCGCCCCACTGCAGCTGCGACAGCGCGTTGGCCAAAACGGTGGAGCCGACGGTGTCCACCACGCCGGCCAGGCGAGCCTTCTGCAGCGGCTTGCCGGCCTCGGCGAACTCGGCGCGGTCCACAACCTCAGCGGCGCCGAGCTCCTTCAGCCAGGCGCCATGCTTATCGACGCGCCCCGTCAACGCCCACACCTCATACCCCCGCGCCGCCAGGAGCTGCACCGCGATAGATCCGACGCCGCCGGTGGCGCCGGTGACGAGCACGGGGCCGTCGAGAGGCGAAAGCGCGACGCGCTCCAGACCTGCGACCGAAAGTGCTGCGGTGTAGCCCGCGGTGCCGATCGCGGCCGCCTCGAACGCGGAGAAGCGCTCGGGCACGCGGGTGATGTCTTTAGCGTCGATACGCATCTGCGGGGTGTAGCCGCCGTGGCGGCGCTCACCGATGCCGCGGCCGTTGACGGTGACCAGCGTGCCGTCCTCGAGGGTGCCCACCGCGTCGATGCCCGGCACCGTCGGCAGTTCGCGCAGGATGCCGCGGTTGCCGGACAGCGCCATCGCGTCCTTGTAGTTCACCGACGAGTGGCTCACGTTGATCAGGGTGTCGCCCTCACCCGCGAACGCCGCTTGCGGCTCTATGATCTCCGGTCCATTTTCAGTGACAATCAAGCTGCGATTCATGGCCGCCAGCATAGGCGCACAGGCTGATGTCTGCGGACAGTTTAATCTGGTGTCATGGTTTCCGTGCGGCCGACGACTAGGGTGCTGAAGACGCTCAACGGATCTGACAAACTTCCCCCGCGAACTGCCGCGGCGTACCGATGTGCAACGCGAGTCGACGATCCAGATACGCAGGTCAACTACCTGCGGGAGGCGGTTTCACACGCCCAAGAGGAGCTCGCATTAGCCACCTACATTCAGAAGAGATTCGACCAGGGCATCTTCGAACGGCACCGCAGTTTCGCGGATCCCATCTTCGAGTCGCGCGACACGGCGCGGCCAGCTGGCGCGGCGCTGTAGTGCACGCGGGAGGCGAGTATGCCTGGCTTGTCTATGTGGCAATCCACGACCACTTCCACTCGGAAGTGAAAGCTGCATTGCAAGGTATGCGGCGGGCCGGCACACTTGGACCAAGCGGCGCCGCGGGTGGCGGGCGCGACCTTACGCTGTGAACCGGTGCACAACCAGAGCCATCGAGTGACCCCCAAGGTCAGGTGGCGCCCCCTCGATGGCGGCGCGGCACCCGGAGCCTAGGAGCCAAGCTGGCCAGCGTCCGGCGAACCGCGAATTCGCCCCGCGACAAGGCCGCGCCGGATGGTCGCCCTCGGACCGCGACGCTGCGGCTGGCGAGGGAGCGGACCAGGGTCAGACCGAGGAGAGCGCCCTTGCCTTGATCTGGTCGAACTCCTGCTGGGTAATCGCTCCCGAGTCGAGAAGGGCCTTCGCCGAGGCGATCTCATCGGTCGGGCTCGATCCGGCGGAGCCGCCGGCGACGGACTTGATGTACTCATCCTGCCGCTGCTGGAGCTCCTGGCGCGCCTCGACCGCGCGGTCGGTCATCCCCCGACCTCGAACAAGCAGGTACGCGAGCATTCCGATGAACGGCAGCACGATGATGAACACCACCCACAGCGCCTTCGCGAAGCCGCCGAGGTCCTTGCTGCGGAAGAGATCTCCGAAGATCCACCACAGGGACATGAGCCATGCGAAGAAGATGAAGAACTCGAACATGGCGAGTAGGAATGAGCCGTTGTCGTCGAACATCTGCTGACTGCCTCCTGACTGGATGGACGCTGGCCGAGCGGTCCACGGAGGGTGTCCGATTCTTTGTGTGCGGGGGTTTGGTTTACAAGTAGTCCGCGAATCGGTCGGGGTAAGCCACGGCTAGTTGGTTGATGGCTTGTTTCCACCCGGTGGCTTTCGCTCCTTCAATATAGCCGTTGCACTCAACGTCGCGCTTCGCTTTCTTGGCTCGCTGCGCAGCGCGCTTGTCTTCGATGTTGCAGATCATCAACCAAAGCGTCTTCAGCGCCGCGGTATCGTTCGGGAATTGCCCGCGGTTACGGGTAGCTTTCCGCAGTTCAGCATTCAGCGACTCGATCGAATTCGTGGTGTAGAGCACCCGGCGTGCCGCCGGCGGAAACTGTAAAAACGGCACGAACCGCTCCCAAGCGTCGCGCCAAACTTTGACCGACTGCGGGTATTTCCGGCCCAGTTCACTGGCCTCGAACGCATCCAAGGCGGCACGGGCGGTGTCCTCGTTTGTGGCCGTGTAGACCTCACGCAGCGCCCGGGAGACACCTTTGCGGTCCTGATACGACACCCACCGGTTCGCAGCCCGAATCAGGTGCACGATACAGGTCTGCACCATGGAATTCGGCCAGGTGGCTTCCACGGCTTCCGGCAAGCCTTTGAGCCCGTCGCAGCAGACAATGAACACGTCCTGGACACCGCGGTTGGCCAGATCCGCGCACACCGATGCCCAGAATGCGGCACCTTCATTTTCAGCGATCCACAATCCCAGGATGTGCTTGATGCCGTCCATGTCGACACCAACCGCCATGTAGCAGGACTTGTTGACCACGCGGTGGCCGTCACGGATCTTGACGCGTAGCGCGTCGAGGAAGATCACCGGGTAAAACTCGTCGAGCTGGCGGTTTTGCCAGATCATGACCTCGTCTAACACCGCATCGGTAATGGTGCTGATCGTATCCGGGCTCATATCCACCCCGAGCGTGGTTGCCAGATGGTGCTGAATATCACGCACCGTCATCCCGCCGGCGTACAGCGAGACGATCATGTCATCGAGCTCAGTCAGTCGGCGTGCACCCTTGGGCACCATCTTTGGCGCAAACGTGCCGGCACGATCCCTGGGCACGGTCACGTCCACCGCGCCGTAGCCAGAATTGACGGTCTTGGTGTACGACCCATTGCGGTGATTGTTGCCCTGTGCGGATTCGACTTGGGCTTTCGTCTTGCGGTCAGAATGGCTATAGCCCAAATGCGCATCCATCTCCGCCTGCAGACCAGCGTTGATCGATGCCTGCAGCAGGCCTTTGACCAGCTCGCTTGCATCATCAGCGGAGGTCGACAGCTCGCTGATCAAGCTGGCGAGCTCAGGATTTTCCATCAGCTTCTCGCTGATCTCATTGACCTTTGCCGGGTCATGGTTTTTCTTCGGTGACACCGTAGTCATTATCGGTGAAACTCCTTCTAGATCAGAGCCTCACACACAAACTTCCTGACACCCTCGGTCCACGCGGACCCCAGCGCACGACGGTTAGGAACAAGGACGTGCTCGGGCCATCGCCGAACCACTTTAGCAGCTCTTCCTCACCAAGTGTGGTAGCCGGGTTGCGACACGCTGACCGGGTTGGGCTGGTGAAGAACATCAAACACAAGCGGACCCGGCCCTACAGACCCCAGACCAACGGGAAGATCGAACGCTTCCACCGCACCCTGGCCGATGGCTGGGCCTACGCACGCTGCTACACCTCCGAGGCCGAGCGCCGCGGAGAGCTCGACGGCTGGCTCCACTACTACAACCACCACCGCCCCCACACCGCCTGCGGCAACCAGCCACCCTTCTCACGATTGACGGGCATTGAGGCCAAGTCAACTGCTAGGCAGCCATGAAGATCGCCATGCCGACCAGGAGAAGGACCCCGTAGAAGGGTGCAATCGACCATGAAGCCCACACGCGCCCGCGAGGGATCCAGCAGTGGAGCCGCGCCAAGGTGCGTTCCCATCGGGTAACGGGCTCAGGAGTCGGATCGGAAGCGTGCGCAACATCCAAGGAGAAGAGCGGTACATCGCGAGTTCCATTTGCCACCGCGTCGTAGAGCGCGCGATACGCCTGCTCCTGCCGGAGGTAGTTCGCGTCGAGGAAGCCGAATAGTCCAGCCGCCAATA
This sequence comes from Corynebacterium sp. ACRPZ, assembly GCF_022346205.1. Lineage (NCBI taxonomy): Bacteria > Bacillati > Actinomycetota > Actinomycetes > Mycobacteriales > Corynebacteriaceae > Corynebacterium > Corynebacterium sp. ACRPZ. The sequence goes on from NZ_JAKRMR010000009.1 coordinate 105,586, forward strand.
CCCCCAAGAGCGCGACAGTTCCTGCATGTTGAGTCAACGCGTAGCCATATGTCGCAGTCACAATAGGGAGAAGCCACGCCTTGGCATTCGCGGAGGCGGCTGACATCCTGGTGACCACCGCCTGGATGAAGTCGAGGTGCTTGCGCACGTCCTCGGCCTTCGCAGAACCACCTTCGGCGGCCGTCATGAGGGCGGCACCTGTCGACAAGCGATTCGCAGCTTCTCCCATGCAGCGTCCTTCTGCTCCTCGGTGTAGTTCGTTATTGGCGGCCAGATGCGACCAACGGAGTCGTTGCTCCATCGAGGGACGATGTGAACGTGGAGGTGGAACACAGTTTGCGTGGCAGCTCTCCCATTCGACTGGATGACGTTGAGGCCCTCAGGACGCAGCACGTGCTTGACCACTTGAGACAATCGGGTGGTCGCAACGCCTAGGTGCCGCGCGAGCTCGTCGTCGAGACTCCAGATGTCCGAGATATGGTGCCGGGGAACCACCAAGGTGTGCCCCAGTGTGGCAGGCTCCAGCGGGAAGAAGGCAACTACGTGTTCGTCTCGATACACCTCCCGCGCATCCGGATCCTCCCGCTGCACGATCTCGCAGAAGGGACACTCTTGAACGTCGATCATGGCCGCACAACCCCCTGCGCAGACCACCGTTCCAAGTTGTCGACCAACTTGCCGTACGTGGCCTTCGAATCGATGCCACCGGTCCAACTCAGGACGGTCGGATCGAAGACCGGGATGCCAGCAGCGGGATTGAAGGGACTCCGCCCCAGGGAATCCACGCTTCCCATCGAGGACAGTCCGTGGATATGGACGCCAAGAAGGGGTTTCCTGTCGGCCCATGCCTTCTTGATCTCGTACTTGACCCAGGGGCGACTGGCTGTCTCTTGACCGATGAGCACGATCACTGCCTTCTTGTATGCCATCTCCTTCTGGATCCAGTTCTTGATCGCCTGATCGCCCTGACGGCGAACTGATTCCCATCCCTGAGCGTTCAGCAGTGGCTGCCCCTCCAAGGCGTTGATGTTGCGCACCAACTGGACGCGGTGAACGTCGCGGAGATAGTGGAACGAGTAGAAGACGGACTTAGCCATGATTCCCGAGCGCCTTCCTTTCCCTGCGGCCAGAGCGTCCCGGACGAGCCATGCTTATCAGCTCCGTCTGACACTTCGCCCGAACCGTCTTCGAACTGCTGCAAACGCGAAGACTGCCTTGACTGGTTGACAGGCGCAGCGGTGTTCCCGCTCCGGTGGCACTGCTAGAAGACTAGACCTGAGACCCAACGCACCCAAGGCCGCCAGTTTTCGACCAACGTCTTCGGTCAGTACACCTAGAGGTCCTCCAGCTCCGACAGGGCATCGCCCGAGTATTTGGAATGCGCAGAATCATGGGTGTCGTGCAACGCGTTGGCGACGAACTCCGCCCCAGCCTCACGAGTCGCCATGAAATCGCGGAGATCGGACATCTTTAGGCGCTGGTGGCTGCCCACGAGGTGGAAGGGAAGGTCACCGTCCCTCATAAACTTTAGCAGGTGCGGGCGGCTCATTTTCATGAGCTTTGCAGCCTGGTTCGGGGAGAGCTCCGCATCGTCGGCAAGCAAGTTCACGGTGATGCCGTCTTCGTTTGCCTCCGCGACCCGCTGAAGAAGGACACCCAGCGGGGAATCTTGTTCCTTGCGTATGAATTCGCGCAGACGCTCAAGTTCCGCCTCGCCGAGCGAATTCCCCTCCAACTGACCAAGCAGTGCGTTGGACATGGGGTCCTCCTTCCATCGTTCATCTGTAATAACTGTAACTGCGGGCCGGCGGGAAGTGCGACCCCACGGTTATCCACTTCATATGCACCATCCAAGCCGCAAGCAGAATCTGCGCCTACGGTGGGCCGGGTGAAATCAACGAGCAAAACCAACGACGCCGCTACCCACGTCGCGGCGGTGGTGACCGCGCTGGTCGTGCTCGCGTTCACGGTGGGCAAGGCGTTCGTGTCCATCCCAGGGTTGTGGTCGGCGGAGTCGCACCAGGTCAGCCAGATCCGCCTGAACCCGCTGGAGACCTTCGAGTACGCGCGCGTGTGGTGGGGCCCGTGGTTGAACCTGTTCGGCAACATTGCGCTGTTTCTGCCGGTCGGCTTCGTCGCGTACCGGGGGTCGGTGGGGCGGGCGGTACTGTTCGGCCTGGTGTGCAGCCTCGGCATCGAGGTTGCCCAGTACGTGTTCTCGTGGGGCTACAGCGACACTGACGACGTGCTCTGCAACGTCGTGGGTGCGTGGCTGGGGGCGGGGGCGGCCGGAGGGACGTCGAGAGGCAATCGCGCAACGGTGCTGTGGTGCATCGCCGCGGCCGGTGCGGTCGTGCTGGTTGTGTGGGCGGCGCTAGGGTTGAGCGCATGAGTGAGCGCGGATGGTTTACCAGGCGGGTCTTCCCCGACGGCGGGGAGCCCGACCCGCGCTTCACCCTGGCCAACGAGCGCACCTTCCTCGCCTGGACCCGCACCGCGCTGGCGTTTCTCGCGGGCGGGATCGCGCTCGAGGCGTTTGAGCTGCCCGGCATCGAACCCGGCGTGCGCAAGGTCGCGGCCGCTGCGGTCATTCTGATCGCCATGGCCATTTCCGCAGGTGCGGCGGTGCGGTGGGTGCGCATCGAGCGGGCCTTGCGTCACGACGAGCCGCTGCCCGCCCCCGCCATCATCCCCGTCTTGTGCGTGGTGGTGTTCGTCGCGGCGATGGTTGTGGCGGTGAGCCTGCTCGCATGATCGCCGTCGCCGACCCCGGCCTGCAGCCGGAGCGCACCGCCATGAGCTGGACGCGCACCGCGCTGGCCATGCTCGTCTGCGCGGCCACGCTGCTGCGGTGGGCCGGTGCTTACCCGGCGCTGATCGTGGTGGCGTCGGTGGTGCTGGCGGCGGGCGCGCTGGTGATCGTGGCGCTGAACCGGCGCGCGTACCGCTTCGAAGCCTCCGCGCTTGCCGACGAGCGCAGCGCCCCCAACGCCGCCGCCGTGTTTTTGCTGACCGCGATGATGCTCGGCACCGGCGGGCTGGGGCTGTACCTGGTGGTGGGGTGAGGGGCGGGCCGCGCGGTTAGCCGTTACGGAAGCGTTTTGTCTGCTGGTAGTTATTGCGGTGGACGCGCATCATCGCGCGGCCCTGGTCGGAAAGGTGGGAGTGTCCGGGGGAGGTTTCCTCCACGACGTTGAAGGCGTAGAGCCAGGGGATGAGGAAGTCCATTGACTCGGGTGGCGTGGCGCCGCCGTCGCCGATGAACCATTCGATGGTGGCTTCCCAAAGCTCCCACCCCACCAGTGCTTCGAACAGGCGGAGCGAGTGCTCGACGTAGAACCTGTGGGTGGAATCGTCAGCCAGGAACTGTTCGCCCGCCTTGGTGAGGGTGATGACGCCCTTGCGCTTTTTCAGCAGCCCGGATTCCACGAGCACGTCCGAGACCTCGTCGGGGTCCCGTAGCTCGGTGATCGCGACGATCCCGCGCGCAGTCTCAAGCGGCAGGAGTCCCCTTTTCAGCGTGACGCCGTCGGCGAACAGCTCCACGAGCTGCTCGACTACACCGGTGAGGGTGAGCGGGGGCAAATCGTCGAAGGAGCCCGGCACCTCTACCCCGTCCGGCCCGCCAAGCATGTCGCCGAAGAACTCGGTCACGGCGTTGATCATGGTGGGGTTGCGCTCCGGGTGCGGGTCCATGTCGATGATCTGGAGCAGGTCGGGGCGGGACTGGAGGAAGTCGTCGAAGTGCTGGGCCAGGCCGGGGCCGTCGCCGTGCTCGTCGGCGGCGGCGACCTCGTCGAAGAACATCTCCTCGGCGACGTTGCCGATGCGGGTGGCCACGGACACCGGGTCGGCCTGCGTCATGCGGTCGAGCATCCGCTCCGGCGGCATGACGGGCAGGTAGGAGAACATCAGGGTGATGGTCTCTAAGTCCGGCTCGATGCCGGCGGCCAGCAGGCGGGCTTGGTTGCGGAAGGTGGTCATCAGCTCTGGTCCCGAGCAGGCTTCGACGACGTCGGGCCCGGCGGCGTCGATAAGCATGGGCGTAGGCCCCTCGATGTTGGAGGGGCCGAGGACCTCGACGTGGATGTTCCAGTTGGCGGCTGGGTCGTAGACGTAGGTCATGGGCCGCATCTCGGCGACTGTGAGCTCGTTTTCCTGGTGCTCGCCGGGGCCGGGCACGGCAGTAAAGACGGAGCGCTGCGTGCCCTCCTGGCTGACGTAGAGGTGGGTGGCGGCGCCGGTGAAACCGAGGGATGCGTCGATGATCTGGGAGAGTTCGCCGAGCGTCATCGTTTCCTCGACGTTGACGCAGCGGGAAATTTCGGGCGAGGTGCCTTCCACGATCATGAGCACTGAAACGGTCATACCGGCAACCTTACGGCCTAAACCACGAACAGGAAGGCACACACGACGGCAGTCACCGCGCCCGCGGTCAGCGGCACGGCGGTGCGGCGGACCACATCGATCGGGTTGACCTGCAGCGCACCGGCGACGATGAGCACCGCCGCGTTAACCGGGGAGGCCTGGCGCATGGTGTTGGAGGCGGCCCATATGGAGGTGAGCATCTGCGGGGCGGACACGGCGGAATCGGCGGCGATGCCGGGCACCATCTCGGAGAACGCGAAGTAGGGCGCCACGCCGGAGCCGGTGAGCAGCGCCATCGCGGCGGTGGCGAGCACGAACACCAGCACCATCAGCACGGCGGCGCCGGAGGAGGCCTGGGCCAGGTTGGTCAGGGCCTCGATCACGCCCATCTGCGTGATGCCCTCCACCAGGATGGCGGCGGCGACGATCAGGGAGACCACGCCGGCGGCACCCTCGCCCAGGCCCTTGAAGAACTCCTGCAGGGAGTCGGTGGCGTAGTTGACGTCGCGCAGGCGGATGGCCTCGATGATCATGGTCACCATCAGCGAGACCACGGTCACCGGCAGGATGCCGGCCTCGAAGGAAACCACGCCCAGGCGGTTCAGGGCGGCGGAGACGATGATCAACAGCAGCGGCAGAAGCGGCAGGATGGCGTAGAAGCCGGGCAGGCCCTCGGCGCGCTCGACGGCTTCGCGGATGCGGCGCTCGGACTCGCTGTCCTTGGCCGCCTCAAGCTCGGCGTCCGACGCGCCGGCACCGGACTTGACCAGGTCTTTCTTGTCGCAGTGGCGCTGCCACCACATGTGCACAAACGCGATGACCACCAGCGCGGGGATGGTGGCTTTGGCCACGTTGCCGAAGGTGAACTCGGTGACGGTCATGCCGGTCAGCTCCGCGCCCTGGATCAGGCCGGCCTCCAGCGGCGACGGCGCGATGGTGGAGGCGGTGGCCACGATCGCGCCGACGGTCAGCGGCGTCAGCCCCGCGGCGATCAGCGCCGGCATCAGCGTGGCCACGAGCAGCAGCGACAACGCACTGGCAGAAGGCACGACGAAGGACAACAGCGTAGCGACGGCAAACCCGATGGGCACGAGCCAGTAGGAGCCGTGGAAGCGGCGCAGCGGGCTGGACAGCGCCACCACCGTCTTGGCGTCGGCGCCGATGTGGCGCATGTAGCCGACGAAGCCGAACAGCACCATGATCGCCATGCCGGTGCCGGCGAAGCGGGACTTGAACAGGGACTCGATGATCAGCAGCTCGTCGTAGAACGCGTTGCCGGAGGACTCGATGTCCGCGGTGGAGTGGTCAATGCGCCCGGTGGCTGCGGCGATCATCAGCAGCAGCACGCCGACAGCGAAAATGGAGGAGGCCGCGTGGACCTTCTTGGCAATGAAGTAGCCGACGGCAATGACGGCGAGAATGGCAAAGAAAATACAAAGCACGCTGCGATTATGCAGTGCGAAACCACACCCCGCTGGGCGAATGCGTAAGGTGTGGCAAATCTCTCGGCGAAAACCCGCCGCAAACGCTAAGCCGGCTGCCCGCCCAGGATGAGCACGTGAGCGATGTTCTCGGAGCGGTTCTTCAGCCCCAGGGTGCGGTGGCCGGCGTCCAGCATGCCGGCGGAGTGCGGCGGCACCGGGGTGTTGTTCACGGTGATGTCCCCGTCGGGGGCGACCACGGCGTACTCGAACTCCTCGTAGACCGTGACCGCCAGTTCGGTCTCCGGCGCGATGGTCAGCTGCGCTGCCACGCAGGGCTCGTCGGTTTCCACCGCACCGGAGCGGCCGAACATGCGCCCGGCGAATACGAAGGCCTCGCCAGCGGACTCGGTGGTCACGCTGCGCAGGCCGAACGCGTCCGGCTGGGCGCGTTGGATCTTGTCGGGGACCGCTTCAGCGTCGATAAGCACTTGCACCTGCGCGCGCTCGAGCACGCCGCCGAGGCGCGCGGTGCCGTCGTGCCGCCATGCGAAGGATTTGCAGCCTGCGGGGGTGTCGTCGGGGCCGCCGAGGCCCCTGAGGAATGCGACCCCGCGCCAGGGGCCCGCGTTCAGCTCAATGAAGCTCATGGCGGCAAGCTTATATGATCCGGCGCTGCCGGGCTTCCTCCACGGCGGCGGTGCGGTTGTCCACCCCGAGTTTGGAATAAATGTGGATCAGGTGCGTCTTCACGGTCGCCTGCGAGATGAACAGTTGCTGGGCGATTTCCTTGTTGGAGGCGCCGGTCTGCACCGCGCGCAGCAGCTCAATCTCGCGCGCCGAGAGCGCCTCGGCCGGGTTGACCAGCCGGTCCGCCAGCACGTTGGCCACCTGCGGGGAGAGCACCCTTTTGCCTTGCGACGCGCTCCGTACCGCCTCGTACAGCTCATCTTCCGGCGCGTCCTTGAGCAGGTAGCCCATGGCGCCTGCCTCCACCGCGGCGACCACGTCCGCCTGGGTGTCGTAGGTGGTCAGGATCAACACCGGCGGCCCGCCGGCGGCGACCAGGCGGCGCGTCAGCGCGATGCCGTCCGCGCCGGGCATCTGGATGTCGGAGACCACCACGTCCACCCCCTCGGGCACCTCGGCGTCGCCGTCGGCGGCCTCGGCGACGACTTCCACGCCGTCGAAGGAATTGAGCACGGCGCGCAGGCCGGCGCGGACAACCGGATGGTCGTCGATAAGCATGACGTTCAGCGTCATTTCTCCTCCACAGGCAGGGTTGCGGCGAGGACGTTGCCCTCCACCGTGAGCTCGCCGCCGGCCTCCTCCACACGCGCCCGCAGGCCCTGCAGGCCGTAGCCCTCGGGGCCGGTGATGCCGCGGCCGTTGTCGAAGACGTCGATGGTTGCGGTCGCACCAAGCCTATCGACGGTCACCACCGCCGACGAGGCACCCGCGTGGCGCACGATGTTGCTCAGGCCCTCCCGCACAACGCGCTCCGCCACCGACGCGCACGGTTCCGGCAGGTCAACGGCCTGGACGCGGACCCCGAGCTGCTCGCCGAGCGCGCGCTGGCGGTCCTGGGCGTGACGCGCCAGGCGCTCCAAGCGCACCGGCAGTGTCTCGCGCGCCGGGGCCTGCGTGTTCGCGGAGTTCTCCGCGACGAAACGGCGCGCCTCCGCCAGGTTGTCGGAGGCGGTGGAGCGGATCACGTCCAGCGTCTCGCGCGCCGGGTCGCCCTCATCGAGCTGCTTGTCCATCGCCCGGCCCAGCAACACGATGGAGCTCAAGCCCTGCGCCATGGTGTCGTGCACCTCGCGCGCCAGACGCGCCCGCTCCTCCGCCACGCCCGCCGCGTGCTCGGCCTTCGCGGCCTCGCGCTGGGCGGCCTTGAGGTCCTCGGCCATCTGCCGGTAGTGGTCCGCCTCCGCGCGCAGCGCCTGGTAGGCGTGCACGATGATCACCGCCAGCACGGTGCCGATGGTGGGGCCGATGACCGCGCCGGGCCCGCCGCCGGGGGCGGTGGCGGAAAGCGCCACGGCCAGAAACGCCGCCGCGGCCGCGAGCTCCCACCACGCGGGCAGCAGCACGCAGGCCAGCATGACCAGCGGGAACTCCAGCCAGACGAACTCTTCGGACATCTGCACCAGCCCCACCCACAGCGCCGCCACGACCGCGAGCCACGCGTAGGGCGCCCACGCCGGGTAGTCCTTGCCGTGGAAGTGCCAGACGGTGCCGGCCATGTACACGCAGGCGAACGCCAGGGGCAGGGCGAGGGCGGTCACGGGGGCGTCGCTACGCAATTGCCCCACGAGCCCCACCGCGAGCAGCACGGCGACGAGCACGTGCAGGCTCACGCGCAGAAAATCGAGCAGGCGGGTGGTGGACAACATGCGTCTGAGCGTAGATCAACCGATCGGTTGAGCGGGATTTCAACCGCCAGCGCGATGTATCAAGGTGCAGGTCAACGGCAGGATTTACACCATGTTCGTAGGAATCAGAGAAATCACGTCAGCCAAGGGGCGCTTCGGGCTGATCGCAGGCACCGTGGCGCTGATTACGCTGCTGGTGGTCGTGCTCACTGGCCTGACCGCCGGCTTGGGCAAGCAGAACACGTCCGCGCTGGAGGCGCTGGACCCGAAGTCTGTGGTCTTCCAGGACCCGGAGGACATCTCGTTCACCACCTCCCGCGTCGAGGCGCGCGACGGGCTCACCCCGCTCGGCGCCAGCCAGATGCTCATGACCAAGGGCAACGGCGAGGACGCGGCCGTGGCCATCCTGTCGCTGCCTAAGGGCACCGAACTTCCAGGGGGCCAGACGCTTTCCGACGAAGCCGTGGCCGCACCCTCCCTCGACGTCGGCGAGGGCGAGACCGTGACCGTCGCCGGCAACGACATCACCGTCGGCGCGATTGGCGAGGACCTCGCGTTCTCCCACTCCCCCGTCCTGTGGGTGCCCACGGAGTTCTGGCAGGCGGCGATGCACACCGACGCTGACGGCTCGGTGCTGCTGGCGGACCACGACGTCGACGGCCGAGTGAGCCTGAAGGAGGCCTTTGACGGCCTGCCGGCGTACTCCTCGGAGCAGGGCTCGCTGAAGCTCATCCAGGGCTTCCTCTACGCCATCGCCGCGCTGGTGATCATCGCCTTCCTCACCGTGTGGACGATGCAGCGCACCCGCGACCTGGCCATCCTGAAGGCCATCGGCGCGTCCAATAAGTATCTGCTCAAGGACGCCCTCGGCCAGGCCGCGGTGATTTTGGGCATCGGCGCGCTCATCGGCGGCGTCGCTGCGTTCGGCCTGGGCCTTGTCATGCAGGGCGGCGCCCCGTTCTCCCTGACCGCGCTCACGGCGGTCGCTCCCCCGGTGGCCATCTGGGCGCTCGGCATGGTCGGCGCCCTGATCGCCACCCGCAACATCACGAAAGTTAACCCTCAGGCGGCTCTTGGAGGTGTCGCATAATGCTCGAACTCAACGATGTCACCGTCGCATTCAAGGACGGCCAGGAAATGCGCACAGTGCTGGATCACCTGGAGTTCACCGCCAAGCCCGGCGAGATGACCTTCATCGTCGGCGAGTCCGGCTCCGGCAAGTCCACGCTGCTGTCTGTGGCGGCCGGCCTGATTCAGCCGGACTCCGGCACCGCGAAGCTCAACGGCCAGACCGTGGACAACAACGTGCGCCGCGACAAGATCGGCATGATCTTCCAGCAGGCCAACCTCATCGCCGCACTGAACGTGCGCGACCAACTGCTGGTCACCGACCACGTCCGGGGCATCAAACCCCGCCGCGGCCGGGCCGAGGAGCTGCTGGCCACCGTCGGCCTGGAGGGTCTGGGCGACCGCCGCATCGGCGAGATGTCCGGCGGCCAGCGCCAGCGCGTCGGCATCGCGCGTGCGCTCATGGGCGAGCCGTCGCTTCTGCTTGCGGACGAGCCCACCGCCGCCCTCGACGCCGACCGCTCCCAGGAGATCGTGGCGCTTCTGCGCCAGCTCACCACCGAGCGAAACATCGCCTGCGGTTTTGTCACCCACGACCGCTCCTTGATCGAGAGCAGCGACGAAGTCTTCGAACTCGGCGTCAACGCCCCCGCATACGCCTAAACTGGCGCGGGTGTTCTACCGCGCTTCCGGCCCCGCCCCGCTCGACCCCTCTCTTTTAGCCAGGGAGATCGAGCGCAGGGCGGGACTTTCGTCGTGCGGACCCCAGGTGCGCACTCTTCCGCAATTGCGTGACGACGCCCTCGTGGCCGGCGATGGCTACTGGCTGGCGGGGCGGAGCGCCGTCGATAAGCTGCGCGCTTTCGACCGCAACGTGGTCGCGTACGCGGTGGGCGAGGCGTTCATCGTGACCTCGCTGCAGGAAATCGGCGCGACGATGCTGCGCGGCCGCGACCTCGTGCGCGTGCCGCACGGCATCTTCCGCGTGCCCGAGTGGGGCCAGCGCACGTTTGTCGCCGGCGAGACCGCGGAGTTTCTGCGCGGCTACCTGGAGCTGGAGGCCGCCGGGCGGTTCGTGGAACCCGCGCGCTACCGCAGGAGGGACCGGGAACGGGTGGCCATGACGGTAAACGCCAACGCGCCGAGCACCGCCGTCGACAGCAGCGTGCCGCCCAAGTAGCCCAAGTCCACGGTGGCGGCGCCCAGCGCCGAGCCGGAGGCGATGCCCACCTGGAACGTGACCACGTACACCGAGCTGGCCAGATCCTGGTTGCGCTGGCCGGCGAACAGGAAGATCGTTGTGGCCACCGTGGGCAGCGCGCCCGCGGCGATGCCGAAGACTACGATCACCGCGAACATGCCGATCCCCGTGTTGTAGTGCAGCGCGAGCAGGCCCGCGATGCCGGAGGCCACCAGCGTGGCAGTGGCGATGCCGTTGAGGCGGATCATGCGCGCATCCACCAGGCGGCCGGACAGGGTCACGCCGACCAGGCCCGCGATGCCGTACAGCGCCACGCCGTAGGGCACGAACTGGTGGCCGGCCGTGGCCTCAATGAGCAGGGCCAGGTAGGTGAAGGTGACAAAGATCGCCATCACGGCCAGCACTAGGTAGATGACCAGAGACGGAATGGCCGACTTCGTCGCCTGCGCGTCAGCCTGCTGGGCCGGCGGCTTCGCGGGCAGGCTGGGCAGGGAAATCACCATCATGACCAGTGCGCCTACCACCGCGGCGCCGAGCACCCAGGTGGAAGCGCGCCAGCCGATCGCCGAGCCCATCGCCGTGGTCAGCGGCGAGCCGACCACCATCGACAGGGTGGACCCGAACGACACCGCAGCCACCGCCTTGCCCATCTGCCCCGGCGGCGCAATACGCGCGGCGACCGGGTTGACCAGCGACCAGAACAACCCGTGGGTAAACGCCGCCGTCACACGCCCCGCCACCAGCGTGGCGTAGCTCGTGGCCGTGGCCTGCAGGACAATGCCGCCCAGCAGGAAAACCAGGGTGGCGATGAGCAGGTAGCGCCTGTTCACCTTCCGCGTGACGTGCATCAGCGGAATGGTCACTACCGCGACCAGACCGGCGTAGACGCTCATGAGCAGGCCAATCTGGCCCTCAGAGACGTTCAGGTCCCGCGCCATCGGAGAAATCAGGCCGATGGCGAACATCTCGAACGTGACGTACACGAAAGCAGCGAAGCTCATCGCCGTCAGCGGGACGACGGGGAGCTTCGCTGCTTGCTGCGGAGATTGCTGCGTGTTTCGCACCGAGCCAAGATACGGCTACTGGTCAGACAGCGCAAACGCTGCGCCTGCGGCGCCAAGGGCCACCAGGATCGCCACGATCACACCGATGATCGTACCCGTGCTCGCGGAAGAGCCGCCGGACGCGGCTTCCATGGTCTGCTCAGTCCTGTGGGTGGTCTGGGATACGGTCAGGCTGGTCAAAGTGTCGGTGGTCACCGAAGTGGTGACGTTGCCGTTGGTGACCGTGTGAGTCACTGTGTCCCTGCTCTTGCCTTCCTGCCCACTCGGAACCGCGTTGGTGCTTGTCGTCGGCGTGGTGGTCGGGGCGTCCGGGTTCGGGCCGTCGGTAGGCAGCAGTGCGTTGCCGCCACCTTTGGCACAAGTCTGACGAGCCTCCTCGAACGCCACCATCAACCTTGCCACACGACGAGCCTGCTTCACGTCCGGCAGCTGCTCATACGCATCAACCCACGCCTCGACCTGGTCCTTCGGCATGGCCGGGTAATCGCGAGACTGCTGCTCAACCAGCCCCTCGCGGTCCGGGATCAACGCGAACTCCGCGAAGCCGTCGCGAGCCGGCACAGTGATCTCGCCGTTGCTCACAGCGGTATCAATGATGTTCCAGTACTTGGTCATGTCGAACGCCTGGTGGTCGCTGACCGCCGCCGAATTCCACACCTGCGTGAAGTACGCGCGGGAAGAATCGATGTCCGCCCCAGTGTCCTCAGCGACTCGCTGAGCCCAGTTCTCGATGTTGGCCTCAAGGTTGCTGTTGAAGTAGGTCACGTACGAGCCGGTGAACAACTCCAAAAACGGTGCGACGGTGTCCGGAGCAGCCGGGTACAACTGCTCAAACGCGGACGCCCAGCGGGCCCGCTCATCAGATGCGCCGACGCCGACACTGCGGTCGAGCGAATCAATGTACTTACGTTCAGCGTCATTCACCTTCAGCGAGCACACGCCATCGCTGGGTTCGCCCACGGTAGCTGCACCGGCGGAAGGCACGACAAACGCGGCCGCTGCAGTTGCGACTGCGCATGTGAGCGCTGCTATCCTCCGATTTTTTAACATACCGATAGCGTAGCGCAGAGGAACAACATTTCAGTATCCGAGAGAGGGGTGACGTGGCTCTCTTAAACGGCTCGACCCGTTTAAATTCGGGGAAAGTGCAGGTTACCGGAACGTTAACTCAACTTTCTAAGCAAAATAAAAGGTAAGTTTTGGGGTTTGATACGCCCTTTAAGGGGCATTTGCGCTTGTCAGTGGGTAAGTTACACGCTTGTAATTCAAAGGTATCGACGTTTTTTATGCGTCTGGGGTGGCTGTCGGGGGGGGCGTTCTCTTTTGCGGTTTCTGCTGTTTGCGGTAGCTGGTCGGGTCAAGGGGGCGGCAGCCGGGGGCCCGGCTACTGTGGGGGCCGAGGTCCAGTCGGCTGTTCCCAGCTACAAGGTTCCAGCTATTCGGCATAAAAGGGGATGCGGACAAATTCTTGGAGTGCATTTGGGGGACTTTGTCTCGTTGTTATGCACTCAGTGCTTGTCGGTGTTCGGCGATGGTGGTGTAGCCGTCGCCGAGTGTCGACTTCAATCGT